>JBEKLA010000149.1:0-10059 GCA_050010455.1 Binataceae bacterium (SeqCode) | reverse complement strand
TATCCAGGAGCTTGAAAAGCGTGTTCAGACGCTCGAGGACATCGAGGCGATTCGCAAGCTCAAGGCTCGTTACTGCGGTTATTGCGACGCCGGCTACAACGCCGACGGGCTGATCTCGCTGTTCACCGACGACGCGGTCTGGGATGGCGGCAGCTTCGGCCGCTACGAGGGACGCAAAGCGATCTACGATTTCTTCGCCGGCGTCTCGAAGAAGCTGCCCTTCGCCCTGCATTACGTGATGAATCCTCAGATCGACGTCGAGGGAGATCGCGGCACCGGGCGCTGGTATCTGCTCGAGCCGTGCACCTTCGCCGAAGGCTCTCAGGCGGTGTGGGGAGCGGCCTATTACGAGGATCGCTACGTCAAGGTGGGCGGCGCGTGGAAGTTCAAGGAGGTCAAGCTGACCTCGTCGTTCTGGACGCCATACGAACAAGGGTGGGCCAAGAAACGATCGATAGCTGAATGAAATAGCGGCTGAATGAAATAGCGTTGATTCGCAGACAGGAGGGACGATTATGGCACTGCGACCGCCGACCGCGGACGATCTCCGCCGTCTTGCCGAGGCTAACTACTTCGAACTCAGCGACGAGGAGGTTTCGGCCTACCAGGCATTGGTGCCGGGCATGTTCGAGGCGCTCGAGATGCTGGAGCAGGCGCCCTCCAACCTGCCTGCGATCAGGTATCGCGAGCGCGATCGGGGCGGCCGGCCGAGCCGCAAGGACGATCCGCTCAACGCGATCGTGCGGCGATGCTCGGTAAAGGGCGCGAAGACGGGCAAGCTCGCCGGCAAGCGGCTCGGGATCAAGGACTTCGTCTGTATCGCGGGGATTCCGATGACCTGCGCGTCGCATGTGTTTGCGGGCTACGTGCCCGATATCGACGCGACGATAATCACCCGTATCCTCGACGCGGGAGGCGAGATCACCGCGATCCTGAACATGGACAACTTCGCGTTTTCGGGCGGCGGCGACAGCAGCGCTTACGGCGCGACGCTGAATCCGCACAACCCGGGTCATCTCGCCGGCGGATCGTCGGGCGGATCGGGCGCGGCGCTCTACTACGACGATATCGACCTCACGATCGGCGGCGACCAGGGCGGCTCGATTCGAATCCCGTCGTCGTGGTGCGGGGTCGTCGGGCTTAAGCCCACGCATAGCCTGGTGCCGTATACCGGTATCGCTGGGATTGACCCCACGTTCGATCACGCGGGGCCGATGGGTCGGTCGGTGGCGGATGTAGCGCTGTTGCTGGAAGTGATCGCCGGCAAGGATCCGATGGACCCGCGCCAGTACGACGTGCCGACCCAGCCTTATACGCAGGCGCTGACCAAGGATATCCGCAACGTGCGTATCGGAATACTGCGCGAAGGCTTCGGCACGCCCGGCTTCGAGGCCGACGTCGACGCGAAGGTGCGGGCCGGCGTCGAGGCGATGCGCGAACTCGGTGCGCAGGTGCGGGAAGTCTCGGTGCCGGACCATCTTCAGGCGGGCGGAATCGTCTGGGCTTTGCTCGCGGAAGGGATGACCGCGCTGATTCGCGGCAACGGCGTCGGCTATCACTGGAAGGGGCTCTACAACGAGAATCTGGCGAGCTTTTTAGGAAAATCGTTGCAGTCCCAGGCGCAGGATCTTCCCCCGCAAGTCAAGTTCACGGTGATGATGGGCACTTATCTGAGCCGCGCCTATCACGGCCATCTGTATGCGAAAGCCCAGAACCAGCGCCGCGAGTTGCGCGCGGCGTACGATCGCGCGCTGGAGCAGGTCGACGTCCTGGTGATGCCGACCACGCCGATGAAGGCCCATCGCTACGAGCCGAACCTCGGGCTCAGCGAGTTTATCGGCCACGGCTGGAACATGCTGGGAAATACCGCGCCGTTCGACATGACCGGGCATCCGTCGCTAAACGTGCCGTGCGCTAAATCGAATGGACTGCCGGTCGGAATGATGCTCACGGGGCGTCACTTCGACGACGCCACGCTGTTGCGCGTCGCGCACGCCTTCGAGCAACAGATGCCGTGGGAGAAGCGGTAGCGAGCGAAGTAGAAGGACTCGCGCGGTCATCCAGTGCCCGCGTCGTGGAATGCATGATGAAGAGACTATTGATTGCGTGCGCGACAACAATCTTGGCGGTTGCGGGCATTGCGCTGGGTGCTGAAAAGAATTGCTTTACAGAAGAGGACTCCTTCAGCACCAACGATGAGGTCGCCAACCGCCCCTGGAACGCGGCCAACGTCGACGCGCTTCGCGCGCTGGGCAAGTCCGGGGTTAGCGAGCCCGACACCGAAAACGATATCGACGAGTTCGCGTGGATGGATCTCGCGGGCGATGGAAAATATGAGCTGCTGACCACTCAGCTGGGCAAAGGTCGCGCCTACCTGTTTATCTCGTGGCAGGGAGCCCCGGGAAAGCTGAGGGCACAGACCTATGACGGTGCCGGCAGAGGACTTGACCAAATGCTGAGGGATCTCGACGGTGACGGGAAACGCGAGTTAATCCTCGACAGCAGGATTGACGGGGACGACCGCCCAGTTATGCCCGGACTCGGAGAGTTCCCCGCAGCGTGGCCGCAGGTCTGTCGCCTGCGCAACGGGCGCTACGTGGACGCCAGCCGCGATTTCGCGAAGTTCTACGATAGCGAGGTCCTGCCGGAGCTCGAGCGCGAGATTAATAAAGTTGCACGGCGCGCCGCAGCCCGGCAAGGCAAGCCCAAACCGACTCCTGGCCCCAACGAAATCCAGGAACAGGTGGACGTTCAATGGTATGGCCCCGAACGCAGCTTGGCGCTGCTAGAGATGGAGCGAGACAAGATTTTGCGAGTGCTGGGCCGCGACTCTAATGCGGGACAGGCCGAGGCGCGCGAATGGATGAAGAGTTCCGATCCAGAACTAGTCGAAGACGCGGTCGTCGTACTTTCTGACATTGGAGGGCAGGAGCAGGATCTGAAGGCGGCGAAAAGCACCCTGATTCGTTTACAACCGTGGCAGGCTGAAGTCTTGGGCGACGGTCAATAAGGCCGCCTCGCCAAAAGGGCCCCCTCACCCGCGCGTCACAACTCTTGCAAAAAGAGCGCAAGAGTCGCGCCGCGCCGCCCTCTCCCGCAGAAGCAGCGGGCGAGGGTATAGGATTCGGGATTCCTCGCTGCGCTCGGAATGACAACTCTGAAAAACCGAGGTTAAATCTCAGGCCGCCTCGTTGGCTCGGTGTCACAAATTCGCAGACTCCGAGCGAAAGCGAGATCCTTCACTGCGGCCCACAGGGTCCTTCGCTTACGGCTCAGGAGATGGCCGCAGCGGCCACCTTCGTTCAGCGACTGTGTTGGAAGTCAAGGTCGCAGGGCCTCCAAGAGGTAGAGTCTCTGAGGATGGCATTAAGGGTAACGAGGAGTTTGCGCATACAGGCGACGAGGGCGAGCTTCTTGGCCTTGCCCCGTTCGAGCAGGGCCTGATAGTGGGCGCGCAACGGCGGATTGTGGCGCACCGCGCTGAGCGCGGCCATGTAGAGCATGGTGCGGACGTGCGCGCGGCCGCCCCAGATCATGCGCCGGCCCTTGAACTTGCCGCTCTCGTGCGGATGCGGCGCGACTCCCACCAGCGAGGCGATCTGGCGCCGTCCGAGCTGGCCGAGTTCCGGCAGTTCGGCGAGCAGGGTAGCGCCCAGCTGGGGTCCCACCCCCGGTACCGCGGTGAGCAGTCTGGCCTTGGCCTGCTGCGCGGGCGCACTGGCCAGCGTCTGTTTGAGTTGCTCCTCCACCGCAGCCAGCGCGCGTTTGAGACCCTTGATAGTTTGCACGACGCTCTTGCGCACCACCTTGGGCGCGCGCTCGCGACGGTTGCTTTCCGCCACCAGCATGCCGAACAATTGGCGGCGCCGCGCCACCAGCGCCTTGAGCTCGGCCTGCGCCGGCTCCGCCAAACGCATCGGCACCAGGCGTCCGTTGCTGTGGCTGGACTGAGCGAACTGCGCCAGCACCACGGCGTCGAGCCGGTCGGTCTTGCCCAAGGTCCCCAACGAGCGCGCAAACTCGCGCACCTGGCGCGGATTGACTACCGCCACCGTGAATCCGGCGGCGTGCAACTCGCTGGCGGCCAGCGCCTCCAGCCCGCCGCTGGACTCCAGCACCACCGCGCGCGGACCAAGCGCGTGCAGGCGCTTGGTCAACTGGCTAAGTCCAGCCGCATCATTGCCCACGCGAAGGCTTTGCGCCCCCGGCCACACCCCAACGTCCAGCCACTCCTTCGACACATCGATGCCTACATAGACCGCTTCCATATTCCTCCTCCGCCGGGCGTCACCCATCCTTGCGCACGATGCGGGCTTCACCGGCCCAGGCGACTGTTCGGGTTACCTCACCCCTTGCTCGGCGAGACGGGGATCCTTGCTCAGCGCCGGCCTTCGCGGACCCTGAATGACGTCGGTCTCCCGCCTCATCTCCTCTTCCTTTACCAGATTCGACATACAAGGATGACGGCGAACTGAGACCGACGAGGAATTCCATGTGGCGAACTTGAGACCCGTTGTGATCCGAGCGTCGTCGCGGCCGGCCGAGGGTTTCGCGCTCTAGCCGCGGCGGTAGACGAGGAATTCTTCGCCGAACTTTTCGGCGCGCTGCTGCTCCGAGGAGAGGCGCTGGGTGCGCAGCAGGAACTGCACGATCTCTTGGTGGCTGACTTGACTGGCAGGCGTTAAGACTTCGACCAGTTCCTCGATCAGGCTCGGGAACTTCTCGCTGGGGATGTAGTAATGCGCCCAGCCGAAGTTGCAGTGCCGATGGAGAATCTTGGCGATGGTCTTCTCCAGCAGCTCCCGATTGCCCTTAGCTTCCGTCTCACTCATGTTCTAGCCATCCCGCCGGAGCGAACGCCCCTTCGAAGGCAGAGTAGCCATCCAGCGCAGCCCAATCAAGCCGATTTTTCGACTTCCGGCTCCGCTTCGTCCTCGGCCCAAACCAGTTTCTTATAGTCGAACTTGAGGTCCTGGATGATGTTGAACTTAATCACCTCGAAGTAGGGCGACAGATCGAAATCGCGGGGCGTAATCTGGGTGGGTGCGACGGTGCGAAAAACACCGAAGCGCCGCCCGTCCGGCCGCGCAAACAGCCGCATCAGCCGAGGCGCGTCTTCGAGCCGCTTCTCAAGCAAGGGCGGCTCCTTGAAATTGGGAACGATCGGGAATTTCACGCGATAGAAACAATCGGCGATCATGCTCGAACAGATAACGTGGGTTGGCTCGCCGCTGCCGAAGCGCAGCGCCTTGCGCCTGAACCGTCGCGGCACCAGGCTCACGGGCAGGAAATAACGGGCCAGATCGAAAATATTCCTCAGATCGTAAGTGTTGCCGACCTTGCTCAAGGCCTGATCCACAACCTGGCGCACGTCGTCGCGGGACAGATTGTAGGGCCGGCAGATACGAATGTTGAAATGGCGGTAGTTGCTGAGCGGAGTCAGCACCACGCCGCGTTCGACCAGAGCTTCGACCAGCAGATGCCTGGCGTCGTCGCCGAATTCTTCGAGCAATTGCGCGGCGAGACCGGGATCGCGTTTCAGCGGCTCGTCGCCTACGTAAAGCGCCGCGTGAGACCACGAACTCTGGGTCAGATACTTGATGACCTCGCTGATTCGTTCGTTGCCTTCGACCAGCAGTACATCGCCCTGGCGAATGTAGCGCTCCATCTTGACCGGATCGTTGGGAATTTTAACGACATACTGCCTGAGCGGCTTGGTAAGCAGCCGCACAAACAATCCGAGCACCTTGCGCCGCATCGCGACGAAGGGATTGAAGCGTGACAGTCTCGACATCCGAGCCCCTGCAGCCGATCCCTACCCCCTGATTATAAATATACGGACGTTCGGCTTATCGAGACAAGCGAATTCGCGACAGCGGGGATAGAGCCAGCCGTAGAGCGTTAAAAGAGACGTGAGGCGCGGTCCAGCCGGCGGCTAGCCTCAGCCTTCGAAGGCGCCCACGATGCCGAAGAACGGCACGGTCAGCACGGGTTCCTGCGGATCGTCAGTTTTTATCGAAAGTTTGCCGCGAAGTTGGCCGTCCGGTGTCCCCTGACGCAACTCCAGCGTGACTTTGTACTCTTTGCCCGGAGTCACGGGCTCGACCTTGGCCACGACACTATGGGGCGGGGTAGCGGCGCTGGTTATCTGCGGTGAAACTTCGGTCACCTGTACCGGATGGCTGCCCGAGTTGGCCACTCGCAGAACTCTCACCGCGCCCTGCCCGTGGGGCACGATCCCGAAGGAAACCTGCGGTGGCTCGACGGCGATATCGCCGACTATCCGGCCGGAAACGTGGACCAAGATCGGCTGCCGGCTGGTGTCGATTTCGATGCTATCGTCGAACGGCCCCACCGGCATCGTCTTGAGCCTGGTCACGGTGAGTATCACACCGGACTTGCCGTCCTTCAGCGGCGCCTGCGCCACCTTGATGCTCGGGCTCGAGTTGGAAATCTTGCTGACTTTGAAATCTCCCTTGCCGGTATAAGTAACCGTCACCTGGCGGGATTCCTCGGTTCCCAGGCGAGCCTTGCCGAAGAACACTTCCTTGGGCGTGGTTTCGAACTCGACCGTGAGCTGGCCCTTGATCGTCATCGTGGACTCGGGCGTGTGCGGATCGTTGCTGAAAACCGTGATGGTGCGCTCGCTGTGCCCTTTGATGAGGCGGGTATCAAAGGTCACCGCGATATCCGCATCCTCGCCGGGCTGGAGATGCTTCTTGCTCGGCTCGGCGGCGGTACATCCGCAACTGGTCTGAACGTGATCGATGACCAATTCGCTGCCGCCCACGTTCTTCACCTTGAACGTGTGATGGATCGCGGGCCCTGACAGCGCACTGCCGAAATCGTAGACCGGCTGGGAGACCTGGATTTTCGGCGGATCGGCCGCGACGGCGGACGCGGCCACAATCGCGGTCGCGATAAGAATCGCCACAAGGGCGCTTAAGGCTTTCGGCATATGGTGTTCGACAGCGAAGAAACTTTGCTTCATCGTTTGCTCACTCAGATGGATCGTTGAGTCTCAGGACTCCACCGCACGCGGAGCTGGAGTCTCCTGTTCCGGCGCGGCGAAGCGCTTGAGGAAATCCGTCGCGACCTGGCCGCGCTGGAAATCGGGATCGTCGAGAATCTTCAAATGGAGCGGGATATTGGTCTTGATACCGTCGATCATGTACTCGCGCAGCGCGGCCCTGGTGCGCGCGATCGCCAGTTCACGATTGTCGGCGTGAACGATCAGCTTCGCCACCAGCGGGTCGTAATGAACCGGCACGCGATAGCCGCTGTACAGCGCGGTTTCGATTCGCACGCCGAGGCCGCCCGGCGGATGATGGCTCGTGACCACGCCCGGCGAGGGCAATCCGGTCTGCGGGTCTTCGGCATAGATGCGGCATTCGAGCGACGCGCCGCGAAGCTGAATCTGCTTCTGCTTGAAGCGCATCCGCTCGCCCATCGCGAGCAGCAGGCTCTCCTTGACCAGATCGATGCCGGTGACCATCTCGGTCACGCCGTGTTCGACCTGGATACGCGTGTTCATCTCGATGAAGTAAAACGTACCGTCGGCCGAAAGCAGAAACTCGACTGTGCCGACGTTCGAGTAGCCCACCACTTCGGCCGCGCGCACCGCCGCCTGGCCCATCTTCTGGCGCAGCCGCGCGCTGAGCACCGGGCACGGCGCCTCTTCGAGCACCTTCTGATGGCGGCGCTGGAGCGAACAATCGCGCTCGCCGAGATGGATCACGTTGCGCTGCGTGTCGGCGATAATCTGGAACTCGACGTGGCGGGCCTGTTCGAGATACTTCTCGAAGTACATCTTGCTCGAGCCGAACGCGGCCTCGCTCTCGGCGCGAGCGAGCGCGAACAGGCGCGACAGCTCGCTTGCATCGCGCACGATCCGCATCCCCTTGCCGCCGCCACCTGCCGCCGCTTTGACCAGCACCGGATAACCGATCGCCTTGGCGTGCGCCTGCGCGTCGCGCAACTCCGTGATGCCGGTGCCTTCGCTGCCCGGCAGCACCGGCACGCCGGCGCGCTTCATGATCCGGCGCGCGCGCGGCTTATCGCCCATCAGGCGGATATGGCGGGCGCGCGGCCCGACGAACTGCAATCCGGAGCGATGGCAGGCTTCGGCGAAATCGCCGTTCTCGGACAGGAAGCCGTAGCCCGGATGGACCGCGTCGGCGCCGTAGGCAACCGCGGCGCTCAGAATCGACGGGATGTTCAGATAGCTGTCCTCGGCCGCCGGCGGGCCGATACAAACCGACTCATCCGCCATCCGCACGTGCAGCGCCTGCTTATCGGCGGTCGAATAGACCGCTACCGTCGCAATTCCCAGCTCGCGGCAGGCGCGGATTATGCGAATCGCGATCGTGCCGCGATTTGCGACCAGCAGTTTCTTAAACAAGGCCGGAGGACCTCGCGCGCCTCACTCGACCTCGAGCACCATCAGCGGCTGCTCGTATTCAACCGGCTGAGCGTTCTCACACAGGATGCTGACCACGCGGCCGGCTACGTCGGCCTCGATTTCGTTCATCATCTTCATTGCTTCAATTATACACAATGGCTGGCCCTTGCGGACCGTATCCCCTTCCTCGACAAACGGCGTGGCTTCGGGCGACGACTTGCGATAGAACGTGCCAACCATCGGGCTCTGAACAAATCTCTGATTCGGCGCGAGCTCGGGCGCCCTTGGCGACGGCTTCGCCCCCTCCGCCGCGCTCTTCGCGGGCGCGGCCGTCTTCACCTTGGGAGCGGGCGCGGCGGCGGAATCGAGCGCCGCAGCCGGCGCTCCGGCCCTCGCGCCCGGGCGAACTAAACGCAGCTTGCCCCTCTTGTCCTCGATTTCGAGCTCGACCAGCCCGAATTCATTCATCAGCGTGAGCAGGGCTCTTATCTCTTTGACTTCCATTGGGCTCCGGATTCAGATTTTGGCCGCAAGAGATAACTGCGGCAACCGCCATGATCCGCTCACGGCGTCACTTGGCCGCCGATCGAACCAGGCCGGCCGCGGCGCGCAACGCCAACAGATAGCTGTCCGCGCCAAAACCCATGATTCGTCCGTGCGCGACGTCGGCGAACATCGAGCGATGGCGGAACCGCTCGCGGCGGTAGACGTTGGACAGATGGACCTCGATCACGGGCACACCGAGCGCCTGCACGGCGTCACGAATCGCGACGCTGGTGTGAGTATACCCCGCAGGGTTGATCAGCAACACGCCGACCTTGCCGCGCGCCTCCTGGATACGGTCGACGATCGCGCCTTCGCTGTTGGATTGAAACGTCTCGACGCTCACGCCCAACTCGGCGCCCAGTTCGCGCAATCGATCGTCAATCTCCGCCAGAGTGGTTCGGCCGTAGATCTCGGGTTCGCGCTCGCCGAGCAGGTTCAGATTAGGGCCGTGGATCACCAGGACATTGGCGGTCTGGCCGCCGATTGCCGCATCGGGCGTCGATGTTGATCTCTTTGCCATCCCCGCACTACCCATCGCGGCATTGAACCCCACCCCGCCGCCAGATTCAAGCGGCGGCATTCCATGCCGGCGGGTTTTTCAGAAACCGCTCCCGTTGGTCGGGTTGGTCAGGGATTGAGAGGACCCGAGCGAAGCGAGCAGTCGGTGAAAAACTCACTTCGTTCGGGTTGGCGTCAAGACTCGGAGCCGCGCGGAGAGGACCTCTGCTTAGTCATTTCCGAGCGAGGGTTTCGAGCGAGGAATCCCGGAGTCGCAAGCGCGAGATTCCGTGGAAGCCGGGATTCCTCGCTTCGCTCGGAATGACAAACAAAGCGGATGCGGCGGCGGAGCAGGAGAAAGCGGCAAGTCGGACTCGGAGGCAATCGGTTGCCATTTGCCGTTACAACCTATCCCCCGGCGACGCTTGCTGCTCGACGCGCTCGAGCGTGGTCTTCGCCGCGCTCAGCTCCTGCTCGTGCCCTCCGATGTCCTCCAGCACCGCCGCCGCATCCCGCACCAGGTGTGGGTCATCACTCTTCACCCATTCCCGCGCCTGGCTCAGTCCCGCGGCGGGGTCGCGACCGAGCACACGCAGAATTTTGTCTTTTTCCAT
>JBEKLA010000148.1:0-10085 GCA_050010455.1 Binataceae bacterium (SeqCode) | reverse complement strand
GCCGCTTCGTCAAACCGATCGAAGACATGGTGCGGCGCTATCCCGAGCAGTTCCTGTGGACGCATCGGCGCTACCGCACCCGCCCCCGCGGCGCCCCCAAGATTTACAACTAGAACGCCGAAAGGTCGCTGCGTCGGGACGTCCGACCGGGGTTGCCGACCAGAGGCTTAATCAAGAGCAACATCGCGAGCGCGATTATCCAGGCGCCGGCGCCGCCGATCAGTGGCGGGCGGGTGCGGCCCACCAGCCAGATCGGCATCGAACTGCCGGCCGCCGTCATGTAGCCCCATGACTTGGCGCCAACGACGAGACCCGCGTGCATCCCAAGCGAGAAGTAGACCGTGCCGGTCAGTATGAACGCTTCGCCAAGCACCAGGCCTAATAGAAAGAGGCCGACGAACAGCGTCATCAGGGCGGCGGCATTGCCGAACTGAGCGAAGCTCGACGCGAGCACTCCGAACCCGGCCATCAGATGGAGCCCGTGCAGTTGGAAGTGAGCCGGCGCGCGCACCAGATGGGCGAGCGAGTACACGGCGGCGCTGATGATCAGCGCCTTACGCGCGCCGAAGTCGTCGCGCATGCCGTCGAGCAGGACAGCGCGGAAGAATCCCTCCTCGATAGTCGCGATCAGGATCGCGGCGGCTATCGTTCCGGGTAAGCGTATCCACAATCTTGATGAAATCGCGACGCCGCTTGCGCTGATAACCGTAGCCGCGATCCAGATTGCCACGATCGCCGCGATCGCAATCGCGAATCCGCGCGCGCTCCGCCCGAGGTTGGCGGAAAGATCCGCAAAGCCTGCCCGAAGGCGCGTGCCGAGCTTAAGCGGCCTCGCGCTTTGGATCATCACGGCGGCAAGCGTGACCATCACGACGCGATCGAAGACGCGCGGGAACGGGAATCGAAAGCCGAGCATATCGACCAGCGCACCCACCCACGGCGCGATCAGCGCCGCCGCGATCACAGCGACAATCAGGGCTAGCGTCAGTCTTAAGGTAAACGACATCGTTCGCGCGCCGCGTCGGCGCCAAGCTGTTATATCAGGCGGGCTCACGTTGTTCGATTCATCCCGGACGGCGAAGCTTCCCAGTGGCCAGAGCGGGGTTGTGCGCTCGAAGGCAAGAGCTATGATGCAGAACCGATCGAACTGCTGAGGAACAGGAGCTTTCAGTGCAGCTAGGACTAAAGGGCAGGGTTGCGATAGTGACGGGCGCGAGCAAGGGGCTGGGGCGTGCAATCGCGCTGGAACTGGGCGCCGAAGGTTGCGACATGGCGATCTGCGCTCGCGGATTCGAGGATCTGGACAAGGTGCGCGGCGAAGTCGAGGCGCGGGGCGTCCGATGTATCGCGCGGCGGGTCGACATCACTCAAGCCGCGGATATCGACGCGCTGGTAGCCGAGGTCGAAACCGCTTTCGGACGCCTCGATATCCTGGTCAACAATGCCGGTGGCGCTCGTCCGGGGACGTTCGCGGCGCTGACTGACGATGATTTTCTCGGCGACTACAATCTCAAGGTGCTCGGCCAGGTGCGATGCACACGCGCGGCTCTGCGATTGCTGGAGAAGAGTTCCGCTCCTAGAGTAATCAATATCAACGCGATAATCGGTCGGGTGGTTGCGCCCGGCTTGTTTGCGACGGCGGCTCATCGCGCGGCCTGTTTCGCGCTCAACAAGGCATTGGCGCAGGAACTGGCGCCGAAGCGGATCCTGGTCAATTCGGTTAATATCGGGTTCGTGCTGACGCCGCAATTTGAGAACATCCGCAATCGCCTCGCGCCGGGCAAATCGATTGAGGAATTCGCCGCCGAGCGGGCAAAGACAGTGCCGCTCGGGCGCTTCGGCAATCCTGAGGAAGTTTCCGGATTAGTAGCGTTCCTGGCTTCTGATCGCGCCAGTTATATCTCGGGAGCCTCAATCGACGTCGGCGGCGGCTACGGCGCGCACGTTTAGCGGCGCGGTCGCTCGGGATCTTGCAGCGGCTGGAGCACGATCTCCAGCGGGCAAACCTCGGGCGGCGCGGTGATGATCTGTGCGATCGATGCGGCGACATGCGCCGGCGACAGCATCAGACTGCGATCGAGTCGTTTATTTGATGGGATCAGGTCGGAATCGACCAGGCCGGGAACGACGACTGAGACTTTGATCCGATACTCGCGCAGTTCGGCGAAGCAGGAGCGCGTAAACGCTATCAGCCCGGCCTTCGTCGCCGCGTAAATCGCCTCGCCGGCGGGAGCGGTAAGCGCGGCAGTCGAAGCGACATTAACGATAGCTCCGCCGCCCTGCGTGACCATCTCCGCGGCCGCGATCCGGGTAAGCGCTATCGGCGCGCGCAGATTGACGGCGATCATGCGATCCATGTCGGCGAAGCCGGTCTTGAGCAGGGCCGAACGCGGCGGCGCCCATCCCGCGTTATTGATCAGGACATCGATGCGCTCGAAATGATCGAGCGTGGCTTCGATCAGCGCTCGCGGACTTTCGTCGTCGGCAAGGTCGAGCAGCACGATCAGGCAATCGGAGGGCGCGAGCGCGGTCAGGCGACGGGTCTCTTCCAGTTGTTCGCGATTGCGTGCGGCGATACAGAGCCTGAAGCCAAGGCGGGCCAATTCAATCGCGACCGCGCGGCCGATTCCGCGGCCGGCGCCGGTTATCAGCGCTACCCCTCGATTTTGAGCCGGTTCCGTCATTGATACGCGTCCGCCGCGATTTCGAAGCTTGCACGCATTCGGTATTCCGCACAAACTGAACCAGGCAGTTCGGCGTTGGCTGGGCCGAGCGTCGAGCGCCCAAGCGGCGTGTGAGGAGGAGTCCTTCGGGCTAGATGAATCCCCAAGTCTTTCGCGAGTATGACATCCGCGGCATCGTCGAAACCGACTTTGACGATGAGTTCGTAGTCAACCTGGGTCGCGCCTACGCTACGATCTTGCATCGCGCTGGCAAGAAGACCGTAACCGTCGGGCGTGATTGCCGCCTCTCCTCCGATCGCCTCTACCATCTGCTGTTGGAAGGGCTGCTTCCCGGCGGCATCAATGCCGTCGATATCGGCGTGGTGCCGACGCCGCTGCTCTACTTTTCGGTCGCGCACTGGAAGATGGACGGCGGCGTCATGATCACGGGCAGCCACAACGCCGCTGAGTATAACGGGTTCAAGCTCGGGGTGGGACCGTCCACCATCTACGGCGACGCCATCCAGGAGGTGCGCCGCATAATCGAGCGGCGGGATTTTATCAGCGCGCCCGAGAAGGGCACGCTCACCGCGCGTCCGGTGCTGCCCGATTATCAGGATTTCATCCGGCGAAACTTCAAGCTCAAGCACGGGCTCAAGGTGGCGGTCGACGGCGGCAACGGATGCGGTGGCGCGGTAGCGGCGCCGCTGATGCGCGAGCTGGGGATCAACACCGTCGAGCTGTATATCGAGATGGACGGCCGCTTTCCGAATCATCATCCCGACCCGACGGTGGAAGCGAACATGCGCGATCTGAGCGCGGCGGTTACGGCGAATCGCGCCAGCGTCGGTATCGCCTACGACGGCGACGCCGACCGGATCGGCGCGGTCGATGAGAACGGCAGAATCGTGTGGGGCGACGAGTTGCTGGTGGTGTTTTCGCGCGCGCTCCTCGTCGAGCATCCGGGCGCCGCGATCATCGGCGAAGTGAAATGCTCGCAGCGGATGTACGACGACGTCGCGCGCCACGGCGGGCGTCCGATCATGTGGAAGACCGGCCATTCGCTGCTCAAGGCCAAGCTCAAGCAGGAGGGCGCGATGCTGGCGGGGGAGATGAGCGGCCACATGTTTTTCGCCGACCGCTACTATGGATTCGACGATGCTATCTACGCCTCGTTCCGCCTGCTCGAAATCATCAGCCGCGAGAACAAGGGGCTCGCCGCGCTTCTGCACGACCTGCCCAAGAGCCGGTTTACGCCCGAGATTCGGCTCGACTGTCCCGATGACAAAAAATTCGACGTGGTGCGCAAGGCGGCCGATTTCTTCCGCTCGCGCTACGAGGTGGTCGATATCGATGGCGTAAGGGTCAAGTTCCCCAACGGTTGGGGATTGGTGCGCGCGTCGAATACGCAGCCCGCGTTGGTGATGCGCTTCGAGGCGGTCGACGAGCAAACCCTCGGCGAGATTCGCGGCTTGTTCGAAGGCAAGCTGAAAGAACTGGGGGCGATGTGACCGGGCGGCCGATGCGGGCGAAACGGAAGAATCATCTCAAGGCGGCGCTGATTATCGCCGGCGGCCGAGGCACTCGGTTCTGGCCGGCCAGCCGCGGCGCTCGTCCCAAGCCGCTGTTTGCTCTCGAAGGAAAGAACACGCTGATTGCCGACACGATCGCGCGCCATCAGCCGTTGATTCCGCGCGAGCGAATCTTCGTGCTGGTTCCCGCGGAGCAGCGCGACGCGTTCGCCAATGAGCTTGAAGGAGTGATCCCGGCGGAGAACCTGCTGGTCGAGCCGCAGGCGCGCGGCACGACGGTCGCGATCGTCTACGGATGGGCGGTAATCAGGGAGCGCCTGGGCGACGTGATGCTCGCGGTGACGCCCGCGGACCATTATGTGACGCCCGGATCGGGATTCCGCCGCACGCTGGCACAAGCCTTCAATCTTGCCGGCCGCCGCCGCGCGATCGTCGTGATTGGCGTGACGCCGACGCGTCCGGACTCGGGCTACGGTTACATGAAGATCGGTCCCGATGCCGGAGTCGGTTTCAAGGTCGAGCGTTTCGTCGAGAAGCCCGCGCCGGCGAGCGCGCGCTCGATGGTGCGTTCGGGAAAGTATCTGTGGAACGCAGGGATGTTCGTGATGAGCGCGGAGACGGTGGCGTCCGAACTGGCGGAGCATTGCCCGCGGCTGTGGAAGATCATGGGTAAGTCCGAGGGCGGAGCGGCCGTGAATCTTGCGCGAGCTTACGCCAAGCTCAAGCTCGACGCCTTCGATCGGGAAGTGATTGAGAAGAGCGCGCATATCTTCGGAGTACGCGCCCGGTTCCGATGGCATGACGTCGGGAGCTGGCACGGCCTGTGGGAAGCGCTGCGCGACACCGGCGGCAACGCGCTGATCGGCAACGTGATGGCGCTTGAATCGGAGGGCGTGCTTGCTCGCGCCGGCGAGCGCTTGATCGTGCTGCTCGGCGTTGAAGATCTGGTCGTGGTCGATGACGCCGATGCGCTGCTGGTTGCGAGACGCTCGCGCTCGCAGGATGTGCGTCGTGTGATCGAGGAGCTCGAGCGCCGCCGGCTCCATCGCTATCTGTAAACGCCGCCGCGGACGTGCGGCAAGCTTTCAATCCAGCGCTTGCGGGTCGGCTCTCAGCGCGAGCTTTCGCAGCTCGCCCATCACATGATGGTCTTCATCCGCGATAGCTTGAATACGTCGCGCGATATCGGAATCGAGTGATTCCCAATGAATCGCCTGGCGGCCGAGCTCGATACCAAGCTCAGACAGGAGCGCGAGGTCGCCGGTTAATCGTTCCCAGTTGCTGGTGCCGTCGCGCGCGGGAAGTTCGGCCGACGCAGCCGATCGCTGATATTCCGCCAGGATCGCGCAGAGTGCTTCGGCGTGTGCGCGCTCCTTGGCCGCCAACCGCTCCATCGCTGATTTCGTCGCCGCGTAAACGCATCGTTCGGCGTGGCGATTCATCCGCTCGGCCAACGCTTGATTCTTTCCAGCAAGGTCGGAGAGTGCTTCGAGCAGCGGCTCAATGGGCGAGCCGGATATTCCCATCGTCTCTAGAATTCCCATAGTCGTGTCATTCCCGCCGCGCCGCGAAAACGACGCGTCGAGAATAGCTATCGCGATGCGCCGCGCGCATGTCAAGCGGCGCGCCGGCATGTCAGCGGCTCGATTCCGTCCGGGAGCGTTCGGCTATCGACGGATACAACACCCTGACCAGGAACGACTCGCGCTTGAAAAAGCCGCTATTGTGGAACGACTCGTCGAGCTTGAGCAGCGAATAATCGAGGTAATGGCCGAACTCGTGAAACAGCGTGCGCACGAAGGTCTTGGGTTTGACGATATCGTGGCGGCGTGCGGTCCGCATCCAGAGGATCATCTTCGGAGGACGCGCCCTCGGGTAGAAAATCCCATGCAATTCGCCGCGCTGATTGTGTGGCCGCACGCCGCGCACCTCGACCGAGACCGGCTTCACGCCAAGCAAGTGACACAATTCGTCGATGAGCGCTTGCGCCGCACGGTTGATCGACGCAAGCGCGCCGCTGTCGAGCGCGTCTAACAATTTGTCGACCAATGACAGAGCGGCCGGGCCTGGTGTGAGATTGAAATCGGCGATTGCGTCGCCTTTCAGGTAGGATCGTTGCGCGCGCGGCGAGAGCCGATAAAAGAATTTTGGCAGCGCGGCTTCGCCGCGTCCGGACGCCGTATCGTTGGTCGGCTTCATCGCTAAGTTATCGCGGCTTGATTCGGATTCGCGCATGCGATGCGCTATCATAATCGCAGGCCGAGTGGAGAGGGCAAGCCGCGATGGAACTCAAAGCGATCGCTGTCACCAAGCCGGAGAACGCCAACGTAATCATAGGCCAGACCCATTTTATCAAGAGCGTCGAGGATCTTTACGAGGTTCTGGTTCAGGCCGTGCCGGGAGCCAAGTTTGGCGTCGCCTTCTGCGAAGCGTCGGGTCCGTGCCTGATTCGCCATACCGGCACCGATGCGGAGCTGGAGAAATTCGCGATCGACGCCGCGTCGGCGATCGGGGCCGGTCACGTGTTCGTGATCATGCTCGGCAACATCTTTCCTATCAACGTTCTCAACCAGGTGAAGGCGGTTGCCGAAGTGTGCAGCGTCTTTTGCGCGAGCGCCAATCCGCTGCGAGTGGTGGTCGCCTGCGAAGGAAACGATCGCGGTGTGCTCGGCGTTATCGACGGCAGCGCTCCCAAGGGAATCGAGGGCGAGAAGGAGCGCGGCGAACGGCACGCGATGCTGCGGCGGTTCGGTTACAAGCAGTAGTTCCGCGCTGAGAAGCCGCGCGCTAGCGTCGATATGGCTGCTCGCAAGCAAAAGCCGCGCGGATGGCGCGCTTACGTTCCCGATTGGCGCCGAACGCGCCTGACCGCGCTCGGCCTGGTGCTGCTGAGCGCGTTTGGTATCGGCTTTTATCTCGCGCAGCTCTACAGTGAGATTTCGATTCTTATCGAACAGCGCCGCGCGGCGCTGACTTCAACGATCTATTCCGCGCCGAAGGTGGTCGCGCCCGGCGACGACCTCGCGCGAGCCCATCTGTTCGAGCGGCTGCGGCGTCTCAGCTATAGCGAGGTCGCGGCGGTCAACGGGCCCGGCGAATTTGCCGTCGCGCCGAACCGCTTGACGATCTATGTGCGGCCGTTCCGATTGGGCATGCGTGACTTTCCGGCCACGATGCTGCGATTCAGCGTGTCGGGCACGCGAATAACGGCACTCGGCGACCTGTTGGGGAACGCGCTCAAGAGCGGCGTGATCGAACCCGAGGTAATCGGACGCCTGATGCCCGATGCGCCCGCGGAGCGAGTCGAAGTCGCGCTCGATGAAGTGCCGTCGTTCGTGAGCGGCGGATTGCTCGCCACCGAAGATCGCTTTTTTTACTACCATCCGGGGTTTGATCCGATCCGCGTGATCGAGGCGGCGCTGGTAGACTTGCGCCGGGGCCATCTGGAGCAGGGCGCGAGCACGCTCACGCAGCAGCTGGCGCGCACGTTTATCCCGCCGCGCCGGCGCAGCTTCTGGCGCAAGTTCCGCGAGGCCGGGATCGCGATAGTGCTGGAGATCAAGCTGTCGAAGAAGCAAATCCTCGAGCGCTATATCAACGACGTTCCGATGGGCGATTATCACGGCGCGCCGATTTACGGATTGCCGCTCGCCGCGCGCTATCTGTTCAACAAGGATTTGCGCCAGGTGACGCCGGCCGAAGCCGCGGTCCTGATCGGGATGATCCGTGCGCCGACGTCGTACGATCCGCGCCGCCATCCCGCGCAATGCCTGGCGCGGCGCGCGACGGTGCTGGCGCTGATGAAACGCGCGGGCGTTATCGATCAGGCCGCATTCGATACCGCCAACGCCGCGCCGATCAAGCTGGCCGAAGATCGCGGCGGGCGTCCCGCGCCGTACTTTACCGATTACGTCACGAGCCAGGTTGCAAAGATTCCCGGCTTGAACGGCCGCACGGCGGGCCTCAAGGTTTACACCACGCTCGATCCCGAGCTCGAAGCGATCGCGGGAAAGGACGTGGTCGAGAATCTCGAACGCCTCGAGCGCGAACACAAACGCTTGCGGCGCGCCGATCCCGAGCATCGACTGGAGAGCGCGCTTATCGCGATCGACGCGGGCAGCGGCGCGATTCGCGCGATGATCGGTGGGCGCGATTACGCGGCCAGCCAGTTCAATCGCGCGACCATGGCGAAGCGGCAGGCGGGCTCGACCTTCAAGCCGATCGTTTATCTGGCGGCGCTCGATCCCGACCGATGCCCGCTCAGCGCGCCGCTGACGCTGGCCTCGCTGCTGCCCGATCGTCCGATGTCGTTTCACGGATGGGTGCCGGCCAACTATGAGGGCGAGTACAGAGATCGCGCCACGGTGGCGAGCGCGCTGGCCGATTCGCTCAACGTACCGACCGCCTATGTCGGCAGCATGCTGGGCCCGCAGATGATGGTCGAGACCGCGCACGAACTGGGACTGAGCGAGGAGATGCCGGCGGTGCTGCCGATTGCGATCGGCGCCGGCGATACCACGCTGCTCGAACTGGCGTCGGCCTACCAGGTGTTCGCGAGCGAAGGCGTCGCGCGGCCGGCGTACGCGATCGAATCGGTGGTCGACGGCCGCGGCCATCTGATCTTCGAGCACGAGGCGGCCGAGAAGCGGATTGTCCGGCGCGACGTCGCCTATCTGATTACCGGCGCGCTCGAAGAGGTGCTGCGAGTCGGAACCGGCGCGGGCGCGGCGGCGATGGGGCTGACGTTTCCGGCGGCGGGCAAGACCGGCACCACCGACGCCTATCGCGACGCCTACTTCGTCGGCTACACGCCCGAAGTGGTAACCGGTGTGTGGGTTGGCTTCGACGAGCCGCAAAGTATCGGCCTGCCGGGCGCGAAGGCGGCGCTGCCGGCGTGGGTCGACTTCATGGTCGCGAGCGCGCCCGCGACGCCCGTCGATTTCAGGGTGCCCAAGGGAATCGTGATGGCGACGATCGATCCCGATACCGGCGGGCTCGCCACTCCCGCGTGTCCGCGCCGGATGACGGTGCCGTTTTTGACGGGCAGCGAACCACGCCGCCTATGCCCGATCCATGGCGGCGGCACGTGGGCTTCGAGCGGCTTCGCGGCCCCGGCTGCGGCTGGCAGCACGCGCGCTTCAGGCGTGGCGATGGCGCCGAGCGCGCCGTCAGGGCCGGGTGGATCGGCCAGCGGCGGGTCGTCAGGCGGCGTCTTCGGCGCCGTCGGCCGCTTCTTCGGATCGCTGTTCGGGCATTAGGGTTGCCGAGTACAAATTAGCTTACAAAGTTCAGCAGCGTATCCTCCGTCGTCCTGAACGAAGTGAAGGAATCTACGCGGAGCGATTTTATCCTTGCCTGCAAATGCTTTTCAGACATAATCGCTCCGCGTAGATCCCTCGGCTGCGCTGCGCTCCGCTCTCGGGATGACAAGCATGAACAAGGCGCGGGCTAAGCAGGCGTTTGAAAGCCAATTCTTTCACAAACTCTCAGGATGAGATCGATAGGGGCGAAGATTTCGCCTTGATCGCGGAGCTTCGAGTTTGATAATGCCGGAATGGTTATGAAGCCTGGCCCGATCGGGTCGGGCTTCGGTGTTTTAGGGGGGACGATCCCGGGAGATTATACGGCGAAAGTGGCGCATATAATCCTTAGATATCAACGGATTTTCGAAAAAGGAGTGCAATTTTTTTCGCGATGAGCAGCTGTGGGACAAGAATCCGCCCCCCACGTCACCGGGCGCGCGGAGGACCGCGCGGGATCGTTCGCTTTGCTCAGAGTTTGCGAAAACATTCGATTCCGGCGAGTATTGTTCACCCAGCAGGGCGCTCTCATCTGTCATCCCGAGCGAAGCAAAGCGGAGTCGAGGGATCTACGCGGAGCGATTATCTCT
>JBEKLA010000147.1:0-10126 GCA_050010455.1 Binataceae bacterium (SeqCode) | reverse complement strand
GCCGCGCCGCGCGCCTCCGCGCGCCAGTCGGACCTGATGATCGTGGCGGGCACGCTCACGCTCAAGATGGCGCTCAGGACGCGTCTGCTCTATGACCAGATGCCCGATCCGAAGTATGTGATCTCGATGGGCAGTTGCTCGAACTGCGGCGGCCTGTTTCAGCTCGCTTACTCGGTTTGCGACGGCGTCGACAAGATCCTTCCGGTCGACGTTTACGTGCCGGGATGCCCGCCGCGGCCCGAGGCTTTGACCGAGGGCATCCTCAAGCTGCAGGAAAAAATCATGACCGAGCGCTGGCTGAGCAAGCAGCCCAGCGATAAGGCCGAGGTGGTGCGGGCCTAGCGCGTCATGACCCCTCTCGAAGTTTACGAACGCGTCAAGCAGCGCTTCGGCGCCGCGGTGCTGGAGGTCGTCGAGAAGGCGATCAATCCGTTCGCCGTGATCGATCCGGCCGCGATTATCGACGTCGGGCGGTTCCTGCGCGACGATCCCGATACCGCGATGGACTGCCTCTCCAACGAATCTGGCGTGGATTACAAAGACCGGATCGAGGTCGTCTATCACCTGTTTTCCTATCGCCATCGCCACGGCGCGGTGCTGAAGGTCAAGCTGCCGCGCGATAATCCGGCGGTGGCGACGGCCGAGACCGTGTGGAAATCGGCCAACTGGATGGAGCGCGAAATCTTTGATTTGCTGGGCGTCACGTTCGAGGGCCACAGCGATCTGCGCCGGCTGCTGATGCCCGAGGATTGGCCCGGCTATCCGCTGCGCAAGGACTTCGTCGAACCGCTCGAATACCACGGCATCTCGACCGTTCGCGAGAGCCCCATCATCCGCCTCGACGCGAAGAAGAAATGAGCGACTTCAGCACCGAAGAGATGACCCTCAACATGGGTCCGCAGCATCCGTCAACGCACGGCGTGCTCCGCTTCATCATCCGCGCCGACGGCGAGGTGATGCGCGAGGCGATTCCCGACGTCGGCTACCTGCATCGCTCGATCGAGAAGATTGCCGAAAAGGTCGGCTACCACGGCTTCATGCCCTACACCGATCGCGTCGATTACGTGTGCGCGATGTTCACCAATCAGGGCTGGGGCATGGCCTGCGAGAAACTGGGCAATATCGAAGTGCCCAGGCGCGGCGAGTACTGCCGCGTGATCGCCGCCGAGTTCAACCGGCTCGCGTCGCATCTGCTCTCGGTCGGCTCGATGGCGATGGATATCGGCGCCAATACGCCGTTTACCCATGCCATCCGCGAGCGCGAGATGATCAACGATCTGCTCGAAGAGCTGTGCGGCGCTCGCTTGACGTTCAACTACATGCGGATCGGCGGAGTCGCCTGGGATCTTCCGCCCGGCTATCGCGAGAAGGCGCTCGCCTATCTCGACCATCTCGAACCGATCCTCGACGAATACGATTCGCTGATTTCCTTCAACAAGATTTACGTCAAGCGCCTCGCCAATATCGGCATAATCAGCGCCGAGGAAGCGATCAACTTCAACCTCGTGGGCCCCAATCTGCGCGCCTCGGGCGTCAAGTGGGATATCCGCAAGGACATCCCGTACTCGGTTTACAACGATTTCGAGTTCGAGGTGCCGGTAGGCTCGGGCGAGTGGGGTACGGTCGGCGATTCGATGGATCGCTACATGGTGCGGATGCGCGAGATGCGCGAGTCGTGCAAAATCTTGCGCCAGGCGCTGGCCAAAATTCCCGACGGCGCGGTCCTCGCCAAGGTGCCGCGCAACTTCAAGCCGCCCGCCGGCGAATGCCAAATCCGGATCGAAAGCGCGCGCGGCGACATGGGATGGTACGCGGTGAGCGACGGCAGCGCCAATCCGTGGCGCGTGCATGTGCGCACCGGCTCGTTTGCCGCGATGGGAATCATCAACAAGCTCAGCCGTGGCCTGATGATCGCGGATTTGGTAACCCTGATCGCCAGCCTCGACGTAATCGCTCCGGAGATCGACCGCTAAGATACGGCCATTATGCAGCAATGGGTTGACAGTCTGATCGCCGCCGGCACCTTCGGCCCCAATCCGCCCCGCGATCTGATCTACGTGCTTTTCATCTTCGGATTCAGTGCGATAGTGTTCTTTGGCGTCGCGTTTCCGTTCGCCGGAATCGTGAGCTGGGTCGAGCGCCGGGTGTGGGCGCGAATCCAGTCGCGCGTGGGCCCCAATCGCGTCGGCCCCAACGGCTTTTTGCAATGGCTGGCCGACGGCGCCAAGAACCTGTGCAAGGAGGATCTCGTCCCGGCCGAAGCCGACGCGCACTTGTTCAAGCTCGCCCCCTACCTCGTGGTGCTCGCGTTCGTGATGCCGTGGA
Organism: Binataceae bacterium (SeqCode); assembly: GCA_050010455.1. Lineage (GTDB taxonomy): Bacteria > Desulfobacterota > Binatia > Binatales > Binataceae > DATJOQ01. The sequence goes on along the minus strand of JBEKLA010000147.1, from coordinate 7,801 downwards.
CGGTGATGCCGTTTTCGTCCGACCTGATTCTGGCCGACCTCAACGTCGGGATTCTTTACATGACCGCCGTGACCGCGCTGACCGTGGCCGGCGTCCTGATGGCGGGATGGTCGTCGAACGACAAATGGTCGCTGATCGGCGGCGTCCGTTCGGCGGCGCAGATCGTCAGTTACGAAATCCCGGCCGGGCTGTCGATTTTCCCGGTGGTCTTGATAACCGGCACCCTGTCGATGCAGGGGATCATCCGGGCGCAGGGATGGGCGCCGAATCAGTGGTTTGTGTTCGCCAATCCATTCACCTTCATGGCCGCGAACATCCTGTTCATGGCGTCGTTGGCCGAGGGCAACCGCACCCCGTTCGATTTGCCCGAAGCCGATTCGGAACTCGTCGCCGGTTTCGCCACCGAATACAGCGGCATGCGCTACCTGTTCTTCTTCATGGCGGAGTGGGGGAACCTGTTTATCATCGGCGCGATCATCACCGCCTTGTTCCTGGGCGGCTGGCAGTTCCCGCACATCACCGATGACCGGATCGTGATGAACGTGCTCGAGCTCGTGACCTTCAACGTCAAGGTGCTGTTCCTGGTGTTCGTCTCGATGTGGATTCGGGCGACGCTGCCGCGCGTGCGCATCGATCAGATGATGACGCTGTGCTGGAAGTACTTCATCCCGATCTCGTTCGTGAACATGATCGGGACCGCGGTTTGGGTGGCGATCTGGCCCAACGGCAACCCGGTCGCCGGTTACGTGATGCTGGGGCTGTTCAGCGTACTGCTAATCCTGTTCATCCGCCGAATCATATATTATTTTCGCCGCGCGAAGATGGAGATGTACCTCAGTCCGGTGGTCTGAGGCATAAATCGAAATCGAGGATGCCATGGGCGCCGTCGGTGCTTATTTTGTTGATATAAAAGAGGCCGTCACTTCGATTTTCGAGGGGATGGCGATAACGGCTTCGCACCTGATGCGCAAGCCTTACACCGTGCAGTATCCGGACCGGATGCCGATCCGCGTGCAGGATACGCTGCCGTTCCGCTATCGCGGAATCCTCGAAGTCGATCTCGAAATCTGCACCGGATGCCTGGCCTGCGAGCGGGCCTGTCCGATCGACTGCATCGTGATCGTGGCCGACAAAGACAAAGTCACCAGGCAGATGATGCTTTCGCAGTTCGATATCGATATCGCCAAGTGCATGTACTGCGGGCTGTGCAGCGAGCCCTGTCCGACCGGCTCGATTCATCATACGACCGAATTCGAGGGCGCCGACTTCAGCCTCGAGAGCCTGATCCGCAGGTTCATCAGCGATCCGGTCGCCGCCTACAAACCCAAGAAGGGGCCTGAGACCGATCCCAGGATCGCCCCGATTCTGAATCGCGGCATGACCTACGTCGAGGAATGGGCTCAGCCGGGCGGCGCCAAGCCGGCCGCGGGGGAGGAACCGGCGTAAGCCCGGCGCATCTGATGCTCGCGCAAGTCGTTTTCTACTTTCTGGCGGTGCTCACGGTCGGTTCCTCGATGATCGTGGCGTTCTCCCGCAATATCGTCTATTCGAGCTTCGCGCTGCTCGGCGCGTTCATGGGCGTGGTCGGTATCTACATCGTGCTGGCGGCGGATTTCGTCGCGATGGTGCAGTTGCTGGTCTACGTCGGTGGGATTCTGGTGCTGACCATCTTCGCCGTGATGCTGACCCAGGGAATTTCCGACGTTACCGTATCCAATCGAGCGGTGGGGCGCGCTCCGGCGCTGATAATCTCGGTGCTGGCGGCTGCGGTGATGCTGTACGCGGTATTCAAGACGCCGTGGCACCAAGGCACGGCTTTGAACTTCAAACCCACGACTTACGGTATCGGCAACGCTTTCCTCGATACCTATGCGCTGCCGTTCGAGCTGGCGTCGATGGTGCTGCTGGCGGCGCTGGTCGGCGCGATCGTTATCTCGCGCAAGGAAGTTCAATGAGGTTACGCAAGCGCCGCCCGTGAACGGGACGCGCGGAGCAGGATGAACGAACAATGGGCGGCGGCATCGGTCTTAATCATTTTCTGGTCCTGAGCCTGATCATCTTTGCGCTCGGCATGTACTGCGTGCTGTCGCGCCGCAACGCGATCGGAATCCTGATGGGGATCGAGCTGATCCTCAACTCCGCGAATATCAACTACCTGGCGTTCTCGTTCTATGGCGGCGGCAAGTACGACGGACAAGTGTTCGCAATCTTCGTGATTATGCTGGCGGCGGCGGAGGCGGTGATCGGACTGGCGATCGTGTTGGCGATCTACCAGAACTTCAAGACCATCGACGTCGAGGCCACCGAGACCCTGCGCGGTTAGTGTGGCTTATCCCGCTTCTTTTGTCGGTGATTTTCTGCTTATATCAGCCCGACGCTCCGGGACGCTGGTTGTCGCGCGGATTGCACCCGCGCCCGGCGCGCTCCGGACCGCGACTTTATCGGCAGCCTGATTGAATTATGGATCATCCGCTTGGCGTTAACTTCATTCGCTGGATAGTGCTGCTGCCGCTGCTCGGCGCCGCGATTAACTTCATCCTCGGCACCCGCATCCAAAAGCGTCTCGGCAAGCACGCGATCAGCGTCATCGGATGCGGCGTGGTGATAGCCGCGTTCGTGATCGCGCTAAGCGCGTTTGTGCGGATGCTCGCGCTCGAACCCGAGCATCGCTTCATGCTCGACGACCTGTGGCGCTGGATGGATGTCGGCGGGATGAAGCTCGATATCGCGTTCTGGCTCGACCCGCTATCGATGGTCATGACGCTGGTGGTCACCGGCGTCGGCGGCCTGATTCACATCTATTCGACCGGCTACATGCACGACGACGAGTCGTACTGGCGCTTCTTCGCCTGGCTCAACCTGTTCACGTTCGCGATGCTGGTGCTGGTGCTGGGCGACAACATGTGGCTGATGTTCGTCGGATGGGAAGGCGTCGGGCTGTGCTCGTTTGCGCTGATCGGCTTCTGGCACAAGGTGCTCTCGAACACCACCGCCGGCAACAAGGCGTTCATCGTAAACCGCGTCGGCGATTGGGCCTTCGTGATCGCGCTGTACACGCTGTTCTGGGCGCTCGACGGCGTTGGCCATCCGACCCTGGTGACGCGCGAAGTCGCCCGCTACGCCCCGCTCCTCGCCGGCCATCCCGGCTACTTCGGGATGTCGGTGGTCGGATTCGTCACCCTGCTGATGTTTATCGGCGCGACGGGTAAATCGGCGCAGATTCCGCTCTACGTCTGGCTGCCCGACGCGATGGCGGGCCCGACGCCGGTCAGCGCGCTCATCCATGCCGCGACGATGGTCACGGCCGGCGTCTACATGGTGGCGCGGCTCAACTTCCTGTTTTCGATGGCGCCGGAAACGATGCTGGTGGTCGCCACCGTCGGCGCGATGACGGCGCTGTTCGCCGCAACGATCGGTGTCGCGCAGAACGACATCAAGAAGGTGCTCGCCTACTCGACCATCAGCCAACTCGGCTACATGTTCACCGCGGTCGGCGTAGGCGCGTATACGGCCGGTGTGTTCCATCTCGTGACCCACGCCTTCTTCAAGGCCTGCCTGTTCCTGGGCTCGGGCTCCGTGATTCATGCGATGGGCGGCGAGCAGGACATGCGCAAGATGGGCGGGCTGCGCAAACACATGCCGATAACGTTCCTGACGTTCCTCGCCGCGACGCTCGCCATCTGCGGCGTGCCGCCGTTCGCCGGTTTCATGTCCAAGGACGAAATCCTGTGGCAGACCTTCGCGCACGGCCATCGCGTGATCTGGGCGATGGTGTGGCTGGGCGCCGGAATCACCACCTTCTACATGTTCCGCCAGGTCTACATGACCTTCTTCGGCGAGTTCCGCGGCACTCACGAGCAGGAGCATCATCTGCACGAGTCGCCGCCCTCGATGTCGCTGGTGCTGGTCGTGCTTGGCGTGCTCTCCGTGATCGGCGGATTCGTGATGATTCCGGAGTTTATCGCCGAGTTCAAACCATTCGAGAAATTCCTCGAACCGGTATTCTCCTCGGGTCCGACTCGCGAAGTGATGGAAGCGGCGCTCAAGGATCACAGGACCGAAGCCGGTGTCGGCGGGGTCGCGTTCGTGATGGTAATCGCCGGATGGCTGCTCGCCGATCTGATCTATCGGCGCCAAGCCATCAGCGCCGAGCGTTTCAGCGAGCTGTGGAATGGCTCGCTCTACCGCCTCGTCTATAACAAGTACTACGTCGATGAAATCTACGACGCGCTCGTGGTTCAGCCCTATCTCGCGCTGACGCGGGCCGCCGCCTGGTTCGACGCCAACATCATCGACGGCATCGTTAATCTCGCCGGGACGCTGACCGTGTTCGGCTCCTGGCTTTCGGGCCTGTTCGACAATTACGTGGTTGACGGCCTCGTCAACTACCTTTCGAATCTGACGCTCAGGACCGGTGAGCGGATGCGCCGGTTACAGACCGGTTCGATTAACGGCTACCTGTACGGAATCCTGGCGGCGGTGATGCTGTTTCTGCTGGCCCGCGCGATGATGCGGGCGTGAGAGCGTCAGGGCTTGGAGTCTACGAAGCAAGCGTGAGGGAAGAGCGAAACTAGACATGGACCATCTGCTGACGATCATTACCTTCGTACCGCTCGTCGGAGCGGTGCTGGTGCTGCTGTGTCCCGATGGGCAGAAGGGCCTCATCAAGTGGATCGCGGCGCTGGCGACGGTGCCGCAAGTCCTCATCGCCATCTACCTGTACATGCACTTCGATACCAGCATCACGACGCTGCAGTTCGTCGAGAAGTACCCGTGGATTTCTTCCTACCATATCAATTACTTCATGGGCGTCGACGGCATCAGCATCTCGATGGTGCTGCTGACGGCGCTCATCTGCTTCGTCGCCGCGTTCGCCAGCTTCGGCATCGAGCGCGCGCCTAAAGGTTACTTCGCGCTGTTCCTGATGCTCGATACGGGAATGATGGGCGTGTTCGTATCGGTCGACTTCTTCCTGTTCTACATCTTCTGGGAAGTGATGCTGCTGCCGATGTACTTCCTGATCGGCATCTGGGGCGGTCCGCGGCGCGAGTACGCAGCAATCAAGTTCTTCCTCTACACCCTGCTCGGCTCAGTGCTGATTCTGCTGGCGATGCTGGGGCTGTATTACTACAACGGACAAGCCACCTTCGATATGACCAGGCTCGCCGCCAACGCGGGCTCCTACAGCCTGAACTTCCAGCGTATTGCGTGGCTGGCGCTGTTCATCGGCTTCGCGATCAAAATCCCGGCGTTCCCGTTCCACACCTGGTTGCCCGACGCCCACGTCGAGGCGCCCACCGCGATTAGCGTGATCCTGGCGGGCGTCCTGCTCAAGATGGGCACCTACGGCATCCTGCGCGTCAACTTCTCGATTCTGCCGGCCGCCAGCCACGAACTCGCCTGGCTGTTTCTGGGTGTGATCGGAACGATCAACATCGTTTACGGCGCGATGTGCGCGATGGCGCAGACCGATTTCAAGAAGCTCATCGCCTATTCGTCGATCAGCCACATGGGCTACGTGATGCTGGGGATGGCGGCGTTTACGACCGCCGGCATCGATGGCGCCGTGTTGCAGATGTTCAATCACGGAACGATCACGGCGATGCTCTTCATTTTGGTCGGCGTCATCTACGATCGCGCGCATCACCGCGAGATCAACGGCTTCGGAGGATTGGCGAGTCATATGCCGTTCTACGCCGCAATCACCGGCTTCGCGTTTTTCGCCGGGATGGGATTGCCGGGCATGTCGGCGTTCATTTCCGAGGTCCTGGTTCTGATTGGCGCCTGGCAGCCTCATCCGCTGATGACGGTGCTTGGCGCAGCCACCGCGATCCTGACCGCGGGCTACCTGCTGTGGACCTTCCAGCGCATCTACCTCGGGCCGGTGAACGACAAATACGTCGGCCTGCCGGATCTAAGCTTCCGCGAAGCCTTCACGCTGGTGCCGCTCGGCGTCATCGTGTTGATTCTCGGCGTTTATCCCCAGGCCGTGCTCGACCTGATAAACACCTCGCTGGTCCACCTCAATCAAGTCGTGCTTGCGGCGCCCGCCGCGACGCTAGCGCTGGTTCGCTGAGATGGACCTGAGCAACGTTGCCAGCCTCCGCTACTTCGCGCCCGAGCTGCTGATCACCGGCGCGATCCTGCTGATCGTGCTCCTCGACCTCGGGCTCAAGCACAAGTCGATTCTCGGCGACTTCGCGCTGCTGTCCAGCGCCGCCGCGCTGCTGTTGATCGGCATCAACCGCGGGCCGGAGTCCGGATGGCTGTTCAACCGGATGCTGGTGTTCGATTCGTTCGCGCTGTTCTTCCGCGCGCTGATCGCACTGGCCACAGTGGTCGCGGTCTGGATGTCGATCGGCTCCGCCGAAGTCCGCGGCTCGGATCAGGGCGAGTACTACGCCATCCTGCTCTCCAGCGCGCTCGGCATGTTCCTGATGGCGGAGGCGGCCAATCTGCTGATGGCCTATCTGTCGCTGGAATTCGTGAGCCTGACCTCCTACGTCCTGACCGGCTATCTGCGCCACAATCGCCGCTCGCAAGAGGCCGCGCTCAAATACCTGATTTACGGCGGCGTCGCTTCGGGCACCATGATTTACGGCATGAGCTGGATCTTCGGTATCACCGGCTCGCTCGATTTCGTCACAATCAATCGCGTGTTGACGGCCGGTTCCAGCGCTTCCAATCTCGCCATCTTCATCGCGCTGGTGCTGATTCTCGCCGGCATGGGTTACAAAGTCGCGTCGGTGCCGTTCCATATGTGGGCGCCCGACGTTTATACCGGCGCGCCGATTCCGATCACGACCTTCCTCGCGATCGGCTCCAAGGCCGCCGGCTTCGCGCTGTTGACGCGATTCTTCTTCCCCGCGATTTCGCGTCTGACGGCGGGCGGCGGATGGCAGACGCTGACCGGAGTCGATTGGCCGCAACTGCTGCTGTTCATCTGCATGATCACCATGACGCTGGGCAATCTCGCCGCGCTGCAACAGACCAACATGAAGCGGCTGCTCGCCTATTCGAGTATCGCCCAGGCCGGCTACGCCCTGATGGGTATGGTGGTGCTGACCAACGACGGCATCCGCGCGATGCTGTTCTACCTGTTCGCCTACTATCTGATGGACGCCGGCGCCTTCGTTGTGGTCATGGTCGTCGCCAACGCGACCGGCCGCGAAGATATCGGCGCGTATCGCGGGCTGGCATGGCGCGGCGGTCTCGTGCCCGCTATCGCGCTCAGCATCTTCCTGTTCTCGCTGACCGGAATCCCGCTCACCATCGGCTTCATCGGCAAATTCTACTTGTTCGCCGCGGTGATTAATCGCCAATTCTATATTTTGGCAGTAGTCGGAATAATCAATTCAGTAATCTCACTCTATTACTATTTGCAGCCGATAAAGACGATGTTCTTCGATTTGCCCAACGGCGACGAGGGTACCGTCGCGGCCCAAGCGTGGAACTACGGCCTGATGGGCGCGCTGGCGGCCGCCACTATCGGGTTCGGGCTTTACTGGGCGCCGGTGATCGCGTTCGCCAATCGCTCGCTCAGCTTCTTCTCCGGCCCAAGCTGAAGCTCAAGTCCTCTACTGTTCTGAGTTGGAAATGCGTTCAATAAAATGGGAGTAATTGCGACTCCTCTTGCCGTCATCCTGAGCGCCAGCGAAGGATCTCGCCCGGTCCCCCGGGCGTATGCCGCGACGTTGGGCTAACGCGCCTTCGTTTGCAATTTGGCGCGACCTTCCTTCATTGCCCTCGCCCATTCTTCTGTGGGAGAGGGCGGAGTGGGGGGGGGGGGGGGGGGGGGGGG
>JBEKLA010000146.1:0-10132 GCA_050010455.1 Binataceae bacterium (SeqCode) | reverse complement strand
CAATAAGGCCGCGCCTCCTGCCGGTTTCATCGATCTCAATTTACGTATCGATCTGTACCTCCGACCACGTCCTTCGCTATCGGCTGCTGGACGGTGGAGATGGATTGGTCCCACGCTTACGATTTTCTAAAGCGTCCCGATGGCGCACCGCAATGGATAGCCCGCGTGAGCGCGACGTTGCTCTTCCCGGCGGGCATTAAATGAAGCGCGAAGGGTATTGGACCACACCCGGGTGGAGGGACTTGGCTGGCTCGACCTGACGAAAAGGACGGCGCTTTGGTGCAACGGCCGAGGGTTGAGCCCGGTCAGTTTCGTGACCACCAGTCTCTTAGTTCCGGAAAGGCGATCGTCAACCCGAAATTAATCGTGGTCTGGGGTGAAACCGGCGCAAACTGACGATAGGCCATCCATTGTCCGGTAATGAAGAGACTCATCGGCGGCAGCCCCGGACGCACAATCGTTCGCCCGAGGCCGACGCTCAGCGGCAACATCGTAGGGGAACGATGACGCCAACCCATCGTCCAGTTTGCGTCCGCTGAGCGGAGAAACCATTTATCCCATATATGCAGCGCGAATACTGGTTGGAATTCAAAAGTGTTTTGAGGTGGACGGTGGGAATTCGTATAAGCGAAGGAAACCGGATTCTGGATAACGAACCCTATCAGCAGCCCGGGAATGCCCGTGTAGACACCGCCGAAGGCAGGGCCGGCCTGCCACGCCCCCTGACTGGCGCTTTTGGAGGTCGCGGTCGGAAATACAAATGTAGGTCCCACTCCGATCAGGAGCCCGGTCTTCTCCCTGTCTGGCCACGGCAGAACCGCTATATCGAACATCGGCAGGTCACCGAACTCAGTTCGCGTTCCACCTCGGGAGCTCGGTACCGTTACCAATGTAAATGTCGGCCGGACCAACTGCGTAAATGGTAGCAAGGTGTTAGCTGGTATGCGCGGGAACAATGGCCGAATGATTAATTGGTTGGTCTCATCATTTCTGACGCACGATTGTGGCGTGCAAGGTCCATAATTAGTCGGCGTGTAGCTATCCCGGACGAGCAGTTGTGGCAGGGTCGTCAGCGGATCATTGAACTCCTGCTCCAGCTTTTCTTCGGCAGACAGTGTCGTTTGAGCCTGGGCGAACTCAGCGCTTGGGCTGATCGTCCATAAGAGCATCAGTAACGCAACGACCGCTCCAGCAGTTTTCAACGTTATCAATCTCGCTAACGACTCTGAAATCATCGCAGCATGGTCGCGAGACCACTAGGGCTGAGATCGCTCTTCAATCGTCCGCTGCGGACCGCCTGAACGAGGGCCTTGTAATCGCGCTCGACCTGATCGGCATATGCGACGGCGTAGTCCCCAATCGATTCGTCAAACTGATCGCTGCTGCCCAGATACCCGGCGATCATTGCGGCGTCTCCCGCTTTGTCGTGGGCCCGGGCCAAGCAAACCCCGCAAGCCTTGGCATACGCCTTCATCACACGCGGGGTTTGCGATTCGATGTCGGCCGAGACTTTCATATCTCGGAGTTGGCGGACGTAAAAATCGCGGCCACCGGGACCCCTGGACCAGCCCAGAAAGATGTCGCTCGCAGACTGCATCAGGCGCTGCCCTACGACGACACGTTGACCGTTGTGCTTCACCTTCTTAGTGCCGGTGTAATGCTCGAGCACTGAGCGACCCGCTTCCTTGATCTGGAGGAACAAAGCATCGTCCGGTGCTGCAAGTAGAAGGGCTACAAAGCAGCGCGTTCCGACGCTCCCCACGCCGACGACCTTCAGCGCCCAGTCGACTAACTTGAACCGGTCGAACAGCATGCGGCGTTCTTCTGCAAGAGTTTCGCGATACTGCTGGAAGAAGGCCGCAATCAAGCTCTGGCTGGCTTTTATCCCTTCAAGCTTATCCACGTGATAGAGCAGAGGCGGCTGGTCGACGATGCGCGGCAGGCCCTTGGAAGGGGTGGTAAGTTTCTGAAAGACGTGTTCGTGGGTTTGCTTGCGCGCTTCAGCGAGCTTCTTCTTAATCCGCCCGCTCAGGTCGACACCGTCACCGGCCAAGGCCTGCATGTCCTCGACGCCAAGCTTTGAATACCATGCTTCAAGGACGCCGGTACTCTCGCGCTCCCTCATCGACTCGCGATATGAGGCAACGGTCTGGACCGCCATTTCTCTCGCCTGATCGTCCCGAAAACCGCGCCATCGGGCTGCGATCACAAAACTCGCGGCGAGCCGTTTCAGATCCCATTCGAATGGTGCGGGCAGGGTCTCGTCGAAATCGTTGATATCGAAGACGATATTGCGCTCGGGCGTGGCAAATCCACCGAAATTCATCAGATGACAGTCGCCGCAGGCCTGGACGATTATGCCGCTGGTTGGCGTGCCGGCCAGATCGTAAGCCTGCACTGCCGCCGTCCCGCGAAAGTACGCGAAAGCTGACTGAAGCATCCGCCCATGCCGAATCGGGACGAGGTTCTGCAGGCGGTCTTTGTTCTGAGCGTCGATCAACTCGACGACATCGCGTTTGTCGCCCTGCCCAAGCACGACCTCGTCATGTGATGTGCGCGGGCATTTTACCCGCAGTGCTTTGCCCGCTTCGTGACGCTGTTCTTTAGTGAGGATTTCTACCTTAGTTTTTACTTTGGACATTTCTGCCTTCGGCCAGCTTTTTCTTCGGCTCGTCGGACCAATCCTTTTAGACTCGCTTGGCTTGAATTGGGGCCTCACCGGGCACGTTCTGCCCAGACGGTCACAGATTCAATCAGCCGGCCTAGTCTACTACCTCGAAATCCTTCTCCTCTTTGGCCTTGTCCGTGTCCGGCGCGGTTAAGGTGATGATCACTTTGTCGATCTGACCGGTAAACGGAAAGTGATCTTTCTTTTTGTAGTTCTTCGACACCGGCGTTCCGTTGTCCACACCTACATCGAAGGTCTCGCTCAGCGAGAAGCTGCCCGGGACCGTCTGATCGAGATCTCCTTCCGCTACTTTGTTCCCGTTCACATATAACTCTCCAGTGCCCTTCAGCATTCCAGTTTTGATGAAATTGAATTTCAGATCGACTTTGCCGGTGGGCAACAGCGGAGAGACGATCGCGTACCGCGCTACGTTGAAGTAGTTGTATTCGTAGTGCAGTTTGTGGTCGGCAATGAACAGCGTGTATCCGCCGTTCACACCGCCGCAGGCCACGATCACCCCTTCCTCGTTGCCTTTCAGGTTGAGCGTCGTCTCGATCGTATGTGAAGTGTTCTTGACGGGCGCGGATGCGGCTTCGGGAATACGCTGAGCGCCGGGCCAGTAGTAAACGAATTGTTTGCGGTCGCCAAAGGCGCGGCTGAACTGCTTGGCTAAACGGTTGGCTAAGTCATCGTAGAGCGGGTAGACGTTGTTCTTCCAGGCGGCATCATCCCAAGCCTTCTTCAGCTCTTCGAGTTTTTGCGGGTTGCTGGCCGCTAGATCGTTTGTTTCCGAGAAGTCCTCGTTGACGTTGTAAAGCTCCCACACGTCCTTGTCGAAGGGATAGGTGCCGGCAACTATCCACGGCATGCGGTTGCCATGGATCGTCACCGCCTTCCATCCATCTTTGTACATGGCTCGGTTGCCCAATTGCTCATAATACTGTTCGGTGCGCGTCGATGGTGCGGAGGCATTATCGAAGGAATAAACGAGGCTCTTCCCGTCGATCGGCATTTGCTTGACGCCATCGATTTCGTCCAAGAATTGAGTGCCGGTGGCCTCCAGCGCGGTGGCCATGAGGTCGGCAATGAAACCATATTGATTTCTGATCTCGCCCTTAGCCTTGATGCCCTTGGGCCAGGTGATGATTAAAGGATCGGAAACTCCGCCGTTGTGCACGATTTGCTTGCAGTATTTGAACGGGGTGTTGCCAGCCATCGCCCATCCGGCGTGATAGTGCGGATAGGTGTCGGGGCCGCCCCAATCGTTGTAGTGCTTCATATTTTCTTCGAGGCTGGTTTGCTGGGCATTGAGCACCAGCGACTCGTTGAAAGTCCCGTTCAAACCGCCCTCACCACTGGCGCCATTGTCAGAGGTGACCATGATGATGGCGTTGTCGTACTGACCGGTGCGCTTGAGGGCGGCAATCATGCGGCCGATCTGCTCGTCGGTCTGCGTCAGCATGCCGGCGAAGACCTCCATCTGATGCGAATACAGCTTCTTCTGTTCCGCACTCAGGCTGTCCCACTTGGGAATCTCCGGGATGCCGTTGGATAGCTTTGTGCCTGCAGGCAGGAGTTGCATTTGCATCTGCTTCGCGAAAATCATTTTCCGCGCCTTGTCCCAGCCCATGTCGAACTTGCCCTTGTACTTGTCGATGTATTTCTGCGGGACCTGATGCGGCGAGTGCATCGCACTTGGCGCCCAGAAAATAAAGAACGGACGGTCCGGATAAATCGAGACGTGCGAGGTGACGCTGTTGATAGCCCGATCGGCCAGATCGGTCGTCAGATGGTAGCCCGGTTTGCCAATCCAGTTTTCTGTGGGATGATGATCGTCCCAAAGCAATGTTCGATAATCGTCAGCGTCGGCTGCCATGAATCCATAGAAATGGTCGAAACCCTCGCCGCTCGCCCAATGGAGGAACGGCCCGCTCTGCGAGGCTTCCGGCAGAGGCGAGTGGTCCCACTTGCCCAGCGCAATGGTCTCAAAGCCGGCGTGCTGGAAGTCCTTGGCGATGGATTTTGCGCTCTCGGGCGGGACGCCGTTATAGCCGGGAAAGCCCATGGCGGTGAGCGCGTGGGAGCCCAAGCCAATACGATGCGGATTTCTCGCGGCCATCAGCGCGGCCCGCGAGGGCGAACACAGCGCCGTGGTGTGGAAGTTGTTGTAGCGCAGGCCGTCGGCGGCTAGCGCGTCGAGGTTGGGCGTCTTGATCAGTCCGCCGTAACTGCCCAACTGCGAAAACCCGACGTCATCCAAGAGGATGATGACCACATTGGGCGTGCCCGGCTTCGGTTTCGGAACTTCCGGGTACCACTCCTCCGATTCGGCGTAGGTCCTGCCAATCTTGCCCTTGAACTCTTGACCGTACTTGGCGAACGAATCGTCATCTTGAGGCGTAGTGTTTTGTGCGTGCGCGGTGAAGCAGACCAGCCCGAAGATCAGCGCGAGGACAGTGTATATACTTTTCATCTGTTTCTTTTTTATATATTTGGACGGTAGCCGTAAACTTCAGGCGTTCGACCCGCTCCGCGCGTCGTCTCAAGCTCCGCACGCGCCTCGCTTCCGAGGTTGGTCGACGAGGTCCCGCACATTCGACAGACAGAGCGTTTCGTCGCGGGCCGCCAAGAGTGGAAGGCTGGGTGCGCGAAGGCAACGGCGGAGCGTCCTCTTTCTCGGAGCACGCATTCCCGGCTCACACGTGACCTAGCACGCACCTCCCCAACGACGCAACGCTCAGCTGGGGACCGACACGCGAAGCCGCTTACCATAAGGCGGCACCTTTCATCGGCGCGCTCGCGTCACTCACCGTCTTGGGCGATCTGCCGCTCCCGGCCGAATCGCTGGAGGATACGCTGATGGCGGCCGGAGTATTATTGCTGTTCACCGAGCGGGCGTGGCGAGCCCGCCGAAATTCATCAGATGACAGTCGCCGCACGCCTGAACGATTATGCCGCTCAATGGTGTGCCAGCGAGGTCGTAGGCTTCCACTGCCGCCGTCCCACGATAGTACGCGAAAGCGGACTGCAGCATCCGACCATGCCGAATCGGGACGAGGTTCTGCAGCCGGTCTTTGTTCTGGGCGTCGATCAACGCGACGATATCGCGTTGGTCGCCCTGCCCAAGAATGATCTTGCCGTGCGATGTGCGCGGACATTTTACCCGCAGTGCTTTGCCCGCTTCGTGACGCTGTTCTTTAGTGCGAATCGTTATTTTTGCCATGCGAACCCCACCTTGTGCCCGTCAATCCGATACATCGTCGACCTTAAAAAAGGTCACCGACATTCTCGGGAGGCTCAACAAGTCTGTGGGCCGGGGAACCAATAATATCCGCGAGCTTGAGTTTTCGCCCGCCATAGGTATCGTGAATGCGACGCGATTGCAAAGGAGCTCAACGCTACTGGGTCCAATCCGCGGTCAAAGGGCGCAATGAGAGCTCGCGCACTTCCTCTTGAGACCCAGATCTCTCTTGCGCCAGTTTTGTCGGACTTCGCAGCCCCATCCGAGTTTATGAAGCTCGTGGTATCGATCAGGGCTTGGACCCTCGGGTTTGCGATCATCGCCCTCTTTGCCAGCGCTTGTGCAACTCCCGTCGGAGTTACGCGGCTCGACGAGCAAGCGGCCCATCGCGAACTGACTGCGAACGTTCTGTCGATGGGCAAAGCGAGCGAGTATTCGACCCAATTGCTGGAGCGCAACGCACTTGGCAAGCGTTTCGACCAAGATCCGGAAAGAGTCCTTGCCGAGTTGAATTCCGGGCTTGGCCGAGCAGACGAGCGAGATCGGCTATTTGCACTGTCCGAACTCTCCTTCGCACATGCCGAGGAATCGAGTAACCAATCTTATTATCTGGCATCCGCGACTTATGCGTTTGCCTTTCTGTTTCCGCCAGACCCGACTGAGGCACTAGGCGAATATGATCCGCGCCTGCGGCTGGCCGTTGACCTCTACAATCGGGGCATCGCTCTAGGACTCGCGACTAGCGATGGAAAGGAAGTTGACCTTAGCGCTCGCCAACTCAGCTTGCCTTTTGGATCGCTCGATCTGGCGGTCAACGCGAAAGGATTGAGTTACGGCGGATATTACCTGACGAAATTCGTATCGCTCGCGGACTTGAAGGTGCGCGGGCTCCGCAACACCTACCGCAAAGCTGGTATCGGCGCAGCGCTCTCGGCACGAGTCGAAGCCTCGCCGGGTAGCACCGTGAACCGCTGGATCCCTCCCTCTGCGAAAGTCCCGATCACCGCCTTCGTGCGCTTCGACGATCCGCGGCGCGCGATGAGCGACGGCCGCCTGCATGGCACCGTGGAACTGTACGACGCGGACAAAACGACAGCGGTTCAAGTCGGGTCCTACGCGGTGCCACTTGAATCGGATCCTAGCGCGGCGCTCGCATATCGCTTGGAAGGCGCGCCGGTTTGGGATTTCGAGATTGCGGGCTTTCGCCAAGGCGACTTTTCCTTTCTGGGCAATCGCAACAGCGAGGACAGCGGCGGTCTGTATATGCTGCATCCGTACCTACCGAAACTGATACCAGTGGTCTTTGTTCACGGGACAGCGTCAAGCCCCGCCCGTTGGGCCGAGATGGTCAATGAGTTGCTCGGTGATCCCGCAATCGCTTCGCGTTATCAGATCTGGCTCTTCATCTATAACAGCGGCAATCCTATCGCCTTGTCAGCGATGCATTTGCGCGAATCACTGCTGGCGGCACGCAAAGGCGTCGATCCCGAGGGAAAGGACGCTGCGCTCGACCAGATGGTCGTGATCGGCCACAGCCAGGGCGGGCTCCTGACAAAGATGATGGTCGTCGATAGCCGCAATCGCTTCTGGAACAATGTCACGTCGGTCCCGTTTGACCAGGCGGAACTGGACCCCGAGACGCGCGACCTGGCCTCTCGTACGATGTTCTTCAAACCGCTGCCGTTCGTGACGCGAGTGATCTTCATTGCAACACCGCATCGCGGCAGTTATATGGCCAGCAATCCCATAGTTAAGTTCGGAAACAAATTCTTGAACCTGCCTGGCGGACTTGCCAAGAGCGTTGTTGCGCTCGGAAAGCTTCGCGAGACCAGCATGATGGGAACTCCGTTTACGATCCCGACCGCGCTGGACAACATGGATCCCTCCAATCGGTTTATCAAAGCGCTATCCGCGACGCCGATCGCTCCTGGGGTGAAGGTCAACTCGATCATACCGGTAAAAGGCGACGGGCCGGTCGAGGACGGCAAGGATGGGGTGGTGGAGTACAAGAGCGCGCACATCGACGGCGTCGAATCGGAGTTGGTCGTGCGTTCAGGCCACTCGACTCAGGGGACGCCGCAGACGATCGAAGAGGTCCGCCGCATCCTCTACGAACACGCCGGAATTCATTGATGCTCCGACGCGCTCTCCGCTCGATTGTGACGGTGGCGCTATTCGCGATCGTCGTTGCGGGTGTCGCCTGGGGCGCGCTCGCCATCTGGTTCGATGGACCGCCCTCGCGTGCGCTCGCCGGGATGATGGCCGGGGGACTGGCGTTGGTCAGCATCGTTTTGGCGGCGCTCGTTCGGCCCTTCCTGAGAGGGCTGGTAGCTGCGCTGTTGCCAGTGGTTGCTGTCGCGCTTTGGTGGGCGTCGATTTCTCCAAGCAATACGCGCGACTGGTCCCCGGATGTTGCTCGCACGGCGCGCGCCGCTCTTCACGGGTCGTCGGTGACGATCCAGAACGTGAGGAATTTCAAGTATCGATCCGAATCCGACTACGCTCAGCGTTGGGAGACACGGACTTACGATTTGGACCGGATTCGCGGCATCGACCTGTTCCTGTCGTTTTGGGGGCCGACCCAAATCGCGCATACGATCGCCAGTTGGGAGTTCGACGATGGCCAACACCTCGCGATTTCGATCGAGACACGCAAAGAGAAGGGCGAATCATACTCGGCGATTCGCGGCTTCTTCCGCCAGTACGAACTCTATTACGTAGTCGCCGACGAGCGTGATCTCGTCGGATTGCGAACGAATTACCGCAGCGAGCAGGTATACCTGTATCGCATCCGAGTTCCCGCCTCACAGGCGCGGGCTCTGCTGGTTGACTATCTAAATGAAGTTAATCGGCTCGTGGATCATCCTCGATGGTACAACGCATTGACCCAGAACTGTACGACTACGATCCGGGGCCACGCGCAAAACGCTGGCGCTAGCGGACGCCTGGACTGGAGGCTGCTCGCCAACGGCCACCTCGCTCAACTCCTTTACGAACGAGGTCAGATCAACACCGACCTGCCCTTGGCAGCCCTTCGAGCACGCAGCAACATCACTGAAAGAGCAAAAGCCGCGGGCGACTCTCCCGATTTTTCCACCCGCATCCGCCTAGGCCTGCCAGAAGCCTACGGCCGGTAATCTGCGGGATCCGATTCTTAAGAGAGCGCGGCCGTGTGGCGGAACGTGGGCCGGCTCCGAACGCGACGTGTGTGTGGCGAATTGTTGATTTTGCCCAGAATCAGCAATTCGCCACACACACCCTGTTTCAGAACTGATCCGAGCGGCAGTCGTCAGTCAAGCGGCCGAAGTGGTGCACCAGGTGAGAGGCGCTCAAGCGGGCGCGTCGCCATGATTGTCTACCAATCGGTCCGTTTCACGGCGGGCGGTTTCCACGATCCGTTGAGCGCGGCCTCTTTTGGCCAGTAGAGTCGCATCGCTACATAGATCGGGCCATTCGGTGCCGGGAGCCAGTTCGACTCCTTGTCCGCGCCCGGCGAGTCCTTCTGAATGGAGATCGTGATCGAACCGTCAGCGTTCTTCTTGAGGTCCGGCAGCATCGGTGAGTTGATGAGGTACCGGTTGATCGGATTCTCGATCAGCAACTGCGTCTTGCCGTCGTACATCGTCACCGACCAGAACGCGTTGGCAGGCGGTAGCTGCCCGGCTGGAAATGTCAGCGAGTAGCGGTGCTTGCTGCAATCCGGCTTGTTGCCATCACTGTCGGTCGCGAGTAACGGATACAACGCTTCGACGGCGCTGTTGGCGTAAATTCCGGCCATCGCAGCGGCGGCGCGGAGCGTCCAGTCTCCGGCGTACTCCTGTCGGTTGCCGAAGCCGTGGGTGGCGACACGCCAGCCGTTCTCATCCTTTCCGAGAGCCCCCACCTTCTGTTTGATCTTCTGGAGCCCGCTCTTCATGCCACTCTCCAGCGCCGCCTTTTGTTCCGGCGAGAGCTTGTCGATGGAGAACGGCTTGCCGGCCTCGACGCCGGTCTTCGCGAATCGAGCCCGCATCGGAACCTCCACTGCCGCAGGTCCTGTCGGGGGACAGAACTGCAGGACGAAGTTCAGGTAGGCGAAGGGATTGGAGTCGGCCATTTGCTTGTCGATCTTCGGCCATTCGATCTCGGGAGCGGGGGGAGGTGCCGGTTTGTTCTGGAATTGTGAGAGCGTCTGGCCGCGGTAGCCGGCCTGAATCTTCTTCACGTGCTCGATATCGGCGGCG
>JBEKLA010000145.1:0-10150 GCA_050010455.1 Binataceae bacterium (SeqCode) | reverse complement strand
ACAATTCGCCAGACACACGATGGGCTGGCGGAAGCCAAACTGCTTGATGCTGGACGCGACCTTCTCGATCGCGGCCGAGGAGATCACGCGCGGGTTCTTGGCGTACGGCACCACGCGCTCGAGCGGCCAGACCTCGACGCGCAATTCAGATCGATCCAAACAAATCCTACCTTTTGACAAAAAAATCGAATTTCGCGGTCGCGCGCGCGTGGCTAGCGCGCGGTCCTCGCTCGACCGAACGTGGAGATTTGACCGCCCTGCCCCCGCTTAAGCCGGTCGCTCTTTCGATTTCGCAGATGCTCTTGAGCGCTTCTTGTGTGTGGGCAAATTGTTGAGACTGGCAACAAGTAGCAATTCGCCACACACACGTCTCAACCTCTCCTACTACGCGGGACTTCTGTCGGCCGCACAATATCATGGCGCGGTGCATCAGCGCCCGCAGGAATTCCAGGTCTTCGTCGCGAGGAACCGCCGGCCGATCCGGTGCGGGGCGGTGCGCGTCGCCTTCATTGCGCGCAAGCGTCTCGCGGATGTGCCGGTTCAGAGTTTCAACATGCCACGCGGCACAGCGCTCGTTTCAACGTCTCGACCGCGCCCTTGGGCTTTCTATTGGTAGCTCATAGCCGCAGCGATTCGTAACTGGCGGTACTCTTTCAACTGCGCAGCCGCGAGCTTCAAGGCGCCGCTGTGAAACACGACTTGTGAGATCGATCCGGTGAACTTATTTGGCGACGCGTAGTCGGCGTCGACCGGCGTCGAATAGTCGCCGCCCACATCCAGACCCTCGAAAATTGGCCAAATGATAGGCACCGTGTGTTCAAGCCGACGGGTGTCCACCGTGGTGCCGTCGACACTCAGGGTTCCCACGCCACCCTTACCGAAGCCGCCACCGTCGTAGACGAAGCTGAAGACCAGCTTGTGGCTGCCAGGCGTGAGTGCGCTCTTGTCCTTCCATCGGAACGTGTCGGTGCCCACGAGATTGTACGAGAACACCGGCTTTCCATGATCGACCCACAGCGAATAGCCGCCGAAGCGACCGCCGTCAGCAACGATAACGCCATTCGCACCCCTGGCCGGAATCGTCAAGTCTGCCTCGATGCTGTAGTCGTTGTTTAGGACGTTTGGCGTATCCGCTTGGTTCAGCGCAACGATGCCCGGGTGGTACGTGACGGTCGAACGACCCCCGATCAGACTGGGGCGCGCGTTAAATATGGACGGCACGTTGCTGAGTGGGAAAGCGTTGTACTTCTGACCTTCGGTTACGAACAAATTCTGAAGTTCCTTAAGCTTGTCGGGGTACTTGTTCTGAACGTCGCTGTATTCGGTCCAGTCATCGTCTGCCGTGACGTGGTAGAGATGCCATTTCTCGGTTTCCCAGATGTCTTGGATCGGCTTGTTCGTGAGCAATAGCCATGGAATCGCGTGCGGCTCGGCCGCCGCGACCCAACCATCGCTGTAGATCGCAGGCGCCCCGAACATTTCAAAATATTGGGTATGATGCGTGGAGGGCGCACCCGCGTTGGTCTTATCGAAGGTGTAAGCGAAACTGACGCCTTCGATCGGTTTCTGCTTGACGCCGTCGACCATATCGGGCTGCGCGATGCCGACTGCTTCTAGGATCGTTGGCACAACATCGATTACATGGTGAAACTGTGCGCGGATACCGCCGGAATCGCTGATGTGGCCGGGCCACTCCACGATCATGCCGTTCCTCGTCCCGCCAAAATACGAGGCGACCTGTTTCGTCCACTTGAAGGGCGTGTCCAGAGCCCAGGCCCACCCCACCGGATAGTGAGCATCGGTATACTCGCCACCCCATAGTGGCAGGTATTTCGGGCCGTATTCAGCTATCGTCGGATAAATGCCGTTGAAGTCCATCATCTCGCTCCAGGTGCCCTGTAGCGTGCCTTCTGCGCTCGCGCCGTTGTCGCCGTGGATGAAAATGATGAGCGTGTTGTTGTAGCGGCCAGTGTCTTTGAACGCTTGCACCACCCGCCCGACTTCATAATCCGTCTGCGCGAGAAAAGCGGCGTACACTTCCATCTCGTGCGCGAAACCCTGCTTCTCGTATGGCGTTAGAGCATCCCAGTGTTGCACGGCTACGTCCGCGTACCCAGCATTGGCATAGTCTGGTGCCTTGGGATCTGGCCAAGGAGTCAACTTTGCGTTTTTGGGAATGGTGCCCATCGCTAGCATTCGGTTGAACGCCATCTCGCGGTACTTCTCCCAACCCATGTCGAATTTGCCCTTGAACTTGGCGATCCAGTCCGGCGTGGGCTGATGCGGCGCATGGGTTGCTCCGGGAGCGTAGTACAAGAAGACCGGCTGCGTCGGTTTGAGATCGTTGATGCGTTTCAACCATGAGATCGCTTTGTCGGCCATATCGACATTGAAATTGTAATGCGGATGTCCCTCATCTGGGAAAAGTTGGTTGACATTCTCATAGACGGTGGGGTGCCACTGGTCCATGTCGCCGCCAATGAAGCCGTAGAAGTAGTCGAAGCCCATCCCGATCGGCCACTGATCTTTGGGGCCAGCCTCGCTGGCTTGCCACATCGGCACGTTATGGTCCTTGCCGAACCACGCCGTTGCGTAGCCGTTGGCCTGCAGGATGCGCCCGATGGTTGCGCTATCTTTGCCGATATATCCGTTGTAACCGGGGAATCCGCTCGCCGCTTCGGCCACCTGTTCGAAGCCGACGGAACCATCGTTACGCCCCGTGATCAGCGCCGCACGCGTCGGCGAGCAGAGCGACGTAGTGTGGAAGTTCGTGTAGCGCAGACCTTCCTTGGCGAGCTGGTCGGAAGTCGGTGTGGGGATAAGACCACCAAACGAACTATTTGCGGCAAAGCCTTCGTCATCAATGAGGACCAGGAGAACATTCGGTGACCCTTTCTTCGGGGCGATGGCGGGCGGCCACCACGCCGTTGACTTGTAGGCGTCTTTATCGATGACACCGCCGAAGGTCGGTTCCGGGGCGGGAATCACGGTGCTTTGGCTGACATCTCGCGGCGTCAGGAGCGATGCCATGTCGGTCTTGATGATTCCCGTCCATTGCTCGGCGGCCAACGTGGTGGCGACGATTGCTCCAGCCACAGCCAATCCCGCAAGTCCGATGGTGCTAACGCGTTTTCTCTTCCAGATCATCGCGACCTCCTCACCCGATCTACAATTTTCGCGCTTCACAGACTTTTCCAGGCAGGACAAATACCGCGACAAAGCGGCGTGCGTTCAATTGACCTTCGAACACAGACAGACTGAGCACTCGCGTCGGAGCCATTCGAGTGAGCTTACACGACGGCTTGGTCTGTACAAAGGCATCCGACTCTCCATCAAGCTACCCATTGGACGTTCTGAAAAACTGGCAGGTCCTGGCCCGGCGCACCTGACACTCACCCGGCTGATTCCGATGCAAATGCGCCGGCGGAGTCGAGATGAAATTCATCATCGACGGGAGTTCCAAGCTGTCAGCGAAGATGGAACCTGCTCTGGTCAAGCTGGTCGCGCGAGCGCAAACGTTGGTTCGAGGATCTGCTCTCGGGACGCGCTTCTTCAATGGTCGAAATCGGCAAGCGCGAGAACATCCGCAAACGTCATGTGAGCCAGATAATTCGCCTCGCTTTTCTGGCTCCCGACATCGTCGAGCAGATCGTCAACGGCGTCCAGCCGCCTGAACTGACCGCGGAAACTCTGCTGCACAAATCTACGCGACTTCCGCTCGATTGGGAAACGCAGCACAAGGCTCTCGGATTCTCCTACCCTGCTTGATCCGTCCGAGCGGTATCGCGGACGAAGGATTCTGGATCCCGAATCTCAAGCATAGAAACCCTCGCCCCGGTCGTGGTTTGGTCGCGGCGCCTCCGCCCGGCTAGACCGCGCGACGCCAAAGTCCCCTACGAAAAATCGAAACGGAGAGAATCTCCTCAAAATGGCCGCACATCCCGCTAGCCAACGTATCTCCGAGGAACTTTCGGTTCACAAAACGCTGCACACGTGCGGTTATTGGCAAAATCGCGCGAATATTCTCAGCGTGGGAGACTCGGGTGCAGAGCGAATCAAATTCGAACTGACAGGCGACTCATGCAGCGGTCAGTAAGCCATCAAGAATCGTCGAACTGACGACCATTGCCGGCGAACCCGTATGAGAGTTGACCGATGACCAAAGGAACGGCCTGCCATTGGCGTATAGCAGCGCGAACGCGATTTTCAGAACCGGCTCGCTTGGCGTCCTCCCTTTCGGCGCATTCGGGGTTTTGGGTACGCCGCCGTTACCGGTAACGTGGATCCTTGCAATTGTTTGCTTCGGAGAATGCGGCGATCTCACGCTCCTTGCCCCAGATCTTTTTGCCGGCCCTTCTGGGATGGTGCCTGAAGTGAGCGTTCCTTTTTTCAATGTACCGATTGATCGCCGTCTTCGCATCATCGAGTGTCTTGTAGTCGCTGTTGTGAATAATCGCCCGAGCCATGCCGCTGAAGACGGATTCAATCACATTGAGGAACTAGGCCCCTGACGGCAATGGAGCGACCTCGACGACCGGTCCAACGCCGCCAGCGACAACGGCATTGTGCGCTTCTACATGTTCATACAGTCGCTTGGAGATGTGCCAGGAGGCCGCATCCCAAGAGGGATACAGCTTCCGCCGGTTGGAATATTGTTCGACCAGAAGCTCCATCATTCGGATCATCTCGCTTGTATTCTTGTGTGTGCTGTAGAAGTGGGTGACTCGGTTGCCCGACAGCTCAAGCGCCGCCGTCAGGATCAGACAGCCACGGGATTTCTGCCACTGCGGCACAATGCGCTGCTCGCCGGGGGCGGTGAGTGTGCGGCCAGGCTTCATCTTCACGGCAAAGGGACCAAATTCGTCGATCGAGAAGAACGCTTCGTCCGGATAAAGCCCGGAGAGGATCGATCGGATGCGCTCGAGTTTCTTGGAGTATTCGGGGTCGCTCGATGTTAGTACGACTCGAGCCTTACGCCAGCGGTATCCTGCTGCTTTCGTGATCTTCCGGATCACCTCGGGGCAGGCGGGTCTGCCCGTTTCCCTCAGTACCCGAGACAGGTCGGCCATGATCCAAGTCGTGCGATTGATGCCGTAATTGGACGGGGGCTCGTGCAAGAGGCCGAAGATCGCCTTCTTGATCGCCTCGTCGTCGAACTTCCGGGTAGACTTGACTTGAGGCGCGAATAACTCTGTATAGCCCCCGCGCTCGAACCTCTGAAGGTATTTGCGACAGGATTTATTATCGATATCGAGAAACCTGCAGATCATGCGGCTGCTCAGACCGCGTCGGCTCGCCAGAACGACCATTGACCGGTTGCGATCTGATAGGCGTCCCTCATAGAGGCGCCGCAGCAAGCGGTTGAGGTCGGGCAGGTCGCCTATCTCGCGGCGCAGTGCGTCGTCGCTGATTTCCTTCTGAAGGACGGAGCGCATCCACTCGAACCCGGTGCTTCGGAGCGCTGCTCTCTTATTGGGCTTCGGGATGATGCCGATCACCCGACCGACATCATGGAAGAACTGCTTTTTTCGAACCGGCGAGATAAGTGATGGATCGGCGCAAGAAAGCAGCAATAAAAAGTCGAGCACACGCTTCTTCTCTAAAGATATCAATAGATCGTAGGCGTGTTCCCAGACGCAGTCTTCATCGCGTGCGACCGGACGAACATAGTCGCTCACCGTGCTGTATCCACCGCGGAAGCCTTCCTCATCGCGAACCCACTCGTAAATGTCCTTGACTGAGAGCCGGGCCCCGGGCGGGAGAGTAGCGTTCCCCTTGACCATCCGCCGGATCGAGGACGTGTGTGGCCCCAGCTTCGGATATCTATGGCTTCTCGTCCCATATGGCTGCGGGTGACGATGGGCAAGCATCTTGTCGATGGTAGCCGTGCTAATGCCTGTCTCGCGGGTAACCTGGCGACGCGAGTCGCCTTTCACCAGAATCCGATGGCGGATCTTCGACCATTGCACCACATCGCGATACATATGGAGGCAACCTCCTAAAGGTAAGGCGCGCTATATATGCGCCGGTCCACACTATTCGATAGCGCGGCAGAATCATGCACTCGGACACAACTATGTGCTAGAGGCCGCAACCTATTTCGCCAGGTTGAGGGTGATCGGCTAAGGGTTTCGTTGAGCCTCGCCCCGAACGAAGCCTTGAACGAAAAGGGCCGAGCCCTGCGGGCCCGGTCCCTCGTCTCAAGTCGTGGTCGAACTATTTCTTGACCTTCGTCTTCTGCGCCCTTGCCGCGGAGCCATAGCGTTTACTGAAACACTTACGGCATCGGCGATCGCGCCGCTTGATGAAACTCGGAGCCAGGTCATCGCTCCCGCAATAGCGGCAAACCAGTTTCTCTGATTTCGACTTGCTGCCCTTCTCCTTCCGGAGTGGCCGTGCGGACTCAGCCTTTTTCCGGCCAACTTTCTTTCGGGCCGAAGATGGGGAGTCTCCGATCGGTAGTTTCTGCCCGCTTCCGTTCGCTAGTTTCGCGTGTTCCATTTCGCTCTAAATCTCCTTGAGCCGTAAGGGCTCGTCGGGATGTTTGCTCTGGTCGGCGCGTGAAGCGAGCGGTTTCTCCCAACTTTCCCAACGTCATTCGCGCAGAGAGGAGCCGGCTATCGGCGCACATCGACGGTCTGCACGATCAAGGCGATTGGAGCTGCCGAAATTGCCGCGGAAGAGTCCAGACCTCTGACATTGCCCGAAATCTCCAGCCGCGCTCGACTGGCTCCGTGCCGCGAATCGAGCAATGTGTGTGTCATTGGGGCAGCAAATCGCGGGGCCCGAGGAGGACTACATATGAACTCCCATGCTGAACTGAAGGTCGCGAAATATCGAGGGCAACTTTCATGAAACGGCCGGCACCGGCTATCGGCCGCGAGGCGATCGCGTTGGAAATCGCGAGTCTGTTGGAACTGGGTATTGATGAACTCCGCGAGCGCTGGAAAGCCATGTTTGGCAAGGCGCCGGCGCGCGATATCAGCCGGTCATTCCTGACGCGCGCGATCGCGTATCGCCTCCAAGAAAAGGCTTTCGGCGGTCTCAAACCGTCGACCCAACGCCTGCTGGCAGAGTTCGCCGATAACCGAGCAAACGGGTCGGCTCTGGCTGCCGCACCGTCTCGCATCGTGCAGCCCGGCGCGGTGCTGGTGCGTGAATGGCGCGGTATCAGCCATCAGGTAAGTGTTCTCGAAAAGGGATTTTGCTTCCGGGGCAAGCGTTATCGTTCGCTCTCGGAAGTCGCACGCGAGATTACGGGAACTCAATGGTCGGGGCCGTTGTTCTTCGGCCTCAAGCAATCGAAAAAAGAGAGCCGCGATGGAGCACGCTAAGTCGCGAACACGACGCTGCGCAATCTACACCCGCAAAAGCTCAGAGGAGGGCCTTGAACAGGACTTCAACTCGCTGCGTGCGCAGCGCGAGGCGTGTGAGGCGTTCATCAAAAGTCAGGCGAGCGAGGGATGGCGGCTCATCAAGACCGCCTACGATGATGGCGGCCTTTCGGGCGGAACGATGGAGCGTCCCGCCCTACAGAGCCTGTTGGAAGACATCCGGCGCAGACTCGTCGATGTGGTGGTTGTTTACAAGGTCGATCGCCTGACCCGCTCGCTCGCCGACTTCGCGAAGATGGTCGAGGTGTTCGACACGCACGGCGTTTCGTTCGTTGCAGTCACACAGCAGTTCAACACGACGACCTCGATGGGACGACTTACGCTCAACGTCTTGCTGTCCTTTGCGCAATTCGAGCGCGAGGTAACGGGCGAGCGGATCCGGGACAAGATCGCCGCCTCCAAGCGCAAGGGGATGTGGATGGGCGGGGTACCACCACTGGGCTACGACGTCTGCGACCGGCGGCTGGTAGTCAATCGGGTCGAAGCCACGAAGGTAAAACACATCTATGAGCGATATCTCGAACACGGTTCCGTCCGGCTCCTGAAAGGCGATTTGGAGCGCCGCGAGATCGTCTCCAAAGTCCGGGTGTCGAAAAACGGCATGCGATCGGGAGGCCGGCAATTTTCGCGGGGGGCTCTGTACCAGATGCTGTCGAACCCGATCTACCTCGGCGAAATCCGCCACAAGAAGGAGCGCCATCCAGGGCAGCACGAGCCGATAGTGGGCCGCGAACTCTGGGAGAAGGTCCAGCAGCACTTGCGCGAACAAGCCGCCACGCATCGCGCACGCCCGACCAAGGCGCCGCTTAGCCCGCTTGCGGGTAAACTGTTCGACGAGAACGGCGAGCCCCTGTATGTGCAGGGTGCGGTAAAGGGCGCGCGCCATTATCGATACTACGTCTCGCGCGGATTGGTAAGAGGGTCGGTACAAGAGGATCGGCGCGGGTGGCGAGTAGCTGCACCGGAGCTTGAGCGAGCAGTTCGCGCTGCGACTCAGCAGATCCTCGGCGATCGAGCGGCGATCGCTGGAGCGTTTGAAGAGTTCAACATCGCCGCGAGCCGATTGCCTTCGATATTCAAGGTCGCCGAAGCCTTGGTTCAAAGCCTGCGGTCCGAAGCGGAGGCCTCATCCACGCTCGTCCGGCTGATCGAACGCGTCGGACTCAAGCCGAGCGGCATTCAGGTTTCCATCAAATTGCCGATTCCATCCGATGAAGGGCGTGATGCCGCGACTCCGAACGAACTTGCGCTAGCTCGATTCGTCCCGATGCGGATGAAGCGGCGCGGCGTTGAGATGCGGCTGATCATTGATGGTGACGCGATGTCAACGGCCCGCGTCGATCTACCACTGCTCAACGCGACCGCCCGTGCGTATCGATGGTCCAACGATCTGCTTGCGGGCCGGGCGCAATCTATAGGCGAGATCGCCGAGCGCGAACATCTTACGGGCCGTCACGTGCGACGCGTGTTGCGGCTGGCGTTTCTGGCACCCAAGATCATCGAGGCGATCGCCGAAGGCCACCAGCCTTCGGACCTCAGCACCCTCGCAATGACCCAAAGAATCGAACTGCCCCCGCTCTGGAGCGCGCAGGAGCAAGCTCTGGACATCCGATAGTAGTTGCCTGGGTCAGGCGTTCTTCCCAAGTATGTGCTGGCTTCCATCAAGATGTCGGCCGGTTCGCAGGTGGACATGCCGAAATCGCGAACAGAGAATTTTGCGCCATTTTTGCTCTCAGCCGCAGCCGTTGGCATTCTCCTGGTCCACGGTCGCGCGTGAATCGCGCCCTGCGCGCCGATTTCATCCCTCCTCCATAATGTAGAGGAACATGCCAGACTGTATGGCGGAGAGGGAGGGATTCGAACCCTCGATCCCAGTTACCCAGGATGCCAGATTAGCAATCCGAATGGGCAGTTTCACGCAGTGAGAGCGCTTGAGACTCACAAGGAAGAAACTCCTTGTCGCAGAGCAGTTTCATGGGCAGTCGCCGTTCCGCTGGGCTAACCCGCGTTCCCGGCGAGGGAATCGCAATTGATCTAGATTGGATCTAGATGGGGAGGGATTTGCCTCGGCATCGCGACTCGACAAGACCCCCGCGTAGAGGTTAACCGCCAATTGCGCCAGCGCCTCCCTTCCGCGTCCCGAGCCGCTTGCGGATCTTTGAGGGAAACAAATTTTTCCGATTACCGATTCTGCGGCGCAGCGAACTCAAACACGTCTTCTGCAGTGCGCAGACGCCCGCACCGAGAACCATTGCGGTAGTCTGCATGTGCGTCCCGCCTCTCCTTTTTCCAGCAATACCGCGCCGCTACACTCTTCGAAAGAAGGACATGAGGAACCTGCCTTCGCCAGCCCTCTTCCCCTGAGGCCCAGAACCGCCCGTCGGTTTTGGAGTCGCTGCGTTAAGTACGCCTTCGTTTATTCCCATGACGGAAGTACACAGTATACAGGCATTCAATAATGCGACAATCCAGCCGAGCAGAGTGTTTAGTATGTTCGCGTTGGCGGCGAGTCCGTAGCTAATACCGATACACATCAAAAATGGCCAAATCAGTCTGTTCGAACGAAATATTCCGCGTATCACGACCGTGTTGAATGCAAATACTCCTGCAGAAGCGACGGCAAACCCACCAATAGGGCGATGTCTCGATGGAAGTGGGAACTTGAAAGAAGGGATGGCGGTCCGCCTCGCGCGATTCTCGTAGAATCGCGTTGAACAGTGAGGAGGGAACCGCCGTGAAGAAGAACTATCAGGTAA
>JBEKLA010000144.1:0-10152 GCA_050010455.1 Binataceae bacterium (SeqCode) | reverse complement strand
TGGCGAACCATGCCCAGGAAATGATTGTTGAGGATGATCACTTTGATGTCGACGTTGTGCTCGACCGCGGTTGCCATCTCCTGGATGTTCATCTGGATCGAGCCGTCACCCGAAAACACGACCACCCGGCGATCGGGGACCGCGAACTTGGCGCCGATCCCGGCGGGCAGGCCGTAGCCCATCGTGCCTAAGCCGCCCGAGGTCAGCAGCGAGCGCGGCCGCTCGAACGGGAACATCTGCGCCAGCCACATCTGATGCTGTCCGACGTCGGTGGCGATCACGCAATCGCCCTTGGTCAGAGTGTGCAGCTCTTCGATCACGTTGATGGGCGAAATGTCCTTGCCGTTGCGATGCTCGTAGAGCGGCTTATCCTTCTGCCACTGCAGGATTTGCTGATGCCACTTGGCCCAAACCTGCTGGCGCTTGGCCAGCCGTTCGCGGCTCTTGACCAGCTCGAGCATATCGGCCAGCACGGATTTGATATCGCCGACGATCGGAACATCGACCTTGACGTTCTTCGAGATCGACGACGGATCGATATCGACGTGGATGATGCACTTCGCTTTGGGCGCGAAATCGGCGATGCGGCCGGTCACGCGGTCGTCGAAGCGTGCGCCAATCGCGATCAGGCAGTCGGTGTTGCAGACCGCGGTATTGGTGGCGTACGAGCCATGCATCCCGAGCATCCCCAGGCACAGCGGACTCGAGGCCGGAAACGATCCCAAGCCCATCAGGGTCTCGCACACCGGCACTCCGAGGCCCTGCGCGAGTTGGGTGATCTCGGGCGCGGCGCCCGACCATTGGACACCGCCGCCGATGTAGAAGAGCGGCTTCTCGCTCTGCTCGATGGCGTCGATCGCCTTTTCGATCTGGCGCGGATTGCCGTTAACTGTGGGCTTGTAACCGCGCAGCAAAACCTTATCCGGATACTTGAAGCTGTGCTCGGCCTGCTGAACGTCCTTGGGCACGTCGATCAGCACCGGACCGGGACGTCCGCTGCCGGCTATATAGAAAGATTCTTTGACGATTCGCGAAAGGTCTTTGACGTCCTTGACCAGGTAGTTGTGCTTGGTGCAGGGCCGCGTGATGCCGACGATATCGGCTTCCTGGAAGGCGTCGTTGCCGATCATGTGGGTCGGGACCTGGCCGGAGATCACTACGATCGGCGTCGAATCCATGTAGGCGTCGGCGATCCCGGTTACGGCGTTGGTGGCGCCGGGACCCGACGTAACGATCACTACGCCTGTGCGTCCGCTGGCTCGCGCATAGCCTTCGGCCATGTGGGCCGCGGCTTGCTCATGACGAACCAGGACGTGCTTGATTTTGGAATCAAACAGGGCGTCATAAGTCGGCAGGATAGCGCCGCCGGGATAGCCGAAAACGAGGTCAACGCCTTCCGCCATCAGGCTCTCGATAAGAATCCGAGCTCCAGTCAGTTTCTTCATCGCAACTTAACGGTCCTTTAATTCCGCCATGACAGTCAAGCAAAATTGCTCATCCAAAGGAAGCTTGGTAGATACCGCCGCGCAAGCTAGCCTAATCCGCATCGAGGCGAACGCGCGGCGCTTCAGGCGATGGGATTATATCATTTCGAACGCAGCCAGATCTTACCTCTCCCGCTTGCCGATGCCTTTGCCTTTTTCTCCGCTCCGCGCCGTCTCTTCGTCGCGCGGATGCTGGTGCAGGTCTTCGACTATCGCGCCGAACGTCTCGCGGCGATCCTGGGAGCGTCGGCGGACGGTGGCTGATTCTCGCGCGAGTGTCAGCGCGCAGGTTGGCGCCTAGGCCTGGAGGATGAAAATCACATCGCCCAGGCGCACTTCGGTGCCATTGGCCACCATCGCCGAACCGTGCAGCGGCTGATTGTTCACATAAGTGCCGTTGGTTGAATTGAGGTCGGTCAACTCGTAGCCGCCGCCACGACGCATCAGGCGCGCGTGCGTGCGCGAGATGCTGGCGTGAGGAATCACGACGTCGTTTTCCTCGCCGCGACCCAGCGATAGCTCGTCCTTGTTGAGCAGGGCGTATTCTGCGGCCACTGGCCCGGCCGGATTAACGGTCCTCAGGCAAGCCCCTCGTGGAGGCGCGGTCGCAGCCGCCGCCACGGCCGGTGATGAAGCTGACGCGGCGGGTCGCGCTGGCGCGGGCCGCATCGACGGCATCGCCGCGGGCTGATCTCGCGCTTCGAGAATCGCCTTCAATTCTTCGGCCGACATCCCGAACCTCATCCGTGACAGCCCCAGCAACCCGATGATCGCGATCAGCGGAATCGCGCCATTCCACCATTGGAAAGAGAACTGGCTAAGCCCGGTTCCTGCGGCGTTGAGGCCGCCGGCGGCGGACGTTCCTTCCTCGGGCACGTTGATACGAGCGCCGCCGACACCGCGAACCTGATAGGAAGTACGCGCCGTCGCGGATTGGCCGTCATAGCTCACATTGATCTGGACCTCACGCTTAGTGCCGTTTTCGATCGGCTGCGGCGTGCGATAGGTGAGCGAATACTCGGTTGCGATTGAATGGCCGATCTCGCGCACCAGCTCGTCGAAGCGGCCTTCTTCGGTGACGATATTGTAGGAGCGGCCGTGAGTCTCACCCACGATCTTCGCGTAATCGGGCGCGATGAAGGGCGGCGGCACTACGGCGTAGAGCGTCAGCCCGTTTTTCTTCAGCATCGCCGCGACCTGATCGCCGGTCAGATTGGTGACGTCGGCGTTCTTGTCGGGATGATGGTCCCAGAAGGCCTGATCGTGCTGGGTATGGGCGGAACCGTCGCCGGCGTAATGGTTGGGCGCGTCGGTAATCAGGATCAGGATGCCTTGCGCCTCGGGGCGAAACGGAAAAGTCGCGGCGTAGGCAAGCGCGTCGAGCTGGTCTTCGGGGATATCGCCGCCGCCGCCCGCGTGCAGCCCGCCGACCCAGCTAATGAATTCCTGGACGTTGCCGGTCATCTTGTTGCGATACGGGCAGTTGCAATCGGGCTCCTTGGAGACGACGTAGTCCTCGAAGGTGACCAGGCCGAGCCGATAGTCGCGGTTGTTCGACGCCAGGTCCTGCGCGAACGTGATCACGTTCTGTTTCACCGCGTCGATATAGGGCTGCATCGACTCGGTGATATCGAACACGAAGACGATATCGACCGGGCGGCCCTGGCCCTGTCCGCGGAAATCGAGGATTTTGGCGGGCTGGCCGTCCTCGAACACCTGGACGTTCTCGGGACGCAGATTGCCGACCGCGGCGCCGTTGTTGTCGGTCAGGCCGAAGTCGAGCTGCACGCCGCCGTCGGCGTCGAAGTGCTCGAGGCCGGGATTGCCGATCGAAAGTTGCAGTGAAGCGCGCGCCGGTTTCGCGCCGGCGAAGATCATCAGCGCGGCGGCTACGAGCGCGATCGCCCAGGTTGCGGATTTAAGCTTGATCATTCCTCAATTATTTTCCGGGTGTCAGCGCCGCCTCGTCAATAGCGTGATCGCGGCGAAAATCGGCGTGGCTTGCCTTCACAGCTTCATTAGGTTATCTCAAACGGGACCGAAATGTCCGCTTGTAATTCATCCGTGAAACGATCATCGCAGATTCTAAACGCTTTGGTGCTGCTCCCGCCGGTGGTTTTGATCCTGGCCTTCATGGCGCTGCCGCTCGGATGTGGCGGCGGCGGTGGGGCCGGCCCCACTCCGGTGCCGTCGCAGGGGACTGTGCAGATCGGGCTGACCAATAGCAGCAGCACGTATGCCCTGGCGAGTGGCTTTCAGAATGTTCTGATGAACATCACCTCGGTCAGGCTCAACCCCAGCGCCTCCCTCGATATTTCGGAGAGCGATCCCAACTGGATTGCGATCACGGCACCGCCCGGAGTTGGCGCTATCGGCGATCTGCAGGTCGACCTAACACAGTTGCAAGGCAACACGAAGTTTTTCAACAGCGGCGTGGTCACGGCGCAGAGATACTATCAGGTCGAACTCGTGATTAACGCGGTTGATCCGGGTACCGTCGTTCCTTTGTGCGGCGGGGGCTCGCCGATAAGTGAAGGCTGCATCGCGTATCTGCTGCAGTTGGATCCTGCTCCCCCCACCGTCTTGCGGTACATATCGCCCGCACCGATAACGGTAAGCCCCAACGGTGTAGTGCCAGTGGTTGTAGACATCGGTGCTGGCATACCGGAGCCGGCTGCGACCGCCACTAGTGCGGGCTCGGGCTTTAGTGGCTCGAGCTATACTTACTTTTACAGCGTCGCTCCGAACGTTACGCAAGCGAGCAGCACCAACAATATGGTGACTGTGACTGGCCTGGTTACCCTCAACGCTGCGGCGGGTACCAAAAAGCTAAACAGCGGCTTGACCGTCAGTGCCGAACTCAGCGGCACCGATACGGTAATCGAGACTGTTCCGGTCCTTAGCGCCAGTACCTCGCCCAACCCCTGCACCGCCGGCGGCAACGGATGCTTCACCATGAATCTGCCGGCGTCGAGCTTGACTGGCGGCACGGCGTACGATTTCTACATGAGCCCGGTCGCATCGCTCTACTACACCATCAGCAACGTCATTCTGACCGCCGGCAATAATGTAACCCAAACTTTCGTCGAAACCTCGAGTATCAAGGCTGGAACTATCAGCGGTGTGATCACCACCAAGGCGTTTGGAAACCCGCTCCAGGGAGTGACCGTCGATCTGCTGGCTACGCCAAACGCGGAGGCTACGCCAGGCGGTCCGTCGAGCGTGGTGATCGGCACGTCTTACACCGACGGCAAGGGCAGTTTTACTTTCGCGGCAGTTCCTGCCGGCGGCTATAGCCTGAAAATCTCGCTAGCCGGTTTCGATACGATATCCGAACCGGTTACCGTCGCCACATCCTCCACCGTTACGTGTACTAGTCCCTCTCCCAAAGGCACCTGCAACTACACGATGACCAATAATCCGATCTCGGGCACGGTGAGTATCGACGCGCCGACCACCCACCAACTGAGCGTCCTGATCGTCGCCGAAGATACCGGCACTAACAACCTGGAGGGCGTGCAAATGGTTACGATTCCCCCCGGTTCCTCTGGAGTGCCATTTACGATATCGGTGCCGAGTGGTGCGGTGCCGAGTCCAGTGCCGAGTCCGGTGCCGACTCCGCTTAAGCTGGATCTGATCGCGTCCACGCAGGATTCGTTCGAAGGCGCGGCGCCAAATTCAAACAGCGGTCACAGTATCGCCGTGCTGAGCGGAGTAAGCCCAGGGCAAACCAACGTCTCTTTGGAAACGATGCACTGCACGGGCCACGGCAGTATCAGCGGCGGTGTTGGCACTGTTACTGCGCCTACATCCGGAACGACGGTACTTCTGTCCCAGCAAGACCCGACGACCGACCATTGGGTGGCGATTGCCGAAAGCTCGGTTGAGTCCGTGACGACCGGAGTGCCTGGGTACTTCACGTTCTGTGAACCGCCTCCGCCCTCTGGCAGTCGCCCCTATCAAGTGCAGAGGTTGGAATACGGTGTGGCGCAGGGCAGCCCAATCTCAGTTGGAGTGATGAATACTCCCGTGCCGTGGGCGGCCGCGACGCCCTGTCCGATTTGCAGTAATGCATCGTCGTGTCCCGGCTTCTGCACCAATACCGGCGGTGTCAGTCTGCCGTGACGCGAATGAGCAAGTGGTCGATCACGCTCGGTCTGGCGGTCGTGTTGGCGGCCGGATGTTGGATGGCGGCGGGTTGCAACAGCTCGGGGTGCGTCAGCGGCGCGACCGGCCAATCGTTCGGCGGATTCGGTGGATGTCTCGGCGGGGGTAGCACCAGGTCGCAAATCAGCTTTGAACTGCTCGGTGACGAGGGGACGCCGTTCACGGCGACGATCGGCGATACGCAGGCGTCGTACGTGCTCAATGGCAACGTGCCGCTCACGGTCGTGCTGGTCAACAGCCATCCGCCGCTCCAGATGAGCGCGATCAAGAACGCGAACGACTCCGCGCTGCTCAGCCTGCAGCTGGTTTACGGCACGGAGATACAGCAGATCGCTTCGACCAGCAAGCCGTTTGGCCCGGTCTTCGTCCAAACCGGCACGCTCCAGGCGGTGGGTCCCGCGGCCAATCCGGACGTGCGGTTTTTGATCAAGTCTCCGCCGGGCGAGGAATTCACGAGCCTGATCGAAGACTCGTCAGCCCCTTCCGGTAACGGTTTCGTCGTGGAGAGTACAGCGCCGGAACTGTCGCTGTTCGAGGGCGCGCAGGGCAAGGTCGACGGGCAGTATATCCAGCTCGAGAAGCTCGGCGCGATGACGGTGGATTTGTACATCAATGGTGCCCAGGTTGCCGAGGTGACCGGCGCTCCCAACATTACGATTCGGCAGCCGTGACCGCCGCCGCGTCAGCGCGTTCCAACGCAATCGATCCCGACGGGTCAAGATCTTTTTCCTCGCCTTTGCTATCTTCGTGCGGGCAGGTGGGCTCGCGAACGCGCTTGCGGATGATCTCGGCCGGAGCGCGTAATATAATGACTTGCCGACAGGGATGAGTTCTATCGTGGGCAGACGCATACTGATGCTGGCCGCCCTCGTGATCTTGCTGATCGCAGGCGTTCCGTACGGGCTGAAATACTACCGCTACCTCGCGACTCACGTCTCGACCGACGACGCTTACGTCGACGGCAATATCGTGCTGGTGGCGTCGCGCGTGCCGGGCACCGTCAGCCAGCTTTTCGTTCAGGACAACTGGATCGTCAAGGCCGGCGATCCGCTGGTGGAATTGGATCCGCGGGACCTTCAGGCGCGGGTGGATCGCGACCGCGCGCAACTCCAGCGCGCGCGCCAGATCATCGATCAACTGTTTTCGCAGCTCTCGGTGGCGGACGCCGGCGTCAAGCTGGCCGACGCGCAACTGCTGCAGGCGCGGCTCGATTTCCAGCGCGCCGACGCGCTGCACGCCTCC
Organism: Binataceae bacterium (SeqCode); assembly: GCA_050010455.1. Classification (GTDB taxonomy): domain Bacteria; phylum Desulfobacterota; class Binatia; order Binatales; family Binataceae; genus DATJOQ01. The sequence continues at coordinate 3,259 of JBEKLA010000144.1, read as the reverse complement.
AAGGTGGTGTCGCAGGACTACTACGATCACGCCTACACCGCGCTCAAGGAGGCCGAGGCCAATCGGCTGCTGACGATGCAGGAAGTCGAGCGGTCCAAGGCCGCGCTCGGTGGCGATGCGCGCGACGGCGCGCGCTACGAGCGTGCGATTGTCCGCCAGGCTCAAGCCGAGCTCAATAGCGCCGAACTTGACCTGAGTTACACGAAACTTATCGCGCCGGTTGACGGGATCGTGACGCGCAAGGCGGTGCAACTCGGCGATCGGATTCAGATCGGGCAGCCGCTGATGAGCCTGGTGCCGGTCACCAGCCTGTATATCACGGCGAACTTCAAGGAGACGCAACTGACCGACGTCCGCGTCGGGCAGAAGACGGAAATCGAGGCGGACATCTATCCCGGCTATATCTACCACGGGCACGTCGATTCGATAAGCTTCGGCACCGGCTCGGCCTTCTCGCTGCTGCCGCCCGAGAACGCCACGGGCAACTGGGTCAAAGTCGTGCAACGGGTGCCGGTGAAGATCGTCGTCGACGGCGATGTGCCGGCGGACAAACAATTGCGCCTGGGGTTGTCGGTCGAGGCTTCGATCGATATCAGCGACACCAGTGGCCCGCTGCTTTCGTCGACGCTTCAGGGCCCCCGGACGAGGAAGGACGGCAATCAGCCCGGCGGCGCGCCGCCCAACATCGGTCCGAGCTTGCAGCATCAATAGGCCGCGATCTCCGCGAGTGCGGGCGCAAAGATCGCCAAATCCGGACCGGGTTCGTTCGCTACCGCTTCGAGCGCAATCAGGCGCAGGGACGAGAGGGGCGCGAGGGATGTGAGGGTGGACTATGAGTCGGCGCGCTATTCCGTTGCGAGCGCACGCGCGGCTCGACGCCATGGTCGCGTCCGCGGCCTCGGCGCGTTGCCAACCGTATCAGCCAGAACATCACCGCCGATGCGGCGATCACGCCCAAGGCGATCAGCCTCGCGTCGGGGTATCGGATCGTGGCCTGTTGAGTCAGCGCCATCCAGACCGCGCCGCCAATCACCAAGGCGATTACGCACAATCCCGCGAACACGATCTTTCGCTGAGGGCGCTCACGGCCGGGGTGCAAGCGCGTCGGTGCCGGGCTTCGCAGGCGTCGGCGCGCCTCATCTATCGGCACGATTTTCTTGCTTGCCCGGGCGCTCATCCAAATGGCCCTTCGAAACGGCTGTCGCGAGCATTTTTAGTTTAACCCTGCCCTCCGGCGTGCGCCAGCAAGTCCTAATCCCAAAGTTGCGCGGCGCGAATTGTGGTCGCCGAATCTGTCGCGGCAGCCGGCTAATCCATCCGAGGACCTTCGCCCGGATAATACGATGACGATCGGGACAACACCGGATCTCGCCAAAGTGCGCCAGGGTCTGGCCGACTATCTGGGGGCCAAGGTCGCGCGGCTGGAGGTTCTCGCCAGCGGATGGGAGACGACGGTTTTTGAATTCGCGCTGGACTCGACGCCGGCGAAGATCGAGATGCCGGCCGGCCGGCCGCTGGTGCTGCGATTCTACCAGCGCGGTGGCGCCGAAAAGGGGCCGCGCGAACATCTGACTTTGTGCGGTCTGGCGAAGGCCAGCTATCCGTCGCCGCGCCCCTATCTATACGAAAGCGCTCTCGAACCGCTGGGCGTGCCGTTTCTGATCATGGAGCGCGTCGAGGGCGGACCGCTGTTCCAGCTCAAGAGCTTTCCCCTCGCGCTCAAGACTTTTTCGCTCGCGTTCTTTGCCTTCGTGCGAGCGCACGTCACGCTCCATCGCCTCGACCCGCGCCTTATCGGACTCGACCATCTGCCGCCGCGTTTTGGCCGCGCGCAAAGCGGGTCGCCGCCGGCGCCGATCCTCGATCGCATGCTCGATACGATAGCGATGCGCGTCGAAGAGGGGCCGCTGCCGGCGCTGAGGCCGATGCTGGAGTGGGCGCGCGCGGGGGCGTCGCGCTTCCCATGCAATCGCGACTCGATCCTGCATCTGGATTTCCATCCGCAGAATGCCGTGGTCAGCGGCGTGCGCGTGACGGGAATCATCGATTGGGTGAACACCGATCTCGGCGACCGCCATCTTGACGCGGCGACCACCAGCGCGATTTTGGCGTCGTCGACGATGGAGCGGCCGGCCTGGATGCGTCGCAACGTGGTGGGTAATTCGCTGAGGCGCCTTTTCACCGCGCTATATCTGACGCTGTATCATGTGATGGCGCCGGTCGACTTCAAGCGCCTGCGCTACTATCAGGCGGTTGCGGCGCTGCAGCGGCTGTCGATGTTCGGGATGATGCGAACGCGCGGTCCGGAATCGGTCGGCTTCCGGCCGGAGGCGATCGTCGAGATAACGCCGTCGGTGACGATCGAGCTGTCGCGCTACGCCACGCGCAAGAGCGGCGTAGCGGCGAGTATTTAGCCGGGTAGGCTAGCGGCAAAAAAGCGGTTAGCATCGATTATGGTTCCAGGAAGGCCGCGCTGTGGAAAAGAGCCGTATCGCGATTGACCGCCAGAAGGTTGCCGATTTTTGTCGGCGCAACCATATCCGGAAGCTTGCGCTCTTCGGATCCGTTCTTCGTGACGACTTTCGCCCGGACAGCGACGTCGACGTACTGGTTGAGTTCGAACCCGGGCACGTGCCGGGGCTCAGGTTCTTTGCCTTGGAAAGCGAGCTGTCCGCGATCGTGGGGCGCAAAGTCGACCTGAACACTGCCGGGTTTTTAAGCCCTTATTTCCGCAGCCGGGTCCTGGCCGAGTCCGAGGTGCAGTATGTCGCGTCATGAGGGCGATAGGCGGCTGCGCCACATGTTGGATCATGCGCGTGAGGCGGTGGCGATGGCTCGCGGCAGGACTCGCGCCGAACTCGACACCGACCGCCAACTAAACCTTTCGCTCGTGCGGCTGCTGGAGATTGTCGGCGAAGCGGCAGGCCGTGTGCCGGCTGAGGAGCGCGGTCGCTATTCCGATATCCCGTTTCCGGAGATCGCCGGCCTGCGCAATCGGCTGATTCACGGTTACGATTCGGTTGATTTCGACATCTTGTGGCAAATCGTGAGCGACGATCTGCCCCCGCTTATCGCAGCGCTGGAAAAAGCGCTCGGATGAGAGCGCGGGGCGAGAACGAGCGGCTGTTCAGCGGATCCTAGTACTACTGTGTCATAACATTAGGCGCTCGCATGGTGGCCACACCAAGGGCAGGAGTGCAGCGCCGCGGCAAGCAAGCGTGCCTGGCAGATGCGCAGGGTAGTGATCGAGGCAGGATTG
>JBEKLA010000143.1:0-10231 GCA_050010455.1 Binataceae bacterium (SeqCode) | reverse complement strand
AAGTACGCCGATCAGGACAAGGTCAATCCGGGCTCGGTGATCCTGTCGGGCGTGCTGATGCTCGAGCATATGGGATGGCAGGAAGCCGCCGACGCGATCGTGCACGGCTTGGAAAAGAGCATCGGCAACAAGACCGTGACCTACGATTTCGAGCGGCTGATGACCGGCGCCAAGCTGCTCAAGTGCTCGGAGTTCGGCAAGGCGATCGTCGAGAACTGCTAGGCTTCATCCCCGGCCCCGCCCATCGCGGGGAAGGGGAGAAGATGGTGGAGAGAAAACGCGCAGCCGCCACGACGCTATCGTCGTGGCGGCTGCGTCGTTTGAAGTGACGATGTGTGCACCGATAATTTTGGGAAGAAGCCGGCTGATGTAAACGTGGTCGTGACACTTCGCATGTTAAGCGCGTACGCTGCGGCATTTTACGCGGCTTCCGCGGTTTACCTACTCGCGTATGTCCACACACGGAACGCCCTATCAGGCCCGACGAGCTTTAGAGAACCTCTGGGCGCGGTGCGCGAGAAAGCTTGACGTGATGGCAGCGATTGTCTTTCGAGTTGATCGCGAAGCTTCGAGTTTGCTATCCGGGAGGCGATATGAAGCCTGGCCCGATTCGGCCAGGCTTCGGTGTTTCAGGACAGTGAAAGGCGGGCGATTATAAGGCAAAAGGAGAGGGGAAGATCGAATAAAATCAAAGGATAATTGAAAATGACGTGAAACATTTGTCGCGCGCGGAGGATAGTCGCGACCTCACGCCAAGACCCTCACTCTAGCAGCTCTCGGGATGCCTCAGGACGACACCTTGCCGCCCATCTTGATTTTCTGTTCCTGGGCCCAGCCCTCTTTGAGCGGCACCATGAAGTAGGGCGTGAACTTCATCTTTTTGAACTTCCACTTGCCGTTCTCGCGGACGTACTCGTCGTCATAGCGGCCCGCGACCAGGAAGCTCTCGCCTTTGAACACGGGCTTGGCTTCGAGATAGCTGAAGCCTGTAGCGGTGTCGCCGTTAACCTCGATTACCTGGCAATGGATGAACTGCTTGACGGTGGAAAGATAGTTGGAAAGTCCCTCGAAGAACTTCTTCTGGAAGGCCCTTCCTTTGCCCTGACCCATATGGGCGAAGTCGAGCTCGCCGTCTTCGATGAAGAGTCCGGCGATTTCGGCCAGCTTCCCCGTATTGATGTAATCGTGGTAGTAGCAGCGCAGCTCGCGGATCGCCTCGCGATCGCTGAGTTCCTGCACCTTCTCCTCGAGCAGCGTCAGCCGCGTTTCAACATCGATAGCCATATGATTTTCCCCTCCATCGCAAGCGAACATCGTCTCTGTACCACAGCGCTATGGAAAAATGAAAATCGGCTTAGGTGGAAGGGAGAACCCTCACCCTAGCCCTCTCCCTGGTCAGGGAGAGGGGACTGTATAGTCAGGGTGGGGGAGGGAGGAGCGGCGCGCGCGGCTTCACTTCTTTGTCGATCGTTGCTATTGAATGCAAACTTAAGGGAGTGGCGCGGCTCGCGCTGCGGGCATTGCCGTCACGAACTTGAGTTTTGCCTATTTAAAAATCGAGCGATTATAAGGTAGACTTCACCAGTCAAATTCGTGACAAGATTCAGGAGCATTCAGTGAAACGAAGGAAAATCGCGTTTATCGGCGCCGGCAACGTCGGCGCGACCTGTGCCCATCTGTGCTTCTTGCGCAGCCTGGGCGATATCGTCCTTTACGACATTATCGACGGCCTGCCTCAGGGCAAGGCGCTCGACATGCTGGAATCCGCACCCGTGCTCGGCATCGATGTCGGCGTCGTCGGCTCGACCGATATCAAGTCGATCGAGGGCGCGGATTGCTGCGTGGTGACCTCGGGCTCGCCGCGCAAGCCGGGCATGAGTCGCGACGATCTGCTCAAGATCAACGCCAAGGTCATGAACGACGTGGGCATCGCGATCAAGCAGTATGCCCCCAACGCCTTCGTGATCGCGGTCACCAATCCGCTCGACGCGATGGTGACTCAGCTCAAGCGTGTCACCGGCTTTGCCAAGAATCGGATCGTCGGCCAGGCCGGAGTGCTCGATTCGGCGCGCTATCGAACCTTTATCGCGGGCGAGCTGAAGACGTCGGTTAACAGCGTCGCGGCAACGGTGCTGGGCGGCCACGGCGACGACATGGTACCAATCCGCAGCTACACCACTGTGGGCAGCGTCCCGATCGAGCGGCTGATCGAAGCCAAGCGGCTCGAGGAGATCGAAAAGCGCACCCGCAACGGCGGCGCCGAGATCGTTAACCTGATGAAAACGTCGTCGTATTATGCGGCCGGCAGCGCGACCTATCGGATGGTTGAGGCGTACATGCTGGATCGCAAGGAAGTGCTGCCGTGCGCGGCCTATCTCGACGGCGAATACGGTGTTAAAGGACTTTTCGCCGGCGTGCCGGTCGTGATCGGCGAGGGCGGCGTCGAGCGCGTGATCGAAATCGAGCTGAGCGCGGCGGAAAAGGCGGACTTCGAGAAGTCCGTCGCGCACGTGCGCGAGCTGATCGAAGCGATGGATAAGGTTTTGGCTTCAGGCAACTGAGGGCCGAGCGGGCCCTCGAGCGGAGAACGAATCGTTATGGCTGAACAGGAACTGGCCGCGGCGCCAGCGATGGCGGGGCTGGATAGCGACCGCCTGCATTGGATCCTTCGCCGGCTGCACTCGCTTTCGGGCATCGTGCCGATCGGGTTTTTCCTCTTCTTCCACCTGTTCGAGAACTCCTACGTCACCAAAGGCGGCGACGTATGGTGGAAGGAGACCGAGTTCACCCGCACGCTGCCTTTCCAGGTCGGGGTCGAGGCTGTGATGCTGTGGATCCCGATCCTCTACCACGCGGTGTATGGGTTGATCATAACTGTCACCGCCGAACCGAACGTCAGCACGTATACCTACACGCGCAACTATCAGTATACGCTGCAGCGGATCACCGGGGTCTTCGCTTTCCTGTTCATCGGTTACCATGTGCTGTCGACGCGCGCCTGGTTCTACTTCACCGGGGTCGAGACCACCTTCGCCACGATGCACGCGACGATGATGAATCCGCTGCTGCTCACGATTTACATCGTCGGCACGCTGAGCTGCATCTACCATCTGTGCAATGGCATTTTTACTTTCTGCATTACCTGGGGAATCACGGTCGGGCCCAAGGCTCAGACCTTGGTCAATTATGCCTGCATCGCGCTGTTCATCGTGTTGGCGATCGTCGGCGTCGATATTCTGATTTCGTTCCGGGCTTAGCGGGCTGGGTTATACATTGACTTACAAGTGTCCAGCACCGGCATGCTCCGTCATCCTGAACGAAGTGAAGGATCTCGCGCGGTCCTCCGCGCGCTTAGGCGGTGTCGCCAGGTCGGCGGAGATGGCCGCGCGCGAGCGCCAGCTCAAGGGATGGACCAGGAGCGGGAAGCTCGCGCTGACTCACAGGCAAAATCCCGCAAGGGTGGATTACGCGCGGAGGACCGCGCGAGATCCTTCGCGCCGGCAGCCGGCGCTCAGGATGACGCAAGGGACAAAAGTACGCGAGGTGTTGAGAGAGCCGTCGTAGTGATGATTAATCGTAACCGTTTCTTAGCCCCCCGCTAGAGGAGTTACGCATGCCAGGACATCACATTATCGTGGGAGGCGGGCTTGCCGGCCTCACCACCGCGATTAAGCTGGCCGAGGCGGGCGAGATGATCGACCTGTTCTCGGTGGTTCCAGTCAAGCGCTCGCATTCGGTGTGCGCGCAAGGCGGAATCAACGGCGCGGTGAACACCAAGGGCGAAGGCGATTCGCCGTGGATTCACTTTGACGACTCGATCTACGGCGGCGACTTTCTCGCCCATCAGCCGCCGGTCAAGGGGATGTGCGAAGCGGCGCCAGCGATCATCTACCTGTTCGACCGGATGGGGGTGATGTTCAATCGGACCCCCGAGGGCCTGCTCGACTTCCGCCGTTTCGGCGGCACCAAGCATCATCGCACCGCGTTCGCGGGCGCGACCACCGGGCAGCAACTGCTTTACGCGCTCGACGAACAGGTGCGGCGCCACGAGAGCGCCGGCCTGGTGAAGAAATACGAAGCCTGGGAAATGCTCAGCATCGTGCAGGACGAGGGCGGCGCGTGCCGCGGGATTTGCGCGATCGACACGCGCACGCTCGAACTGCGGAGCTTCCCGGCGGACAGCGTGATGATCGCGACCGGCGGTCCGGGGCTGATCTATGGCCGCTCGACCCAATCGCTGGTCAATACCGGTTCCGCGGTCTCCGCGCTCTACCAGCAGGGCGCGACCTACGGCAACGGCGAGTTCATCCAGGTCCATCCCACCGCGATTCCGGGCCAGGACAAGAATCGCCTGATTTCGGAATCGATTCGCGGCGAGGGCGGACGGGTGTGGACCTATCGCGACGGCAAGCCGTGGTACTTCCTCGAAGAGATGTATCCGGCCTACGGCAACCTGGTGCCGCGCGACATCGCCACGCGCGCGATCCATAAGGTCGTCTACGAAATGAAGCTCGGCGTCGACGGCCAGCCGCTGGTCTATCTCGACGTAAGCCACATCGACCCGGAAATCCTGAACAAGAAGGTCGCCGGGGTGCTCGAAATCTACGAGAAGTTCGTCGGCCAGGATCCGCGCAAGGTGCCGATGAAGATCTTCCCCTCGATGCACTATTCGATGGGCGGGCTGTGGGTCGATTATTCGCAGCACACCAATATTCCGGGACTGTTCGCCTCGGGCGAATGCGATTTCCAGTATCACGGCGCGAACCGGCTGGGGGCGAATTCGCTGCTGTCGTGCGTATACGCCGGACAGGTCGGCGGGCCGGCGATGGCCGAGTACGCCAAGTCGCACAAGAATGGCGGATCGCCGAAGATCTACGAGCAGGAGACGGCGCGCCAGCGCGAGGGCTTCGACAAGATCTTCAAGATGAGCGGGCCGGAAAATGTGTTCTCGCTGTGGCGCGACCTCGGCGACATCATGACCGAGAACGTCACCGTGGTGCGCGTCAACGACAAGCTCAAGGCCACCGACAACAAGATCCTGGAGATCAAGGATCGCTGGGGCCGGGTCGGCCTGAACGATCGCGGCAAGTGGGCCAATCAGGAAGCGCTGTTCGTGCGCCAGTTCTGGAATATGCTGGAGCTGGCGCGGGCGATCACGATCGGCGCGCTCAACCGCGACGAATCGCGCGGCGCCCATTACAAGCCTGACTATCCCGAACGCGACGATCAGAACTGGCTCAAGAGCACGCTGGCGCACTGGACCTCCGACGGTCCGCGCTTCAGCTTCGAGCCGGTCGACGTCAGCCTGCTCAAACCCCGGCCCCGCCGCTACGACGTCGAGAAGGACGAGACGACCGGCACACCGGCCCAAGCGCAAAAGGAGGCCGCCAGTGCCTGAGCGTACGATCTTATTGAGAATCAGGCGGCGAGAGAGCGCCAGCGTCGAGCCCTATTGGGAAGAGTTCGAGATTCCCTATAAGGCCCATCACAACGTGATCTCGTTGCTGATGGAGATCCGGCGCAATCCCGTCAATCGGAAGGGCAAGGCGACCACGCCGGTGACTTGGGAATCCAACTGCTTGGAAGAGGTGTGCGGCGCCTGCACGATGGTGATCAACGGCCGCGTGCGCCAGGCTTGTACCGCGTTGGCGGACAATCTGCCCCAGCCGATTACGCTCGAGCCGATGTCGAAGTTTCCGCTCATCCGCGACCTGTGGGTCGATCGGTCGTCGATGTTCGAGTCGCTGAAGAAGGCCCACAATTGGATCGCGATCGACGGCACCTACGACCTCGGTCCGGGGCCGCGTATCCGCTCCGAGGTACAGGAGATCTCCTACCTGTTCTCGCGATGCATGACTTGCGGCTGTTGTCTGGAGGCGTGTCCCCAGGTCAACCCGCATTCCAAGTTCATGGGCGCGGCCGTGATCGGGCAGGTCTATCTGATGGGCAAGCATCCGACCGGCGCGATGCATCAGGACGAGCGGCTGGAGGCGATGATGGGGGAGGGCGGCGTGGCGGATTGCGGCAACGCGCAGAACTGCGTCGAAGTCTGCCCGAAGGAGATTCCGCTTACTACCGCGATCGCGGACGTGGGCCGGCAGGTTTCGCTGAAATGGCTGCGTGACATTTTCTGGAAGTAGGGCGGACCAGGATTGGCGCGAAACCTTCGCCGCAGCTCGTGACCGGCCGGGTAGTTTCGTCCGCCGGTCGCGACGATCAGGGGTTTCCTATTATAATGCGGCTCCGCGCCGCGTGGCGCTGAGGAATAACTATGAATATCCATGAGTATCAGGCCAAGCAGATTCTTGCGCGTTTCGGCGCGCCGGTACCCAAAGGCCAAGTGGCAACCACTCCGGACGAGGCCGCTCAGGCGTTTACCGCGCTCGGGCAGCCTGTTGCGGTGGCGAAGGCTCAGATTCACGCCGGTGGACGCGGCAAGGCGGGCGGCGTGAAGCTGGTGCGCAGTGCCGACGAGGCGCGCGAGTTCGCCGCCAAATTGCTCGGCAAGCCGCTCGTGACCCATCAGACCGGACCGCAGGGACGCGTGGTGCGGCGCATCTACGTCGAACAGGCAAGCCAGGTGGCGCGCGAGCTCTACCTCGCGCTGGTGGTCGATCGCAAAGCCGAATCGGTCGCGATCATCGCCAGCACTGAAGGCGGGATGGATATCGAAGAGGTCGCGGCCAAGACGCCCGAGCGCATCTTCGCCGAACCGATCGATCCGGCGATCGGCCTGGCAGGCTTTCAGGCGCGAAAGATCGCGTTCGCGCTGGGCCTTAAGGGCAAGACCGTCGGCCAGTTCACGAATCTGCTGCCGGCGCTCTACAACGCGTTTCTGGGTACCGACGCGTCGCTGGTTGAAGTCAATCCGTTGGTAGTGACCGCCGACGAACAGGTCATATGCCTCGACGCCAAGATGTCGTTCGACGACAACGGCCTGTTCCGACGCCCCGAGATCCGCGAACTGCGCGATCCCAACGAAGAAGACGCCAACGAAACCGAGGCCGCCAAGTACGATCTGAGCTACGTGCACCTCGACGGCAACATCGGATGCATGGTCAACGGCGCGGGCCTGGCGATGGCGACGATGGATATCGTCAAGTACTATGGCGCCGAGCCGGCCAACTTCCTCGACGTCGGCGGTGGCGCGAACACGGAAAAAGTGGCGGCGGCGTTCAGAATACTGCTCTCCGACCCACGGGTTAAGGGCGTCCTGATTAACATCTTCGGCGGCATCATGCAGTGCGACGTTCTCGCCCAGGGAGTGGTGGAGGCCGCGCGGCAGGTGAAACTCAACGTGCCTTTGGTAGTCAGGATGGAAGGCACTAACGTCGATCGCGGCCGACAGATTCTCAAGGAGTCCGGCCTCGCAGTGATCGCGGCCAGCGACATGGCAGACGCCGCCCGCCGGGTCGTCCAGGCGATTGGCAAGTAACTGATTACATCGATCGGAGAAGGCAAGCAGCGATGAGTATCCTGGTAAATAAAAACACCCGCGTGCTCACCCAAGGTATCACCGGAGCGACCGGGCAGTTCCATACGCGTACCTGCAAAGAATACGGCACGCAGATGGTGGGCGGCGTGGTTCCCGGCAAGGGTGGAAGCGATTTCGAAGGCATTCCGATTTTCGATACCGTCGAACAGGCGCGCAAAGCGACCGGCGCGAACGCCAGCGTGATCTATGTTCCGCCCGCGTTCGCGGCCGACGCGATTATGGAAGCAGCCGCAGCGGGCATCGAACTGGTGATTTGCATCACCGAGGGCATCCCCGTGCTCGACATGGTAAAAGTCAAGCGCTATTTGCGCGGCCGTCCCACGCGCCTGGTCGGGCCGAATTGCCCCGGCGTGATCACGCCCGGCGAGTGCAAGATCGGAATCATGCCCGGCTACATCCATACGCCGGGGCCGGTTGGGGTAGTTTCGCGCTCGGGCACGCTCACCTACGAGGCGGTCCATCAGTTGACCCTGCTCGGCATCGGACAGTCGACCTGCCTTGGTATCGGCGGCGACCCGATTATCGGAACGGGTCACATCGACGCGCTCAAGCTGTTCAATGAAGATCCGGCGACCTCGGCGGTGATTATGATCGGCGAGATCGGCGGCACGGCCGAAGAAGAAGCCGCGGTTTACATCAAAGAGAACTTCAAGAAGCCGGTGGTGGCGTTCATCGCTGGTCAGACCGCGCCGAAAGGGCGGCGGATGGGCCACGCGGGCGCGATAATCTCGGGCGGGCGCGGCGGCGCGGCCGACAAGATCGCGGCGTTGAAGGCGGCCGGCATCACGGTAGCGGCGAGCCCGGCTGAATTGGGCTCGACGATGCAGGCTGTGATGGGGGCGCGCAAGTAAGGCCCTCGGCCTGACTGGCGGAATCTATGGAACGAACCTTAGGGATAATCAAGCCTGACGCGTTCGCGCGCAAGCTGAGTGGCGATATCATCAAGCAGATCGAGGCCTCCGGTTTGACCGTCTGCGCGCTCAAGATGATGCATCTGAGCGGGCGCCAGGTCGAAAAGTTCTACGAAGTGCACAAAGCGCGGCCGTTCTACGGGGCGCTATGCCAGTACATGTCGTCCGGGCCGGTAATCGTGATGGTGCTGAGCGGAGAGCGCGCGATCGAGCGATGGCGCGAGCTGATGGGCGCGACCGATCCGGGCAAGGCGGCGGCCGGCACGATCCGCAAACAGTTTGGTCAAGATATCGAAAAGAACGCGGTGCATGGCTCGGATGCGCCCGCGACCGCCGCGAACGAGATCGCGTTCTTCTTCAGCGAGATGGAGATCGTTCGCTGATCGGCGCCTGGCGGTAAGATCAAACCGGCCCCGGCTGTGGTCTGGGCGAAACCGGAAGGCCGCTTGCGCTTGGGCGAAAGTCCTGATTTCACCGGCGCGTTTCGTCTAGAATAAAGACGTGCAGCAGCACCTGCAGCATGATTCGTGTACCTCTGGAGCATCGTCTCGCCGGGATATCCGCGGCCTGCTGATAGCTGAAATCGAGCAAATCGTCGCGGCCGCGGGTGAGCGCGAGTTTCGCGCGCACCAGGTGAGCAAATGGCTTTACCGACAGCAAGTAGAATCTTTCGCCCAAATGACGAACCTTCCCGCCGCGCTGCGTGCGCATCTCGAAACGGACTTTGCGATCGGCTCGGCAGATACCGAGTACGTTGCCCGCTCGGCCGACGGCACGCGCAAGCTGCTGCTTCGCCTCAATGACGGCGAAGCGATCGAAAGCGTTATCATCCCGGCGAATGATCGCGTAACGCTGTGCATCTCGAGCCAGGTGGGATGCGCGATGGAATGCGCGTTCTGCGCAACCGCCCTGATGGGGCTCCGGCGCAACCTGGAAGCGGCTGAGATAGTTGGCCAGGTATTCGCCGCGCAGCGCGAGCTCGGTAGCGGCGAAGAGTTGACCAACTACGTGTTCATGGGGATGGGCGAGCCGCTGGCGAATTATCAGCGGCTGCGCCGGGCGATCGCGATCATGACGGCAGAGTGGGGGATGGGAATCTCGCCGCGCCGCATCACGGTCTCGACCGTCGGCCTGGTGCCGATGATGGAGCGGCTGCTCAACGACACCGCGGTTAATCTGGCGGTTTCATTGTCCGCTACTACCAACGAACAGCGTGAGCAGATAGCGCCGATTACGCGTCGCTATCCGCTCGAACTGCTGATCGAAACTTGCCGCCGCTTGCCGCTGGCGCGCCGGCGCAGGATTACGTTCGAGTACGTGATGCTTCGGGGCGTCAACGACTCGCCGGCCGACGCGGCCCGGTTGGTGAAGTTGATGGCGCCGTTGCGCGCGAAGGTGAATCTCATCTGCTTCAACCCCTTCGAGGGCGCCGCTTTCGAAAGCAGCCCGCGATGCTCGATCGAAGCCTTTCAAGCGATCCTCCATCAGGGTAACTTGACCGCTACGATTCGCGAGAGCCGCGGACGCGACATCGCAGCAGCTTGCGGTCAACTGCGGCAGGAGATGGTATTTCACACATTGCCGAGCGATTTGAGCGTTGAAACCGTTGGCGTCGACTGCCGCAGCGAGACGGAAACGGTTCAGATTCCTCCGCGTGTAGGCAAGACAGGCATCACAGATGGCTAGACCGGTATTGGGCATTATTGGGGGCAGCGGCTTCTACAAGATGGACGCGCTCGAAGGGGCTGAGCAGATCGAACACAGCACGCCCTTCGGCCCGCCCTCCGACGTTTACTACCGCGGCCGAATCGGCGAGACCGAGATG
>JBEKLA010000142.1:0-14029 GCA_050010455.1 Binataceae bacterium (SeqCode) | reverse complement strand
GCGCGCCTACTCCGTTCATCATGTCGTAGAGGCCCTGCCCGCGACGCCCCATCGAGCCCTCGATCTTGAGCGCGGGGAACTTGTTGGGCACCACGCGCACGTGCCATCCGGCGCGGTTAGGCGCCAGATTCGTATCGCGATACGCGAGCACCTCGGGCGGGGTCATTTCCTCGTTCCCCGGGCAAAGGACGCATACCGCGGTATTGCGAAGGCCGCCGCTGTTCGAGCCGTGCGCGAAGTCTGTTGGCCGTTTGCTGCGTTCGGTCGAGATAATAACCCAACGACCCACGATCGGGTCTTTGCGAAGCTCTGGCATCTAAGTATTCACCGCGCTCAGGACAGATTAGGCCGAACATAGCAGCGACGTCCGCAGTCTATCCAGTTAAGACTCTCGACTCTCTCAAAAATCGGCTAAATGAAGGTAATCTGTACCTAAGAGCGCCTTCTGATCGCTAATTAAGCACGGTCCGAGCGGGGCCTGCCGCTTCCTCCGCCGAGTCGTGATTTGTCATCGGGTCGCGCAAGGCATGAGCGAGAACCTCGTCCACGGTGTCGACGAAAACCATTTCCAACTCCTGGCGCACCGAAGGCGCAACGTCGTCGAGGTCGCGCTCGTTGCGACGCGGCAAGATTATGGTGTGAATCCCGGCGCGACGCGCAGCCAGAACTTTCTCCTTGATGCCGCCGACCGGCAGGACCTTGCCGCGCAAGGTGATTTCACCAGTCATCGCCACATTCGACAGCACCGGGCGTCCGGTTAGCAGCGACGCCAGCGACGCGGCGATCGTCACGCCGCCCGAAGGACCGTCCTTGGGGATAGCACCCGCGGGGACGTGGACGTGGATATCGCTCTTCTCGAAGAAGTCGCTTGGGATTCCCAACCGGTCGGCGCGCGACCGTATGTAGGATAGCGCGGCCTGCGCGGACTCTTTCATCACGTCGCCCAGCGAGCCGGTAAGCGTCAGGCCCTTCTGCCCCGGCATCCGCGTGCTCTCGATAAACAGGATATCGCCGCCGTTGGGCGTCCATACCAGGCCAGTCGCGACGCCAGGTTCCTGGGTACGCTCGGCGACCTCAGAGTAGAACTTCGGCGCGCGGAGATAGGTATGAACCTGGTCGAGATCGATGCGTTCAGGCACGGGCTCGCCCTCGGTCAGCGCCCGAGCGATCTTGCGGCAAATGCGGCCGATTTCGCGCTCGAGATTCCGCAATCCAGCCTCGCGGGTGTAGCTGCGGATTATCTCGCGCAACGCCTCCTGCGAGAACTCGATCTTGGTATCGCCCAGCCCGTTTTCGTTGAGTTGCTTGGGGATGAGATGGGTTACCGCGATTTCGAGTTTTTCTTCCTCGGTGTAACCCGGCAGTTCGAGCACCTCCATCCGGTCGCGAAGCGCGGGCGGAACCGGATCGAGCACGTTGGCCGTGGTCAGGAACAGAACCTTGGAGAGGTCGAACGGCACGTCGAGATAGTGGTCGACGAAGGCGCTATTCTGTTCGGGGTCCAGCACTTCGAGCAGGGCCGAGGCGGGATCGCCGCGGAAGTCCATGCCCAGCTTGTCCACTTCGTCGAGTATGAACAGCGGATTGTTCGAGCCGGCGTTGCGGATACCCTGGATGATGCGCCCCGGCAGCGAGCCGATATAGGTGCGGCGATGGCCGCGGATTTCGGCCTCGTCGCGAATTCCGCCCAGCGACAGCCGCACAAACTTGCGCCCCATCGCGCGCGCGATCGAGCGGCCCAGCGACGTCTTGCCGGTTCCCGGCGGCCCCACGAAGCACAGGATCGGCCCCTTGGTGTCCTTCTTGAGCTTGCGCACCGCGAGGAACTCGAGGATTCGTTCCTTGATCTTCTCGAGATCGTAATGGTCCTCGTCCAAGACGCCGCGGGCATGCTTGATGTCGAGGTTGTCGTCGGTCGAGACACTCCACGGCAGACTGACGAGCAGATCGAGATAGGTGCGCACCACCGTATGTTCCGCGGATTCGGGCGGAATCATGCGCAGCCGTTCGAGCTCCTTGTCGGCGACCTTGCGCGCTTCCTCGGGCATGTGCGCTTCTTCGATCTTACGCTGCAGATCGTCGCTTTCGGCCGAGCGCGGATCGTTCTCGCCCAGTTCTTTCTGAATCGCCTTGAGCTGCTGGCGAAGATAGAACTCTCGCTGATTCTTGTTCAGCTCGGTCTGCACCTGGGACTGGATCTTATGGCCGAGTTCGAGCAGTTCGATCTCGCGGTTGAGGATGGTAGCGAGTTTCTCCAGCCGCACCCGCACGTCGAGCGTCGATAGCAGATCCTGCTCTTCTTCGACCGCGATCTTCAGGTAAGACGCGACCAGATCGGTCAGGCGACTGGCATCGCGCACATGCATCGCCATCACCTGCAACTCGTCGGGCAGGTAGGGCACCAGCGACACGAACTTCGAGAACTGGTTGACCAGTTGCGCCTGGAGAGCGTCCATCTCCTTGCTCGGTACCGACAACTCGGTCAAACGGCGCGCCTGAGCGGCAAAGTATGGGTCGTGCTTGACGAATTCGTCGAACTCAATCCTCGCCAAGCCCTGCACCAACACCCTGATGCTCTGGTCGGGGTACCGAAGCATCTTGACGATGCGAACGGCGGTGCCGCGCTTATACAGCCCATCGGGCTGCGGGTTCTCCTCTTCAGCGTCCTTCTGGGTCGCCAGCGCGATTATCCGTTCCGGCCCGGTGACCTCCTCCAGCAGCTTTAGCGACGACGGGCGTGAAACCAAAAAAGGATGAATCTGGCTGGGAAAAATGACCATCCCCCGCAGCGGCAGGACGGGCAGAACAGAGGGGATTTCGATCTCGCTCAAATCTTCTTCCGCTTCGAAACGCTTCTCGCCTTGAGATTCTTTCGGGGACGATTCGGGTTTATCTGTCATAGCGGTCCTGGATTAACTCCTCTGATGGAAACCGACTGGTTCCCGGCTCGCTCTATCGGTAACCTGTTACAACAGTTTGAAGCGAACCTTGCTCTTTATCGTCTACAAACTTAATCATGCTAGTAACGGGACGCTAGGGGGCCAGCGAACTAGTGAAACGCCGGTTTGAAAAGTTGTTCAGTCGCGAAGAGGCCAACCAGTTGGTCCCAAGGCTGGAGGAAATCGTCCGCCGGCTCCAACTCCTCGGCCATCAGCTTCGTGAGGGCCTCAAAGACCTTTGCCAGGCTGAGCCCGAGGTGCGAGACGACGGGATGGACCTCGACAAAGTCATCGAGGAGCATCCGCAATTGCGCGCGCTGGCCGAGGAGATGGCGGAGTTGGCGACGCAGGTCGAGGAGTACGGCTGCTTCCTCAAGGATATCGATCTGGGGCTGGTGGATTTTCCCAGCGAACTCGACAATGAGGTGGTTTTCCTGTGCTGGCAGTTCGGTGAATCCCAACTGTCGGCGTGGCACAGCGTCGATGAAGGGTTCGCCAGCCGCCGGCCACTCTCCGGCGTTCCCAAGGTGTATCTAAACTAGCTTGCATTACCGATAGGTCGAACCGCTATGGCAGTTACCCTTTTCCTGTATCTGTTGTGCCTGGTCTGCTGGCTGGGCGGCATGATCTTCTTCGCCGCTTTCGCGACGCCGGTGATCTTCTCGCGATTGCCGGTTGCCGAAGCCGGCAAGGTCGTCGCCGGAATATTCCCGCGTTATTACATGTTGGGTTACACGGCCGGCACGATTGGTCGCGCGGATTCGCAGCGTAACCGAAGAGGCCAATCCCGACCCGGCGCGCCGCGCGGAATTCGACAAGCTCCATCGCTTCTCGGTTGAACTCAACATCACGGTGATGCTACTCGACGTGCTCGCCCTGGCCAGCACGGCCGCCGCCCTGTCACGTCATGGCTGAACGCAGATTCAAGGCCGTGGTGCTCGATCTGTTCGACACCCTGGTCAGATGGGAGCCTGAGCGGCTGCCGACGGTGGAATGGCGCGGCCGCAGCATCCGCGGCACCATCCCCTGGCTGACTCCCCGGCTCCGCGAAGCACTTGACCCAAACTTCGATCTCGACGCCTTCATCGAGACCTATCATGCGGTGATCGCGGAGATAACCGCACAACGCGAGGGCGGCTCGATCGAGATCACCTGTCACGAGCGATTCGCGCGCACGCTCGGGCGGCTGGGCTTGCCCGAGGGCGAGGAA
The DNA here is from genome assembly GCA_050010455.1 of Binataceae bacterium (SeqCode). Classification (GTDB taxonomy): domain Bacteria; phylum Desulfobacterota; class Binatia; order Binatales; family Binataceae; genus DATJOQ01. The sequence continues at coordinate 9,880 of JBEKLA010000142.1, read as the reverse complement.
CTCGCCGGCGTGGCGCACGATTTGAGCCGTATCCACATGGCCGGCGTCCGTTCCGTGACCGCCGCTCCGCCGGAATATGTCGCAGCGGTGCGGCGCGTCGCCGAATCCTATCGGATGGGGCTGCTGTCGAACTTCGACGACTCGCAGACGGGGCGCGAAATTCTGGCCGATACCGGCGTCGCGCATCTGTTCGAGGCGGTAATAATCTCCGCTGACCTCGGAATGCGCAAACCGAATCCGCTGATCTTCCAACGGATGCTGGAAATGCTGAACCTCGCACCGGAACAGATCCTGTTCGTCGGCGACACGCCGCGCGACGACGTGCTCGGCGCGCGCAACGCCGGGATTCCAATCGCGTGGCTGAGCCGTGGCAAGGGAGATCTTCCTGAAGGCATCCCGGCGCCCGACTTCATCCTCGAAGACCTGACCGGATTGCCCGCGCTGTTGGACCTCTGATGGCTGCGGGACCGTTCATCGCGGTGATCGGCGCCGGCGACGCTGCGGCGGAAGTTCGCGCGCTGGCGTTTGCCGTCGGCCGCGAAATCGCGGCACGCGATGCGGTCCTGGTATGCGGCGGACTGGGCGGCGTGATGGAAGCGGCGGCGCAGGGCGCGCGCGAAGCCGGCGGCCACACGATCGGCATCCTGCCCGGTTACAATCGCCAATCCGCCAACCGTTATATCGAGTTTGCGGTCGCCACCGGGATGGGCGAGGCGCGCAACGCGATCGTTATCGGCAGTGCCGACGCGGTGGTTGCGCTTGCCGGCGAGGGCGGCACGATGGCCGAAATCGGCTTCGCGTTGAAGCTGAAGCGTCCGGTGGTCGCGCTCGGCGCGTGGAATGAAATCACGGGGCTCCATCGCGTGGGAACGCCGGTGGCCGCGGTGACGCTGGCGCTCGAACTCGCCGGCAAGCGGGCCTGACTTCTGCCAATCGGGACGGCATCGATGGTTGACGACGAGCATCGCCAGGCGCTTGCGATCATGATGGGCGGACCGTTTGTCGCCACGCTCAAGCTGCGTCTCGAATCGCTAAGCGACGGCGTCGCCCGAGTCCGATTGCCGTTCAATCTATCGATGCTGAACGCGGGCGGACCGCAGGTCCCGATTCATGGCGGCGCGATCGCGGCTTTGATCGATACGGCCGCCTGCGCCGCGGTCTGGACGATGGCCGAGACGCGCAACAGCGCCACCGTTTCGATGACCGTCAACTTCACCGGCCCTGGCGTTGCCAGCGACCTGATCGCCGAAGCCCATGTCCGGCGCAAGGGCCGCCGGCTCGCGAGCGTGAGCGTCGAGGTTCGCGACAAAGACGGCGCGCTTGTCGCCGACGGGCTGGTTACTTACAAGTTTGCGTAAGTTAAAGGTGTGAGCGAGACGCTGCAAATCATCCGCTCGGCGGCGGCGCGCCGCGGTATGAACCTGGTCGCGGCGGTTGCGGTCGAGCGCTACGACGATGCCGTCAAACCGGCGTCGCGCGCCGTTCAAATCGCGCCCCAAGCCCGCTCGATTGTTGTGGTCGGCAATGGCGGCGGCGCTTTCTGGAGCGACTATCGCAAGCATCTCGACGCCAATTCCGGATGGGCCGGGCGCGAGAATCCGTTCGACGACTTCACGCGCGAAGTCGTCGAGCGCGATCTCGCCGCGCCGCTCCGCGCGCGCGGCACGCGATTCGTGATCGTCTATCCGTTCATGTCAGGCGCGCCGACACTCAACTTCATGGAGCTTGGCAAGATTGCGGGGCTTGGCGGACCGAGCCTCGTCGGCGTGCTGGTCCATCCGGCGTACGGCCCCTGGATCGCGTTTCGCGCCGCGATTCTTCTCGAAGAACCGCTCGACGAGCCCGGCGACGCGGTTGGCTTCGATCCCTGTCCGAAGTGCACGGTTCGCAGTTGTATCGACGCGTGCCCCGTCAGCGCAGTTAGCTTCCCCAAAGGATGGGACGTGCCCGCGTGCATAACGCATCGGGTCGAGGATGAGGCCGATTGCGGCGCGCGATGCCACGCGCGCGTGGCGTGCGTGCTCGGCCCCGAGCATCGCTATCCCGACGACGAACTCGCCTACCATCAGATGCGCGCGCTGCGCTCGATGCGCCCCCACTACGAGGCGTCAATCAAGCCCAATCGCGCCTGAGACATATTCAACGAAAGAAGAACCCGGGATTCCTCGCTACGCTCGGAATGACAACCTAGAACACCGTGCGCGATTATTGGGTCTACATCATGGCCAGTCCGTCGCGGACCCTCTATAACGGGAGTCACGAACGACCTCGCTCGGCGGGTCCATGAACACAAGGCCGGACTTGTTCCTGGATTCACGCTGAGGTACCGAGTCACCCGCCTTGTGTATGTCGAGCAAACCAACGACGTTAGCGCTGCGATCGCGCGTGAGAAGCAGATCAAGTCGTGGTCACGAAGCAAGAAAATCGCACTCATTGAGTCGGTCAATCCTCAATGGCGCGATCTGTCTGACAGCACTTAGCCGGGATTGCTCGCGGAGCCTGCCCGGAGCGAAGCCGAACGGGCTTGGAATGACAGGCAAACGTCTCGATTCCTTGTCATTCCGAGCGAAGTCCGCGAAGCGAGGAATCCCGGACGAAAACCCCGAGGAACGGCAAACGAGACAGTTGCCGGGGAGGCGAAAGCGCTACGGGCGCAGGATTCGGGCGACGTCCTTGGCGAAGTAGGTCAGGATCATGTCGGCGCCGGCGCGCTTGATCGCGGTCAGCACCTCGAGCGTGGCGCGCTGCTCGTCGATCCATCCGTTGCGCCCGGCCGCCCGAATCATCGAGTACTCGCCCGAGACATTGTACGCCGCGACCGGACAATTGAATTCCTGCCTGACGCGCCAGATCAGGTCCAGATAAGGCAGCGCCGGCTTGACCATCACGATATCGGCGCCCTCTTCGAGGTCCATCGCGACCTCGCGCATCGCCTCGTCGCCGTTGGCCGGGTCCATCTGATAGGAGCGGCGGTCGCCGAACTGCGGCGTCGATTCCGCAGCTTCGCGGAAGGGACCGTAAAACGCGGATGCGAACTTCGCCGAGTAGGCCATAATCGGCGTATTCGCGAAGCCGTTCTGATCGAGCGTGCGGCGGATCGCGCCGACGCGGCCATCCATCATGTCGGAGGGCGCCACCATGTCGGCGCCGGCGCGCGCGTGCGATAGAGCCTCGCGCGAGAGCAGATCCAGCGTGGCGTCGTTGTCGACGTCATTGCCGGCGATCACGCCGCAATGGCCGTGGTCAGTGTACTCGCACATGCAGACGTCGGTTACCACCACCATCTCCGGCACGCGCTCCTTGATTTCGCGGATCGCGTTCTGCACCACGCCGGAGTCTTTCCAGGCTTCGCTGCCTTGCGCGTCCTTGCGTTCGGGCAGGCCGAACAGAATCACGGCCGGAACGCCCGCGGCGAAGGTCTCGCGCGCCTCGCGGGCGGCGTTGTCGACCGAGAGCTGCGCCACGCCCGGCATCGATTCGACGGGGCGCCTGACGTCGCGTCCGGGGCATACGAACAGCGGCAGGATCAGGTCTTCGGGCGCGAGCCGGGTCTCGCGCACCATCCGGCGCAGGGTTTCGGTACGGCGCAATCGGCGCGGGCGATTTATTGGAAAAGCCATGATATTAATCCACCACTCTGAAGTGAGAATGACTATATAATACAAACGCCGGCGAGGGCACCCGCCTATCCGCGGCCCGAGAACAAATCGCGAACCACGAGGAATTATGGAGCATCGCGAGAAATTCGTCGCGCTCACGAGCGAGCTTTACGGCTACATGCGCGCCCACGGCCATAATCGAGACCCGTTACTGGAGGAGCTGGCCGAGGAAACCTCGACGCTCGGACGATGGAGCCAGATGCAGATTTCGCCGGAGCAGGGAACCTTCATGGGGATACTGGTGCGGGCGCTCGGCGTCCGCTCCGCGATCGAGGTTGGCACCTTCACCGGCTACAGCTCTTTGTGCGTTGCGCGAGCGCTTCCGGCCGACGGCCGTCTGTTATGCTGCGACGTGAACGAAAAATGGACCGCGATCGCGCGCCGTTACTGGGAGCGTGCCGGCGTCGCGGACAAGATAACGCTGAAGCTCGGTCCGGCGCTCGAAACGCTGCGCGCGCTCCCGGCGTCGGCCAGTTTTGATTTCGCGTTTATCGACGCCGACAAGACCAACTATCGCAATTATTTCGAAGAATGCCTCAAGCGCCTGCGCCCGGCCGGCCTGATCCTGGTTGATAACGTGTTGTGGAGCGGACAGGTGATCGACGCGAGCGATTCGAGTGACGATACGCGAGCGATCCGCGAGTTCAATGATTTCATCGCCGCCGACGAGCGGATCGAAGCAACGATGGTGCCGATCGCCGACGGCCTCACGATCGCGCGCAAGAAATAGCGCCGCCCCCTGCCCTCTCCCTGGCCAGCGAGAAGGAATTGAGTTTCGTGAACTACTTCTGGCGCTGGGCGAAATAGTCGATGATCGCGGCGACCAGTGCGTCGATAGTGTAGTCGGAAGGGCTCACCACCACTTCGAATCCCAGCGTGCGCGCGGTCTCGGCCGTGATCGGCCCGATCGCGCCCGCTTTGAGCCCGTGCGGCGCTCCGCCCATGATCGCGCAGAAGTTGGTTACCGTGCTCGAGCTGGTGAAGGCCACCAGATCGATAAGGCCGGCGTCGACCATGCGGCGCATCCGCTCGGTGCGCGCTCCCTTGGGCATCACGGTCTTGTACGAGGAGACGACTTCGACCGCGCTCGCACCCTGCTCCACGAGTATTTCGGGCAACGCCTCGCGCGCCACCTGGGCGCGAGGAATCAGAAAGCGCGCGCCGCGAATTCGCGCCGCGCCGATCGCATGCGCGATCGCTTCGGCGCGATACTCCGACGGCTGGACCTCGATTCTTAGCGCGTAGCGCTTGAGCCGCGCCCCGGTCGCGGGCCCGATCGCGCCGATGCGCGCGCGTCCCAGCTCGCGGATATCGCGGCCGAGCGTGGTCATCCGCGCGACAAAGCTGTCGACGCCGTTAGCGCTGGTGAAGATCACCCAGTCGAACGATCCGAGATCGGCCAGCGCCGCGTCCAGGGCAGCGTAGCTATCGGGGTGGGTGGTTTGGATCGTCGGGAATTCGACAACCTCGGCACCGTGTGCGCGCAGCGGCCGAGTGAGCACGCCCGAGTTGATGCCGCCGCGAGTCACCACGATTCGCCGTCCGAACAGCGGACGCCGTTCGAACCATCGCAGTTGATGGCGCATCGCGGCGCTTTCGCCGATCACGACTATCGCGGGCCCTGCCAGCTTCGCATGCGCGATCTCCGCGGCCAGGGTCTCGATCGTCGCCACGGCCACTTTCTGATCGGCTGCGCCGCCGTTGAAAATCGCGGCGGCCGGCGTATCGGACGGCATCCGTTCCGCTATCAGCCGCCCCGCGACTTCCTGTATCCGCGCAGCCTCCATCGATAGGACCAACGTTCCGCGCAAGCGCGCGACGCCCGCGAGTTCCGCCCATAGCGACGGCGGTTCGGCGATCGTCGGGTCGGGATCGAGATTGACGAAAGTGACCGTCGCGCCGTGCTCGTGGCCGGCCAGCGGAATCCCCGCGAAGGCGGGCGCCGCGTACGCCAGGCTCACGCCCGGGATGATCTCGAAATCGATTCCGGCGGCGGCCAGTGCTGTCGCTTCGTCGGCGGCGCGGCCGAAGGAGAAGGGATCGCCATCGCACAGGCGTACCACTGATTCACCGGCGCGGGCGCGCTCGATCAGGATGCGCGTCACCTCGTCACGCGGCGACGCCGCGTCGCGGGATGGCTCGCCAACGCAAATCACCTCGGCCGAGGGCGACGCGGCTCCCAGCAGCTCCTGATTCGCCAGGATGTCGTAAACGATTACGTCGGCGTTTTGGACAATCCCGGCGGCGCGCAGGGTAATGAGATCGGCCGCGCCGGGACCGGCGCCGACCAGGTAGACTTTGCCGGCCCGTTCAGCCATTGCCCAGCAATTCGGCTGCCCCGCGCGTCAGCATCAGGCGTCCGAGTTCTACTCCCGCGAGAGCTGCATCGCCGTCGGATTCGAGCGTTTCGGCGATCGTTTCCGAAAGCGTCCGCGACCCATCGATGCTGAACAGCAAGGCGCTTAGGCTGAGGGCCTTGCCGTCAAGGCTGGCCTTCACTCCGACCGGAGATACGCACGACGCGCCGATCGTGGCGAGGAAAGCCCGTTCGGCCGAAGTCTCGGCGAGTGCCGCGCGATCGGTCATGCCAACAACGGCGCTCTCGATTTCCGGCGAATTCGCCACCATCGTGTCCGCCCTCGCCTCGATCGCAAGCGCGCCCTGCCCCGCCGACGGCACGAAGTCGCGCTCGTCCAGTTCGACGATACTGGAGATGCCCGCTTTCCCCATTCGCCGCAGGCCCGCCATCGCGAGGATGATGGCGTCGAGCTCGCCGTCAGCGAGCTTGCGCAAACGGGTATCGACGTTGCCGCGCAGCGGCACAACCGTCAGGTCGGGGCGGATGCGCAGCGCTTCGAATTTGCGGCGCGGCGACGCGGTGCCGAGGCGCGCCCCCTGGGCCAAAGCGGCCAGGCTACTGCCGTCGCGCGAGATAATCGCGTCGTGTGGGTTCTCACGTTGGGGAACCGCGGCCAGCCGGAAGTCGGTTTGCAGCACCGCGGGCAGATCCTTCATCGAATGGACGGCGATATCGATGCGGCCCGCATTCAGAGCCTCTTCGAGCTCCTTGATAAACAGGCCCTTGCCGCCTAGGTTGGCCAGCGACGGGGCGGTCAGATGGTCGCCGCTGGTCTTCACGGTCACGATTTCGCTCTTGAGGCCGGGCAGCCTCGCTTCGAGCTGATTCTTGAACGCGGTGGTTTGAGCGACCGCGAGCTGGCTCGGCCGCGACCCGATACGAAGTGTGAGTCCCATAATGTTATCGGCGGCCGCTGCGCGAGACGGGGTCTCCAGTTTCGGGTTCTTCGGCGAAAAAGTCTTCGCTGTCGTCCGCTTCGATCTCCTCGACCGGCAGGTCGGTGCCCAGTAATCGGCGAGCGATCTCCGCCGCGTAGACTCCGTCGACGGAGCCGTTGGCGCGCCGCAGCTCGGTCGTGACCTGATGCAGGATCTTGTTGGCGATCCCGCGCGTCAGCGATTCGACGTGTCCGCGTTCATCCGGCTGCAAAGTCGCGAGCCAGGCGCGATGGCGCGCAAACTCGACACCGCGCAAGCGGTCGATATTGGAGCGGATGTCCTTGATCGTCGGCACGATTTGCAGCCCGTCCAGCCAGCGCGAGAATCCCTCGACTTCTTCCGCGACCAGCACTTCGGCTTTTTCGGCCTCGCGTTCGCGCTCGGCGCGCGAGTTCGCGACCGCCGTGCCGAGATCGTCGATATCGTAGAGATAGACGTTTTCGAGAGTGCTCAGGCGTTCATGGAAATTGCGCGGCACACCGAGATCGATCAGAAACATCGGCCGATAGCGGCGTTCGCGCAGAATCGGCTCGATATCCTCGGGGCCGAGCAGCGGCCGCGCGGTCGCAACCGATCCGATCAGCACGTCGGCTATCTTGAGATAAGGCTTGTAGTTGTCGAACGTAACCGCGGTGCCGCCGAGTTCGCGCGCGAGCGCCGCCGCGCGTTCGAAAGTGCGATTCACGATCAATAGCGACTCGACCCCGAGCTTCGCCAGTTGGCGCGCGGTCAATTCCGCCATCTGGCCCGCGCCCAGCAGCATCACGGTCTTGTCCTTGAGCGTATCGAAGACTTCGCGCGCCAGGCTCACCGCCGCCGAGCTCACCGAAACGGCGCCATGGCCGATCAGCGTGCTCTTGCGAACTCGCTTGGCGACCGAAAAGGCGCGATGGAACGTGCGATGCAGAATCATGCCGAGGGTGTCGGCCCGAACCGCCTGCGCATAGGCGATCTTGAGTTGCCCGAGGATTTGCGGCTCGCCGAGCACCATCGAATCGAGGCTCGCGCCCACCCGGAACAGATGGCGCACGGCCTCGCGCCCTTCGAGATGGTAGAGCGCGCTGGTGAAGGCGTCGGCGTCGACCTGGCGCTCGCGTGCGAGAAAACCGCGCAGCTCCTCCGCCGCGCGCCCGGAATCGGTCGAGACCGCTATCAGCTCGACGCGGTTGCAGGTCGACAGCAAGGCCGATTCCGCGACCAGCGGCACCCCGTGCTTGAGCTGCGACAGCGCGGGAACGACGTCGGCCTCGGAGAAGGCTAATCGCTCGCGTATCTCGACCGGCGCGGTCTGATGGTTCAGCCCAAGGATGAATAGCTCGAGCGCCATCTTAGCCGAAGCTCCCGCCGTGCTTGCCGGGAAACACCAGGCTCACACCCAGATAAGATCCAACCAGCACGGTAAACACGGCGATCGTCAGCGTCGCCGCGCGACGCCCGCGCCATCCCGCCGCCAGCCGCGATTCTATCAGCGCCGCGTACAGCACCCAGGTTACCAGCGTCCAGCATTCGATCGGCTCCCATGACCAGAAGCGGCCCCAGGCGTTGGCAGCCCAGATAGCGCCCGTCACCATCGCCAGGCTCAGCAGTATGAAGCCCCATCCCAACAGTCGGTAATTCATGCGATCGAGCTTCTCGAGGCTCGGCAGCTTCGCCCCGAACATCCCCAGCGAGCGCTTGGCCTTGAGCCGCGATTCATGCACCAGGTAAAGCAGGCTGACGCTGGCGGCGAGCACGAACAGTGCCTCGCCGAAAAACGCGAGGATAACGTGGATCGGCAGCCACGCGCTTTGCAGCGTGGACGGCAGCTTATGCGCTTCGTTCGGCAGCAGAACGTAGGCGGCGCCGGTCGCAACCGCCACCGCCGGGCCAGTAAAGGCTCCGATCACCGGCATCTTGAGGCGCGAGATCAGAATCAGGCTCGCCACCGCGATTACCCAGGCCAGGAACGACAGCGACTGCGCGAAGTTGCTGACCGGGATATTACCGGCCTGCATCCCTCGCGTGACCAGATCCATGGTTTGGGAAAGCGCGCCGACGCCCAGCGCGATCGACGCGTAGCGGCTCAACCGCTGCTGGCGCCCGACCATATCCGCCACGAACAGGAACGCTGCCAGCACGTAGAGAACCAATGCCGGTGCAAGCCACAGGGTACTCATAGCGGCGCTGGCACTGCCTTTCGCCGACAGCCAATTCGACGGCTATACATCATGAAGGTCATTGCCGCTCAAGATTTTAATACATGTCGCGCTTACAAGCGAAAGGGGGGGGCGGCAAGAATCGGCGCCGGTATTAGGGCGACAGCACGCGGCGCGTTGCGATACTAAAGTATCCAGGGCGATGGCTCGGCCGCACCTGACAATAGCTCTTACGACTCGAAAGGGTTGCCACGTAACATTGTGGATGTAATCGTCTTTCTTATCGCGAACCCGATCGCTCTTTCGGAAAACGAATCATGATCCTCGCCGGCGATATCGGAGGAACAAACAGCCGCCTCGCCTTATTCGAGGCCGGGGGCAAACAGCTGGTCCCGATCGTCGAGGACGTCTTTCCAAGCACGAAGTATCGGTCGCTGGACGAGATCGTCGCGGCGTTCGTATTGAGCCATCGATTGCCGATCGAGCGCGCCTGTCTTGGCGTTGCCGGTCCGATACGCGACGGACGCGCCGAGCCGGTGAATCTTCCCTGGATTATCGATCAGCGCCAACTGGCGGCGACGCTGCGTCTTGAAGCGATCGACATGATCAACGACCTCGAAGCCACCGCCTATGGAATAAGCGCGCTCGAACCGCATGATTTCGCCGTCCTGAATCAGGGCGCGCCCGAGGCTATCGGCAACGCCGCCGTGATCGCGGCCGGGACCGGGCTCGGTGAGGCCGGGCTTTACTGGGACGGCGTGAGCCATCGGCCGTTCGCCACCGAAGGCG
>JBEKLA010000141.1:0-10358 GCA_050010455.1 Binataceae bacterium (SeqCode) | reverse complement strand
GCAAAGCGACCGAGCCAAACCATCGAGAGACTAAAGAAAATGGCCGAGATAATTTCGCTTCCCCAAGTATCGAAATGGGCAAAGCGGGACAAGCTACCGCCCATCCGCCAGCGCAACCAAGCGAGCCGAACGCGCGAGTATCTGACTCCGCATGAGGTTGAACGCATGATCGTCGCCGCGCGCCATGCCGGCGGGCGCCTTGCTGAACGCGACGCCTTGTCGATCATGATGGCCTACCGGCACGGTCTCCGCGCTTCGGAACTAATCGCGCTGCGATGGGAACAGATCGACCTGAAGGCCGGCTTGCTCCACGTTGTGAGGCTCAAACACGGCTCGCCTTCCACCCATCCGTTGCGTGGTCCCGAGCTACGCGCGTTGCGCGCCTGGAAGCGTGCGCAGGGTGACGCCACGTCCTATGTGTTCACGTCGCTGCGCGGCGGCCCTATGACGCGGCGCACCGTGCATCACGTCGTCGCGGAAGCCGCCAAGGCGGCCGGCATTGACTTTCCGGCCCACCCCCACATGCTTCGCCACGCCACCGGCTTCTATCTCGCGAACGCCGGCCAGGACACGCGCGCGATCCAGCTTTATCTCGGTCACAAAAGCATTCAGCATACCGTGCGCTATACCGAACTGGCAGCCGACAGGTTCAAAGACTTCTGGAAGGACTGACCACTCTGGCAAGAAATTGAACCCTCTTTTTAGGGGCCGCGAATACTTACTGCTCGATCCCCTGCAAGTCTCCGCGTGCGCGAAGTCAGGTGATTTCGATCTTCACTTTGGAAAGGCCAAGGTCGGCAAGCGCCTGCGTGAGTTCTTGGCGGAGCCGCGTCGCATCGTTGGACTCAACCTCGACTGCGAAGTCGACACCGATCTCTAGGTTCGCGCCCGCGCGTAGCTTTGGGATCAATTTGGTGCCGAGCCGGTTCCAAGTTTCCGGCGGAATAGGGCCACTGATATGAAGCTTTAGAGTGCCAGCCGTAGCGTCAGCCTTTGTGGTGCGTTCCCTCTTAACCTCGTCGTCAACCTTCACCTCCACCTTCGGCTTCACTGCGGGCTCTGCTTTAAGCGTCTTCGCCTTAACCTTAGTCAGGAGATATACGTCCGGGTCGAAAGCGACCTCGCCGTCTGGAACCGGCTCGCCGAACCAGACGTACGAGTAGCCGCCGCCTGGCTCATCCCCCGAGGCAAGACCGAAGTCACCCTGTTTCACGAAGTCGGGGATTCGTCGGCGAAGGTAGTCGTCCGGATTGATGACTCGGTCGAGAGAGCCGTCGAGAAACGCCTGCCGGAGGCTCTTGAGCGGCCATGCTCCCGACTCTTTGAACGCCTGGGGCCATCGACGCTCAAGATATGAAGCGCCCGGCGATTCATTCAGCAACGCGTTTGAGGTAAGCGCCGCCAGCACGCGAGCGCATAATGATTTCCCCGCGCTCGAATGCCCTGCGCCCAGATCGATGACGCGCAAACCCTCCGGTTCCTTGGTATCCGCGAGCAGGACGTATCTGTAACTGGCCCAGATCTCTTCCCTGGCGTCGCTCTCCGCATCGGTGAGCTTCCCTCTGATGTCGGCTATCTCCGCGCGGTCGAAGTCCCCTTCCAGAACGCCGCTCGTGATCTCGCTCTGCACCCGCTGCCACGCCAGCCAGTTTTCCACCTTGGTCCGGAGCTCGCGCCCCGGCTTCCGAACGCACCAGATGATCGAAGCGGGATAGAGACGCGGAGACTTCCCGCGTATCTTGGTCCACTCACCCAGCGTCTTGCGAAGCTCGCCGTCTTCGCTCCATTCATAGTCCGGATCGAGCACAACTAGTGTCAGACGCGGCGAATCTTCCACCGCGCTGCCGTCCTCGGGAAAACGTTGCACCGGGATCGAGGCGGCGCTCTCGAACTCTCGCGTTACCAGCCCCTTGGTCGCCTTGTTTATCTCGTCCTCATCGAGCGAGGCACGCCGATCACTCACGACTTTCTTGAGCGTCGGTTTGAAGCCGAACTTGAACCCGTCGGTGCCGACCTTCCGGATATAGAAACCCTTGTTTTCCAGCGCGAGCGCGGCGTTGTCGATCGACGCAGTGTCAATCTCTGGCTCGCCTAGCGCGAATCGAAGCTCCGGGAGATGAGCCGCCTTGTCGCCCTGACCGCCCGACGATTCGAATAGGATGGTCGTTCCGACGCGCCGATGAATATCCCTAAGAGCACCCTTGGTATCGGCATCGAGGGCTCGCGCGTGGCTGTATGCTCCCGCGATATCGGCATCAATTGCGTAGTTCAGACGCGGTTCGCCGAGCTGGCCCAGAATCACTGCCCGGAAGTCGGGGACTTCAAGCGGCGCCGAGCCCAGCGTTATCAGCGGCTCACGACGAGCGTCCCTGTAGCCTTCGCGGAACGCGCACGAGATCCACTGCGCGAACATCGCAAGAGTGCCACGCGTTTGCTGGAAGTGAGTCAGCGACGACCACTTGCGCTGGAAAACGGAAAGCGTGGCAGGATGGAACGGGTAGCACGCCTCGAAACGAGTCCGAAGATAGTCTCGGGCCTTCGCTTCGGTCGCCGACGTATCCACGGCTGTCCACTCGCGTGGAAGCTGCCCACGGTTGGCGAAACACCAGTCGGCATAGCTCTTTGCCGCCGCCTTGCGAACGGAATCCTTGCCGGTGTCGTCAAACAGGCGCCGCCTGATTACCTCGCTGATCTCCGCCTCATCGTTGACTATGAGGTCCTTGGCGACGCGCCGCACAACCTTCGTGATTTTGTCCTGCCATTCCGCATCCCAATCGCTCATCTCGACCTGGCTGCGCGGTAGGCTTATAACCGCGGCACTCCGAGTCGTACCGGTCATCGCGACAGTCAGGTTCTGGATGAACGCGTGGAAGCTCGCGGCACTGTTGCGATAGCGGTTCAGGTAGTTCAGCACCTCGTCGAACAGGACGAGCGCCGAGCCGCCCGCCTTCTCGACGATGCGCCCGATCGCTTCCGTGCCAGGCGGTGTCGTCTTCGCCGCGCTTCCGAGCGCTGCGACCCCCTGATCGCCCGCTAATTGGCGCGCGATGTCTATCCACGGCGTCTCGCGTCCGTCAGTTGGGTCCCAAGCGTTGCCGACGAAGACAGCGGCCTTTGAGATCGGAATTTGTGACAGCCCCGCTTGCTTTAGCAGGTTCGCAACGCCGGGATCAGTCGCAGCTTTCGCCGGATCGCGGATCAGATGGTATAGAGTCGCAAGGGTGTGGGTCTTACCGCCACCAAACTGGGTGATGAGGGTGAGCACGGGAGCCGAGTTGACCGTTTCGCCGGCGAGGCGTCGCAGCACGGTCCCGGCGTGTTCAGTCAGTGCGCGGGTGAAGCAGGTGCGAGCGAAGAATTTCGTCGGGTCGCGATAGTCCTCGGGCGCCTTGCCCGAGACAACCTGCTCAAGCGCGATCGCGAATTCATCAGGATTAAACGAGCGTCCTTCACGTACCTCCGCGCGCGGTTGAACGACTTTATACCAGGGCTCCAATCGAATTTTCTCCCCGCCCGCTCTGCTTTTGGTTCGTTACGGACATTCGCATGAATAGCTTAGGTTACGCCGCCAAAGGTGAGCGGCCTAATCGATCTGATTGAGCGCACACATTGGGTCGCAGTCGACCAGGTCTGAGTATGGAGGAGGCGCCATGCATTGGGCGTAGCGGGTGTCGTTGGCCCGAAGTAGTCCGAGCACGGCATCATGCTCGGCTCGGGAGTTACATAAGATTGCAATGCCGTACTGGCCGTCTGTTGGCGTTGGCGAGCCTGGCGGTCCCTCCCAAGACCAGACTCCTGCAACTGGCCCCCTTGCCGCCCACTTCTGCTCGTCGCGAAGCTGGCCAAGCCGCGAAACATTGAATCGCGCTCGGTCTTCTTCGGAATTGAACACGATGACAATCGCGATAGGCATAGGCGTATTACCTCGGCATCGCCAGAAGCATAGCATCTAACAGGCGTTTTTCTTCGCTGTCCTTCGGATACAGCGCGGAAAGGGCGTTGGCAAGCCGAAGGAAGTCGGCGCCGCGCTCGACCTCGGCCTTGAGCATGGTGCGCAGCGCGTTCGATTTGCCGAACTTTTGCAGCAGCATCGCGATATGCACCCGGTCAAGCGTGGTGGTCCCTTCGCGCGGTGTCGGAGCTTCGTCGCGGGCCGAGGCAGCGCCAGCCTTGCGGGGCTTGCGCTCGGTCCGTTCGGCGCGCTTCTCGCCTTCCATGAAGGCAAATTCGTAGTTGAGCGGTCCGCTCCTGGTGCGCTCGATAATCTCAGCCGCGCCCGACGCACCGTCTTTGCCGAGAAGCTGACTGGTCCGCTCCGTAACCGGAAGCAGACGGACGATGCCCTTGTCGATATCGATGATGCGCTTCTCCCATTTGCCGAGATGGATTCCGAGCGGCTGAGCGAAGCGCCTTGCCACATCGTAGATGAGCGTAAGTCCCTTCTTTGACTTGGTGCTGCCGCCGTCGCCTTCTTCATCTTCGGCAGCCTCTGTATCATCGGCACCTTCGCCCGTGCCAGCTCCGTTCGTTGCCGTGCTCTGGATGGTCCAGAGGAAGAGGGCAGTGAGCCGCGCGTCTTCTTCGAGCGCGCCTGCCGCGCCATTGCGGGCGCGCGCTTCAGCGGTCCCGAGAACTTGGCCGAGCGCTGTACGGCCGACGGTTTCCCATACGTATGCGAGAAAGCCGCGCTTATAGGGTTCGGTTGCTTCGGGATCGCCGCCGAGCGGAACCTCCCGACCTTCAGCGTCCTCGACTTTGGAGTAACGGCTATAGACTTCCATCGCGGGGCCGATACAGGCGAACACCAGATCAGCGCCGCGCACGCCTTCCGCAGAGAGGCGCTTCATCCAGTCGCCGATCCGATTGGGAAGCTCACGGAAGACCTCGGCCCAGTCGCCGACGGGGGCGTTTTCTAGCCTCGGACGGCAGACGAGGTGAACACTAGTCGCGAGCGCGGCTGATTCGCGGGCGCGCAGCCGCGTCGCCGCCTCGGTCGCAATCGGCCAAGAGCCTGAGACGGTCCATCCGCCCCTTACCATTCCCGACAGGAGTGCTTCCCAACCCTCGGTTGTCTTATGTGCAAAGACCACTGACGCGATTCCGTCGTCTCTGGTAATTCGCCGCCCGGTCGCGAACACCCGTGCCATCATCTGTTCAAAAAAAACGCGGTCCTTGGGTCTGCCCTCGAAGGATTTTACTTCGTCCTGTACTATTTCACGCGATTTAGGTGTCAACGGATTTTGAGCGTCGTAGGGATCGTGGACGAGCGCATCGTCGCGCAGAGTCCGTTTTAACCAGATGAAAAAGAAATCCGAAAGGTCCGAGTACGGAATGGCATCGTAGTAAGGAGGGTCTGTAAACCACACGTCGCACGCGTCGTCTGGAAGAGGCGAACTCGCGGCGTCCACAAGCTGAACCTGGCCGGTGGTTGCGAAATCGCGCACCAAGAACTGAACTGCTTGCGCTACAACGCCAAGTCCGTCAGAAAAACTCCCGGTTGACTCGGACGTAGTAACGCTTTCGGCGAAGTCCCAAACTGGTGGGAAAGCCTGGCGTCCAAATATATGCTCAACTTTCTCTTGGTCGGCCTGGAAACGCCAGAGACATAGGGAGGAGCTGCGACTGGCTACCCTGTTTGTCACTAGGCTCAGCAGATCCTTGATGGCGAGGTTCGCAGAGACCTGAGCGACGCGGGCACCAAGGGTCGAGAGCGCGAGTTTCTGGCGGGCGGTGAAGAGGTCGCCGAACTTCATCATGCCGTAGTTCTGCACTGAGAAGGCTCGCCCGGCACCGGACCCGCCGCCCGCTGGCGTTGGCTCGTCCGGGATCACGCTGATTCCACTCGGCAGCTTCTCCTTCGCGAGCTTTGCGACGGCCCTTTGCGCTTTCCACGCCGCCTCGTAATCGCGGTCGGTCGCCACCCGATACTGCCGCCCGGCCTTGTCGTCCTTCAGCGTGACGACCGCGAGCAAGCGCGCCCCGCCGACGCGGTTGCCCTTCGCGTCGAAGATGGTATCCGCGCCGCCACGCTGCTCGCGCAATTGCGCCCGCACCCGATCCGGCGCGAGCACGCGCTCGCATGCGAGGCAAGTGGCCTTCGCGCGGCTCACGGTGCCCACCGGGACTTCCTTCTCGCCCTTCGGCGTAAAGACCTCAAACTCGACATATGGCGGTTTCCCCTTGGGCCGCCTGACTTCATATCGAAGCGCGCGAAGCCGGCTCGCCTTCTTGCAGAGCCAGAACGATCGCATCAGCGGAATCTCAGCACCGCAATTTGGCGACTCGCATCTGACCGTTCTCGCCCAAAGATAGGCGATCGGTGTCGCACCGTCCGGATCGGGCGGGTAATACCGGGCCAGCTCTTTTTCGGCCTGCTTCTTTATTTCCGTGCCGACCTTGCGCAGCTCGTCGGCAAGCTCTGGGCCGTAACGCGGGATATCTTCGAGCATCACCTTGAGGATCAGGCAGGCGACTGGGTTTAGGTCGCTCGCGAAGGCGTCGCAGCCAAGCCGCAACGCTTCCAGCGGAATCGACCCGCCGCCAGCGAAGGGATCGACCACGAGCGGCGTCTCCTCGCCATGCGCCGCCTTCACCAATCCGCGTCCGACTTCCAGATAGCGCGGATTTGCGGCGAGGTCCCAGTTGGAAAAATCACCGATGAACTTCAGGAACGCTTTTCGCAGATCGAGGTCCTCGGGTCCGGGCTTCCCCTGGACCTTCTGCAACAGATCGCGCGCATCATCCTTAAACTCTTCCGGACAGTTCTCATCGCATGGGTCCGGCAACAGGAGCGCAAGCAGCATCGCTCGGCATGCCGCCAGCGGCCGACGCGCCCACCACAGATGGAGCGTGCTCGGATGCCCGTGTCGAATCGATTTTTCGATCGCCGAATACTTACTCACCACGGCAATCGGAAAATCCACCTCCGCGAGACGTTTGCATTGCTTGGGGATCATTCCGAGACCTCGATCGCATCGAGCTGGCACCTGTAGTCATCCGGCAGGCGCCAGAACCAAGCTCCCTTCAGGATGGTGTTCTTGTAATCGTTGCTCGGTTTGTGCTCGCCCGGCTGCGGCCTGCCGACGTAAGTCCAGACCGTCAGTGGGTGCTGTTCGCGTCCGTCTCGGAAAACGCGCAATTCCTTCCGAACATACGAGTTATGACTGGGCGGGACATTGGGATTGTAGCCCTCGTGACAATCGAGCCAGCCGACTTCTAGTTCTTCGATTTGGAACACAACGCCCCAGACATCACGCGTCTTTGCGGGCTTCACGCTCGCCACTCCGCAGCCTCGACGTTTGGACTTCCGCGGGAAAATCAGTTGGTGGTCTTCCAGCTTCGCGACGCAGACGAATCTTGCACTCGGGCACCGCTCACGCATCTGATCCCAATCCATATTCGAACCGTACGCGAAGTAGAGCATTGAATCGTCTCTACCTGAAAAGGGCGCGCAAGTGCGGATGCACTTCGGGATTTAGAAAGCGAAACCGGGCGTGGTCGCTGGCGACCACCGCGACTCCCAATTGCGACGCGAGTTCGAGCCGCCTCCTGTCGATGTTTCGGTCGATGAACAATATAGGGTCGGCGCGATCAGCGAACCGGGTGTGCCGATATTCCAATAATTGTCCGAGAGCCATTCTGAAGGCACCCGACTCGCTGGGCGGATTGGTAACCTTGATCTCGCCGAGATATTGGTGCCGTTGGAGGCGAAAACGAACATCGACAAAGTCCTGTTCGAAGGTTGGTGTCAGATCGCGGTCTTCGAGGTACGTCCTGAAATCTCTCTTGTACGACTCGTGTCTTTGTACAACGCGAATCTGTTTTTTCGGAGAAATGTATGAGTAGCCCAGAATTCGCTTCAGGGCGTTTTGGCCGACTCGACCCTTCGATGTTGCATTATCGACCGAGCGCGCGCGGAGCGTGCGCGTCTTCGTTTTGCGCATTCGCGAAAATTCTGCGACCGCAGATGAACTCCGAATTTCGTAAAATCTGCCTTGAATCTTCAGGACGGTGCGGAGTGCAGGCGGGAGCTCTTCCAAAAGACGGCCAGTCGCGACAATCCTGCACGATCGACTCGAACGAAAGTCGCGGCGGTCGTTGCGAAACTCGTACTCGCCGGTCACTTTAGCAATCGTGACCCGCCCGCGCTCCGGCACGTTGCGATAGAAGAGTAGATGGCCGGGTTTGACCTCGGTCAAAAACTTGTAGTTCCCCCTCCACGCCTTTTTCTCCTTCGACCTCAGGCGACGCTGCTCTTTCGCTTTCTTGAGTGCTCGAAGGTCGAGGCCTCGCTCCCACGACCAACCAATTCGCGCGACGCCTTTCTTCAGACTGTCGAACACGAATTGTCCAGGAGTCTCTCCGCTCGCGCACGTCTGGACTGCGAAACCTCTGACCGTGTTCATCGGGCTAGAGCCTTCACCGGCAGCGCGTAGTGGTCGATCTTCCGGATCTCGTCCCAGTCCAATTGTGCAGGATCGCCGATCTGCATAAGCTTCGGACCCTCGGGACGCTTGCAGTGCGTCACCACGTACAGCCAATAACAGTCGCGCCTGTCTTCGGCGGTGCGCTTCTCGTTCGGAGTCAGCGCCACGGTCCCTTCATCGCCGGCAATACCCTTGATTTCGATCAATCGCAACTCGCCGGAATTCGTATCTAGACTCGTGATGTCGTAGCCCAGGTCCTTCTCGTGGACATCGGTCACAACTCGCCGTTGTGCCTGCTCGTATTCTATCGCGACGCGCATCGCGATTGCTTCGGTTTCGGGATCGGGGCGCAGGTTCCTGACCTCAGGTATCTCGCGGGCGGGATGCGGCAAGACCATCGCGCTGGTGATGCGTTCGACGCCTTGGAGAGTGAGCGAAGCCTGGCGCTCCAGCTCTTGGCGCCGCCGCTCGCGCCGCGCCATCAACGCAGCGTGCCGATCTTCGGCCTGCTTGAGATTGCCCGCCGCGCCCTCAACGCTTCGTTCAGCCTCCTCGGCAAAACGTCCGATTAGCCGGTCCTCTTTCTCGATCAACTCGGTCAGCGACAGTTCGACGTGGCGCCTGATACGCTCGACCTCGGCGACTCGTTCCGTGCGGATCTCTTCCAGGAAAGGTGTGAGCGCATGCTCGTTGAGCCATCCGCGCGGTTCTGCCAGCCCGGCAATCGCAGGCAACGCCTCGGGAGCCTGCGCCGGGTTCAGGTTACCCAGAGCGTTCGGGTCGCGAAGCGCGGCGGCGCTGTCTTCGGAGACCTCGACCGCGAAGATGCGCTCGTGGATCACGTCGCCGAGACCGTCGACCACACGTGCGCGGTAGAAGTCGAGCCTGAGCGGAGCCGACACGTCGAGCGAATAGAAGCACGCGCCTTGGGCGAGAGAATCACCGGCCTCGGTCCACACGTGGCGGCGAATCGCTTCGAACAGCGGATGGCCAGGCGTCACCCACTCCAGACTGTTTTTCTCGGCCGTCTCGCGTTCGGTCGAAAAGCGGGGGTAGCGGTTGGCAAGGCGTTGCAGTCTCCAATCGGGCTGGTTCTCGTAGCGGTGCAGGACCTGAGGAATGATAGCGGGGTCGAAGGTATACAGCAGCTTGCTGATCGGTTTTAGCGTCATCGGTACGTAGGGCGCGGCCTGGGTGAGGAACCGAGCGATGGTTTCAGGGACAAGCCGATGCTCCTGGGCGCGCGCACGCCGCTCAACGAGCATCTCCAGATTGAGCTTCTTGGTGGCAAGGCCTTCAAGCGCGTTCTGGCAGATCGCCCTGAACTTGTCCTCGCTCACGGGACTCAGAAGGCGGTCTTCGAGATCCTCGTCGCCCAGATTTCCAGCGTAGTAGTCGCGAAGGGTCCGCTCGATCTGGGCCGCGGGGAGAATTTCGCCGACCACGTTGAAGACCGCATCGTCGTCAAGCGCCTTGCGGATTTCATCGATTTTCTCCAGCAACTTGTCGCGGATTCGCCCCTCGACCGTGTTGGTCGCGACGAAGTTGAAGATAATACAATCGTGCTTCTGACCGTAACGATGGATTCGGCCCATCCGCTGCTCAAGCCGGTTGGGGTTCCAGGGAATGTCGTAGTTGAACAGCACGTGGCAGCATTGCAGATTGATGCCTTCGCCGGCGGCTTCAGTGGCGACCAGCACCTGGACCACTCCTTCGCGGAACTGTTCTTCGGCGTGAAGACGGCTACCCTTCTCATCGCGCGAACCAATTGGCATCCCGCCGTGGATGAATCCTACCTTGAAGCCCCACTTCTTGAGCTTGTCGACCAGATAGTCGAGCGTGTCGCGAAACTCGGTAAAGATGAGTAGGCGCTCGGCGGGATTGTCGAAGAACCCCTCCTGCTTGAGAACCGTCTTCAGCTTGGCAAGCTTG
>JBEKLA010000140.1:0-10358 GCA_050010455.1 Binataceae bacterium (SeqCode) | reverse complement strand
GAAATGATGCTGACCTTGCCCCTTACGCTTTCGTCCAGGACGAAGTTCTTGCCCGTGATCTCACTGATGAACTTGGCCAGGACGGAAATATCGACGTCCTGAAAATTCATCGTGATCATGTTAGGGCTGCCGTCGTCGGCGCGTCCGGCGGCGTGAGAGGTAGCAGCCGTCGAGACCATCAGGACTATCATGAGGACGACTCGCGCAAAGATTTTCATAAAAGAACACTCCTCAAGAGGGGCCAACGGCTCTTCCTGGAACGGAAATAGTTTGCCCGAAACGCCTATGAGAAACCAGCGAAAGTGGTGCAAAGCTGACAAAATTACGAAATCTTGACTGACTTGGCTGACGCAGTTTATCGCTTCCGCCCGGGTCCGAAATAGCAGGCACCGCGGATAATCGCCTCCTGAGCCGATATCATGCCACCATGACCGTCGGTTGATGTTGCCATCCAACACCCGCTACGCTCGCCTCGGGTCGCCGAAAGGAACGGCACGGGACACGCCTTGGCTCCTCAATGTGGGGCGCGAGTGCATCAGGGGTTCTTCTAATCGCGTTGGCGTGATTTACTCTTGGCTGAACTCTGATCGACTGTGAGCTTCGAGTTTCTTATAGGAGTCCGTTATCTGCGATCGCGCCGCCGCGAGCGGTTCATATCGCTGATTGCGTTCATTTCGCTGGCTGGAGTCACGCTGGGCACGTTAACGCTGACCGTCGTGCTATCGGTGATGAGCGGCTTCGAAGAGGATCTCCACCATCGCCTTCTGGCCTTCAACCCTCACATAACGGTTGAAAAAGCAGATCAAGGCGCCTGGGACTCGGGAGAGCTGCAACGCCGGCTCGCCGCGATTCCGGGAGTCGCCGGGGTCGCGCCCTTCGTATCAGCCCAGGTGATGGTGGTTTCCGGCACCTCGGCAACATCGGCTGGCTACGTCTCGGGAGCCGTGATGCGTGGCGTCGTGGCGCGGGACAATCCGGTCCTCACCGACTTGGCCGACACTCTGACTGCTGGCGGCCTGGACACGTTGGCGGTCAAGCATCAGGTGTCAATCCCGGATCGAGGCGGCGAACGCACGGTCTCGTTGCCCGCAGCGATTATCGGCAAGTCCCTGGCCCAAGACCTCGGCCTGCATCTGCAAGATACGATGACCGTAATATCGCCCACCAGCTTCGGCGCCGCCGCCAACGTTCCGCGGCTGGAGCGCTTCGTGGTCGGCGGTTTTTTCTATTCCGGGATGGGTGAGTACGATTCCTCGCTGGTTTTCGTGTCGCTAAAGGATGCGCGCCTGCTGATGGGGGCTGATAGCGAGTTGGAGAGCGGGCTCGAATTGCGGCTTACGGATCTGTTCGCCGCGCCGCGGATTGCGCAGCAAATAGGCGCGATACTGGGGCCAGCTTATCAGGTGAAGGATTGGACTCAAACCAACGCCAGCCTGTTCTCGGCTCTCAAGCTCGAAAAATTTACCTATTTCCTTGTGCTGCTGCTGATTGTACTTGTAGCCGCATTCAATATCGTGGCGACCCTGGTGATGGTGGTAATCGAGCGACGCAAGGAAATCGCGATTTTGCGCGCGATGGGAGCGCGGGCGGGATCGATTGCCGCCATTTTTCTGGTTGAAGGCGCCGCGTTAGGAGTGGTCGGCACGGTGATCGGCGTCAGTTGCGGCTTTCTGGCGTCCTATCTCATCGGAGAATACCACCTGATCCGCCTGCCGGCCGACGTGTTCATGGTGAGTTTCGTCCCCGCGCGTCTGTACGCGAGCAACTTTATCGCAGTCGCGGTCGCGTCGATCGCTTTGTGCATTGGCGCCGGATTGTATCCAGCTTTGCAGGCGCGATCGCTGTCGCCGGTCGAGGTGATCCGTTATGAGTGATCGGGCTGCGCGCGCCACCGGCGCCAAACCCGAACCGGCGCGGCCGATGCTTTTGGAGGCGCGCGGCGTCGACAAGGATTTTTTCGACGCCGGCCGCAGAATCCAGGTGTTGCGCGGGCTGGACCTCGAGGTTCGCCGCGGCGATCGAATAGCGATCGTGGGCCAGTCGGGGGTCGGCAAATCGACGATGCTGCACGTGCTCGGCGGCCTGGAAATCCCCACGGCAGGCCGGGTTTCTTTCGAGGGTCAGGATCTGTTTGCGCTGGACGCGTCGGCGATCGCGGAGTTCCGTAATCGCAAGCTCGGCTTCGTTTTTCAGTTCCACTATCTGCTGGCGGATTTCACCGCGCTGGAAAATGTGATGATGCCGGCGCTTATCGCACGGATGTCGGATTCCGAGGCTCGCAGCCACGCCCAGGCGGTACTGAAAATGGTGGGACTCGCAGACAAGTTCAACCGCCGCCCCGCCGAGCTATCGGGCGGCGAGCAGCAGCGCGTGGCGGTTGCCCGCGCGGTGACACTTCATCCTGCGCTGGTGCTGGCCGACGAGCCTACCGGAAACCTCGATCCCGATACCGCCGAAGAGGTCCATCGCTTGTTCGAAGAGCTCAACACCGAACTCGGTATCACGCTGGTGATCGCGACCCACAACGAACGGCTGGCGCGGCGGATGAACAGGGTATTGCGCCTCAAGGAAGGGCGGCTGTTCGACGAACCTATCACCTGACCCGCGCGGCGCGCTCGCTTGTCGCCGGCGATATCCAAGGGCGAACGTTTGCGCAATCGGCGAGCGATTCGTTAGTGGCTTCGAGATTTATCGCGACAGATCGATCGTAAGTTTCTTTTGCGAAATCCCCAGCCGTAATCAGCATCGCGGCGGTACCGGTTTACATCGTCAGGCCGATTGGTTA
This sequence comes from Binataceae bacterium (SeqCode), assembly GCA_050010455.1. Lineage (GTDB taxonomy): Bacteria > Desulfobacterota > Binatia > Binatales > Binataceae > DATJOQ01. The sequence goes on along the minus strand of JBEKLA010000140.1, from coordinate 7,573 downwards.
GCTTGGTCGCCACTTTTGGTGGAAATGGCAGCGCGGCGCAATGTACTCGGAGTCGGCTTCGGCTCTATTTTAATCCTGCTCGCGATCGCGGGCTGGTCGAGCGCCCTCGCTCAAACTTCCCAGCTCATTTCCGAAGTCCGCATTGTCGGCAATCAGCGCGTCGAATCGGACGCGATCCGAATTCATATCTCGTCGAGAGCGGGCGAACCGATCAACGACGCGACCGTCGATCAGGACGTCAAGGCCATTTACAAGATGGGCTTGATTGAAAACGTCGATGCGGAGCGCACCGACACGGCCAATGGCGTAATCCTGACGTTTCGAGTCAAGGAACGCCCCTATATCACCGAAGTCCGTTACGACGGCATGAAGAATCTTTCGAGCAAGGACGATGCGGTTCGCACCGCGATGAGGTTGCGCGAGCACGCGATCCTCGATCCGCTGCTGGTTGAGGAAACCACCGAGCTGCTGAAGAAAGTTTACGAGGATAAGGGCTATCTCGACGTCGCTATCAGCTTCAGGACTATCTCGCATCCGGACAACACTGCGGTCGCGGTTTTCGACGTCAAGGAAGGGCCGCGGGTTTTCATAACCAAGGTCACATTCAACGGCAACAAGGCGTTCTCCAGCCGTACCCTGGGCAGAATCGTCCAGACTAGTCCGCGCAATCTGTTGAGTTTCCTCACCGGAAGCGGCGTGGTCGATCATAAGAAGCTTGCCGAAGACGTCGACCGGATCACGTCCTACTACTACGACCGCGGCTATCTCAACGTACGCGTCTCGGACCCGGAGGTCACCCGTCACGACAATTCGCTCACGGTGACTTACAATATCGACGAAGGCCAGCCCTTTAAGGTGGGCAAGGTGGACATCACGGGCGATCTCAAGGTCGCTCCCAAGGAACTGTCCGACTTGCTGACACTTAAGAGCGGCGAAATCTTTCGCGGCTCGACCATGCAGCATGACGTGCTGACGCTGTCGGACTTCTACTCCAACCGCGGCTACGCCTACGTCAACGTCGACCCGCACACCCAGCTCGATACGGCGCGCCATCAAATCGACGTGACGTTCAACATCACGCCCGGCAAAGAGGTTCTGGTCGACCGCATCAATATCAGCGGCAACACCAAGACCTCGGACAAGGTGATCCGGCGCGAGATGCAGATCCAGGAGCAGGAGCCATACTCGGCGGAAAAGATTCGCATCTCCAAGGCGCGGCTCGATCGCCTGGGCATTTTCGAGGAGACCCGTATCAACACGGCCCCAGGCCGCGAGCCCGACCGCATCAACCTCGACGTCGGCGTCAAGGAAGGGCAGACCGGATCGTTCCAGCTGGCGGGCGGCTTCGATACCGCGTCATCGGCGTTTGGCGACTTCAAGATTAGCGAAAACAATCTGTTCGGCGGCGGGCAGGCGATCTCGATGGATGCGCAGATAGGCTTCCTGTTCCAGAACTACACGCTGAGCTACACCGAGCCCTATTTTCTGGACATGCCGCTTAACGTGGGCTTCGACCTCTTCGACTGGAAACTTTACCTGTTTTCGTTCAACCAAAGCTCGGCAGGATTCGCGATCCGCAGCTCCTATCCGCTGGTTGATCTGGGGCTTAGACAGATTGGCCCCTTGTCGCTCGCCGACGTCTCGGCGGGGTTGGGCTATCGCTTCGAGAGTGTTGGTGTCGGCGGGCTGTCAGGCCTGACCACCTATGAGATCCGCAGATACAAAGGCTACCGGCTGGTATCGAAAATCAGCCCCAGCATCCGGCGCTATACCGTCGACAATCCGACCGATCCGCGCCACGGTTCGGTCCAAAGCTTGAACTTCGATTTCGCCGGTCCGGGCGGTAACGTCGAGTTTTTCAAGTTCCTGGCTCATGGCCGCTTCTTCTTCTCCTTCATCGACAGCCCGATCTGGGGCAATTGGGTTTACTCGATTGGCGGCGACTACGGGATTGGCAACACCTTGGGTGGCAACAAAGGCAGCGAGCTACCGCTGTACGAGCGCTTCTTCCCGGGCGGTATCAACTCGGTACGCGGTTACGAGTTCTATTCTCTCGGTCCCAGGGTCGTGATTCACGAGCCGAACGGGATGCCGCTGGCTTACGAACCGACTGGGGGCAGCAAGGAGCTTCTGCTCAATAACGAGGTGGTTTTCCCGATTGTCGAAGCCTTGGGCCTGCGCGGAGTGGTGTTCCTCGACGCAGGCAATGCTTATAGACTTTCGCAGTCAATTGACCTAACTGCTTTGCAGGCCGCCGCGGGCGGCGGAGTACGCTGGCGCTCCCCGTTCGGTCCGCTGCGGCTGGAACTCGGATTCCCGATCAACCCGCGTCCGAATGACTTGAAAACCGACTTTATCTTCGGTGCCGGTGGCAATCTCTAAACGTTAAACGTTTCCAACCCGCTTGCCTGGAGCCTGGGTACTGCCTTGGAAGGATGGGGTTTGCGGTTTTCGGCCACGGATTGAAAGGGCGATAAGTCAGATGGCTCTCCCAGCGGTATTCCCATCCCGCCCCTGAAAGCTATAGAGGTATCTAGGGCGGCACGGGCCGTGCGTAGATCGACGCCGGTCACGCCCAGGTTGAATTCAACGGATTGCAGGAGGTTCGGGCTTTTACAATGAAACGGATGATCATCGTGGGTAGCGTGATCCTGGCGTTGGCGGCCAGTATGCCGGCGCGAGCTGAAGTCAAACTGGCCTTTGTCGATGTGCAGAAGGCGCTCAACGAATGCAACGCCGGCAAGAAGGCCCGCGACCAGTTTCGCGTCCAAATCGAAAGGGTCCAGAGCAAGCTGCAAAAACAACAAGCCGAGGTCCAGGCCCTCAAGGATGAGCTCGACAAAAAGGGCATGCTCATGAAGGAAGATGAGCGGCGCAACCTCGCCGACGAATACGCGCGCAGGGCCCGCGATTTCGATCGCAATTACAAGGACACCAAGGACGAACTCGAGCAAAAGGACGCCCAGATGACCAACGCGATCGTGCACGATCTGGCGCGCGTGATCCGCAACATCGGCGAGCAGCGCGGCTACACGCTGGTGATGGAGAAAGGAGCGATCCTGTGGGGGGCGCCCGCGATCGACATCACCAACGACGTAATTCGCGACTACAACCGCAGCGGCGGGAAGATCGGCTCGGTCGGTAGCGAGTCCGAATCCGAGAGCGAAGGCGGCTCCTTCGGCCAGCAGGCGGCAAAGCGATCTTCGATTTCGAAGTAGTCGTGACGACAGATTCGAAAGCCGCGCCGGCGCTTAATCTCGATCAGATTATGCGCCTGTTGCCTCATCGATATCCGTTCCTGCTCGTTGATCGGGTGCTGGAACTGGAATCGGACGGCGCGGTCACGATTAAAAACGTATCGATTAACGAGCCGTTCTTTTGCGGCCACTTCCCCGGACGTCCGGTGATGCCCGGGGTGCTGATTATCGAGGCACTGGCCCAGTCGGCAGCGATCTTCGCGCTCGGCGCGCGCCAGGACAACGATCATGGCCTGTTCATGCTGACCGGGCTCGACAAGGTGCGATTGCGCCGCCAGGTGATACCCGGCGACCAGTTGCGGATGACGGTACGGCTCGTCCGCCATCATGCGCCGCTGTGGAAAATCCGCGGCGAAGCGCACGTCGGGGATGAATTGGCGGCCGAGGCCGAGATATCAGCGATGTTAGTGGGAGAGCAGTCATAGGCGGCCGGATCCATCCCAGCGCCATCATCGCTCCGCGTGCCGAGCTCGATTCTACGGTCGAGGTCGGACCGGGAACGATCATAGGCGAAAACGTCAAAATCGGCCCGGACACCGTGATCGGTCCTTACGCGGTGATCGAAGGGATCACCACGATCGGGGCCCGCAACCACGTGTTTCAATTCGCTTCGATCGGAGCGCCGCCGCAGGACCTCAAGTACCACGGCGAGCCGTCGCGCCTGGAAATCGGCGACGACAACCGAATTCGCGAGTTCTGCACCATCCATCGCGGCACCGAAGGCGGCGGCATGCTGACCCGGATCGGCAATCACGTGCTGATCATGAACTATGTCCACGTCGCCCACGATTGCATCGTCGGCGATCATTCGATCCTCGCCAACTCCACCGAACTCGCGGGCCATTGTGTGCTCGAAGAGTGGGTGGTGGCGATGGGCCTGTGCGGCATCCATCAGTTCAGCCGTATCGGAGCGCACGCGGTGCTCGCCGCGGGATGCAAGGTGGCGCAGGACGTTCCGCCCTACGCGATGGTGGCCGGTGATCGCGCGCGGCTGGTGGGCGCCAACACCGTTGGGCTGGAGCGCAGAGGCTTCAGCACCGAAACGATCGAGGCGATCAAGCGCACGTTCCGCACGCTATTTTACTCGCAGCTCGCGCGCCAGGACGCGATTAACCGCGTCGTTGAACAGGACGGTGAGCGGCCCGAGGTTCGCCGTCTGGTCGACTTCGTCGTCTCGTCCAAGCGCGGCGTCGTCGGACGCGATCGTGACTAAGCTCGGGCTTATCGCCGGCAACGGCTCTTTCCCGATTGCGGTCGCTGAGGCGGCGCGCCGGCGCGGGATCGCCGTGACCGCCGTGGCCCATCGCGACGAAACCGACCCGGCGCTCGAAGCGTTGTGCGAGCGGGTCGTGTGGATCAAAGTCGGCCAGTTGCAGACGATGATCGAAACTTTCACCGGCGCGGGCATCAAGGTCGCCGCGATGGCCGGCGGCATTTCGCGCGCCCGGTTGCAGACCTCCTTCGCACCGGACCAGCGCGCGCTCATGATGCTCGCGCGAGTGGGCAAATTCAGCGACGACGCCGTGCTGCGCGGAGTCGCGGCGGAACTCGAAGCCGAAGGCATCTCGGTTATTGATCCGGTGCCGATGCTCGAGCGGGCGCTGGCTGGCATCGGCCGCGAAGCCGGACCCGAGCCGACCGCCGCCCAGCTCAAGGATCTCGAGATCGCCCGCAATGTAGCTCGCGCCCTGGGCGCTTTCGATATCGGGCAGGCGGTGGCGGTGCGCGACGGAGTGGTCGCCGCGATCGAGGCGGTCGAGGGCACCGACGCGGCGCTCAGGCGAGCCGCGGCCTTATGCGGTCGCAGTTTAGTGGTGGTCAAGGCCGCGAAGCCCGGCCAGGATTTGCGCTTCGATCGTCCGGCGATTGGACCCAACACCATCGCGCTGCTTGCCGAGATCGGCGCCGCGATGATAGGCGTCGAAGCCAGTCTGACCCTCATCCTGGAGCGGGACAGCACGATAGCGATGGCGGAGCGCTCCGGAATCACGGTTTACGGCTATGCCTGAAATCGCCGCGGCATTGGTTGGCGCCGGTCACTTGGGCGCGTTCCACGCCCAGAAGTATCTGGCGACGCCGGGGCTGCGCCTGAAGTACGTGGTGGATATCGATCGCGAGCGCGCCGAGCGCGTGGCCGCTGCTTCGGGAGCGATCGTGCTCAGCGATTACCGCGACTTGGCGGGCAAGGTCGATCTGGTCAGCGTCGCGACGCCTTCGCTTACCCATTTTCGGCTCGCGGCCGATCTGCTCGCCGCCGGAATCGACGTGCTGGTGGAAAAGCCGATGACGGCGACGCTCGGCGAGGCGCGCGAGCTGGCCGCGATAGCCGAGCGCTCGGGCCGCATCCTTCAGGTCGGGCATCTCGAACGCTTCAACCCGGCGATCGTGCGGGTGCGCCCGATGCTGTCCGCGCCGCGGTTTATCGAATGCCATCGGCTGGCGCCTTTCACCGAGCGCGGCACCGACGTGGACGTGATTTTCGACCTCATGACTCACGACCTCGACGTTATCCTAAGCCTGTGCGCGACCGCGATCGCGTCGGTCGAAGCGATCGGCGTGGCGGTGCTTACCGATCGAATCGACGTCGCCAACGCGCGCCTGCGCTTTGCCGACGGCATGATCGCGAATCTCAACACCAGCCGCGTCGCCGCCAAGCGCGAACGCAAGATCCGCTTCTTCCAGGCCGACGCCTATATCTCGGTCGATTACGAAGCGCGCACCCTCCAGGTCTATCGCAAGAGCCCGCCCGCTCCGGGCGGTCAGTACCCGGTGATTTCGGCCGAGCGGGTCGAGCTTGAAACCGGCGATCCGCTGGGCGACGAGATCGCTGCGTTCGTGGCCAGCGTGCGCAGCCGCTCGAAACCCGCGGTCAGCGCGCACGACGGCCTGCGAGTAATCGAGGCGTGCGAACGGATCAACGCCGCGATGACCGCGGCGGTCTCCGCGTAGGGTTCTGGCAGCGTGCCAGGCGGCGGCATAATATCGGACCCGCGGGACAAAGCGGATGCGCATATTGAAGTTCAAACCGCTGGCGGCGTTGATTATTCTGGCGGTGGCCGTCGTCGGCGCTGCGTTGATGGTGCTGCCGCCTGCGTGCGTCGAACTAGCCCCCGCCGAACTGCTCAGCATACCGGTGGCGTCGCTCGCGTCGGGTGAGGCACAACTGTTCTGCTATCGGGATACCGCTGCGGGCAAGAAAATCCGCTTCATGCTGGCGCGCGGCTCCGACGGCAAGATTCGCGCGGCGTTCGACGCCTGCCGCCAATGTTACAGCTACCACGAGGGTTACAAGGTCAAGGCCGGAGCCATCATTTGCCGATTTTGCGGCAATCGCTATCCGATCGATCACATGATGGAGGGCAAGGCTTCGTGCGCACCGATCGAACTGCCGCATGAAGAGCACGCGGGCGTTGTCCAAATCAAAGCGGCCGATTTGCGCAAAGGCAGGGAATTGTTTTGATGCAGCGCGGCGCTTACGATGCAGTCACCGGCATGCTCATGATTATGCTCGAAATGTTTTCTTCCGGGAGGCACGCGTAAAGCCGCGCCGGATCGATCGTTCGCGATCGTCACGTCTATCGCGCAGGCGCTTTTTTCGTCGACAATTGTGCATGTGTCCGCCAACATGACGCCGTTTGAGGCGGCTTCGCCACGGTCGGAGCCCCGTAGGCGCAGGATCATGATCGTCGCCGGAGAGGCGTCGGGGGATCTGCACGGCGCCGAGCTGGTGCGTCAAATCCTAGCCCGCGATCGCCATTGCGAAATCTTCGGTATTGCGGGAGAGCAGATGCGCGCTGCCGGCGTGCGCGCGATCTATCGTACCGACGCGATCGCCGGCATGGGGCTGACCGAACTCGCTTCCACGATCCGCCGTACGCTGGGCGCGTTGGCGAACCTGCGCGCGACGCTGAGGCGCGAGCGGCCCGACCTGCTGATCCTGATCGATTTCCCCGACTTCAACATGCTTCTCGCGAAGACCGCGAAAAGCGCGGGCGTTCCGGTGTTGTATTATATCGCCCCCCAGGTCTGGGCGTGGCGGCGCGGCCGTATCCGCAAGCTTATCGAGCGCACAGACCGTATTGCGGTGGTATTGCCGTTCGAGGCGGAACTGTACCGCGACGCCGGCTCGCGCGTCGCGTTTGTCGGCCATCCGCTGCTTGACCTGATCACTTCCCGGCCGCGCGCCGAGACCCTGGCCCGCTGCGGCTTTGCTCCCGACGCCCGCTTGCTCGCGATTCTGCCTGGCAGCCGGCGCAAGGAAATTCGCTACCTGCTCGAACCGATGGTCAGCGCGGCGCGCGTCCTGGCCCGCGATC
>JBEKLA010000139.1:0-10371 GCA_050010455.1 Binataceae bacterium (SeqCode) | reverse complement strand
TCGGCACCGTTTCGGACTGGCTCGAGCAAATCGAGCGATGGCGCAAGCTGTTCAACGTCGAATGGTTCGTCCTGCGCTGCCGCATACCGATGGGCCCCGAACCGCAGCGGGTGCTGGAATGTATCCAGCGCCTGGGCGAAGAGGTGCTGCCGAAGCTTAGGAAATCTTGAGCGCCGGCGAATGTCGCTCGCGCATCATTGGCGATAGGGCGGGGCGGCGGGGGGCGGCCTTGCCGGCCGCACCCCACCGGCCCGCGTCCATTTGCCTACCCCTGGGCGAGCTTCTTCAGATCCTCGGCCCAGTGCTCGTACGGCCGAAGCGCCGTCCATTCAATCGTTGTCACGATATGAGAATTGCCGGTCTTCCAGATCGGCAGCTCAAGCACCGCGTGATCAAGCGTATCGTGCGAATCCACGTCCAGCACGGCCATGACTTCGGGGCGTCCCGCGACTTTCCAGATTCCCTTGATCGCACCGGCCTTGTACGCCGCCATCGCGGCTTCGGCTTCCTTCAGCCAGACGCTGTAGAACTCTTTGTTCGAGACGTTGGCGGGCTTGCTGATATAGGCCCTTAACATGAACAGCATAACTTACCTCCCTAGGCTCCAGGTTTCGCTATCTTCCGTTTCGTGACGGGCAGACCAAACCGTATCGCTCTTTTGACAGCCAACGTCAACGAATCGGGCGTGCGCCCCGGGAAATCGCGGGCGGCGCCGCCCGTCGAAATCGCGGGGATACGGCGCTAAAGGCGAGGCAATCGGCTTGACACTTCGACGTGGGCTGATTTAGCATTCGGCGAAGTTTTGCCGAGGTACGAGATAGAGAGCTTTCAACACTTTCCGCAACCGATCTAACCCGGAGGTCAAAACGGCTATGGCAGATGGTAAAGCGAAGCGGATGTGGGCGCTTCCGGGCGCCGAACTCACGGTGCCGACCGCGCTTCTGATGCACGGTGGCGATAACACCCTCGTTACTGTCCCCTGCCCCGCCTATCTGATCGAGCATCCCAAAGGGCTGGTGCTGTTTGACACGGGCTGCAATCCGAAGGTCGTCGACGATGTGGTCGGCACTTGGGGCGATCTGTGGAGCGCCATTCCGGTCAAGTATACCAGGGACCTGGTTCTCGATAACCAGATCAAGGGGCTCGGCTACAAGCTTGAAGATATCAAGTATGTAGTGATCTCGCATCTCCATCTCGACCATTCCGGATGCATGTACATGTTCCCGAACGCCAAGTTTTTGATCATGGCCAAGGAACTGCAGTACGCGTACTGGCCGGATCCCGATCGCCGATGGGCATTTATCCTTAACGACTTGCTGCCGACCCGTCAGTTCAAATGGATCGAGCTCTCCAGCGACTTCGATCTGTTCGGTGACGGCAGCCTGCAGATGCTGCAGACTCCAGGCCATACCCCGGGCGAGTGCTCGCTGTTCGTCAGGCTGCCCAATAGCAAGTACCTGCTGGTTGGCGACTCAACCCATCTGCGTGCGGCCCTCGAGAACGAGGCCACGATGGGGATCGATACCGACCCGGCGCAGGCCGCGCGCTCGCTGCAGCGGATCAAGGCGATCCGTGACATGCACGAGGCCAAGGTCTGGATCAGCCACGATCCTGAGGACTGGAAGGAGTTCCCGCACGCGCCCAAGGCGATCGACTAGCGCGGCCGGGACCGATGCCTATTTACGAGTGCCATTGCCTCACCTGTGACCTTACCTTTGAGGTACTGGCACCGGTAAGGGCGGCGCGCAAATCGCAGGCTTGTCCTGATTGCGGGCGCGCGTCGCAACGTGTTGTCTCGGCTTTCGCAATCGCGTCGGCGAGCGCGGACACCGAACGCAAGAAGCAGAACGCCCAGCGGGCGCCGGTCAAGAAAGACCCGCGCCCGCTCTGTCTGCAGCACCCGCATCTGCCGCTGCTGTGCCATATGGACGAGACCGCGGCCAAGCGCTGGATCGCTCATTCCCAGGGCCGCGGATCGGAATTCGACGACAAGCTGGCCAAACGCGAGGAGTTGCGCAAGCAGCGCGCCGAACCCGCGCCAGCCAAGCCCGACGCGCCGGCGCACGGACATAGCCACGATTTTCGCCGACATGGAAAAATGACCGAGTCTGCGACGGCCGCCCCGGCTTCGTCGGCCGCGCCGACCTCGTCGACACACGGACACGCGCACTCGCACGCGCATGGCAAGGCAAACAGCCACTCCCACGCCAGCCCTAAATCGCATGGCCATACTCATTCAGGCGGCCACGCCCACAGCCATTAATAGCCAGACCGATACGCGCTCGGCGCGCTTCGAATTAACTTTTTTAGTTACAGAAACTTTGCAAGTTGTTATTCCCAGAAAACTATACCGGGCGGAGGGTTGAGGTATGGACTACGGTTTTGTCTTCTTTGGCGCGATCAATGTGTACGACGAAGTAGCTCTGGCTGAAAAGCGCGGCTTCACTCACGCCTGGCTCTACGATTCGCAGATGCTGTCGAGCGACGTCTACGTCGCGATGGCGCTGTGCGCGCTCAAGAGCAAGAAGATTTTCCTGGGCACGGGAGTTACCAACCCGTCGTCGCGCATCGCGCCGATGACCGCGTGCTCGATCGCCACTATCAACCAGCTTGCCCCGGGACGAACGATACTGGGAATCGGCACCGGCAACACCGCCCGCCGCACGCTGGGGATGCCGGCGGCGCGATTGTCGCAATTGCGCGAGCATGTCGAGGTATGCCGCGGACTGCTGCAGGGCAAAACCGTCCCGTATCAGGAAGGCGATCGGCGCCGGATGATAAAGTTCCTAGCCCCCAACACCGGCCGGATCAATATCAAGAAGAAGATCCCCATCTATATTTCCGCCAGCGGGCCCAAGACCCTGGAGCTGGCGGGCGAAATCGCCGACGGCGTGATTCTGTTCGGCGCGGTCAGCCCCAGCCTGATCGACTACGTGATGGGCCACGTGCGCACCGGCGCCGAGCGCGCCGGCCGCGACCCGCGAAAAATCTATAGCCTGTGCATGACCGCTTTCCATCTGACCAAGCCCGGCGAGAAGCTGGAAACGACGAAGGTGCGCAAGGCGGTGGGCCCGTTCGTCTCTTCCTCGAGCAATATCTTCGCGCTGTCGTGCCCCGATCCGGCGGATCTGCCCGCCGAGCTGCGCGACGACATCATGGCGTTCAAGACCGCGTATCGCACCGCGGACGAACCGGCCGAAACCCGCCATCTGAAGCTCTACGCGGAGTATCTCGAAGGATTCAAAAAGGAACACGAAGCGGTGGTTACCGAAAAGATGATTCGCGCGACCACTTTGACCGGCACTCCTGATGAAGTGATTGACGCGATCAAAGGGATGAAGAAGGCGGGCATCAACCAGGTCGCGGTTCAGCCGGTGACCGACCCGCGCGCCACGATCGAGACCTTCTCGAAAGAAATTATCCGCCGCATGCGCTAGCGTCGGGAACTGTAAGCGCGCTTAACAAGAACCGGGACGCGTCGCGAAGCGCAAAACTCACTGACTCGGAATGACAGCCGCTTGCTGGTCATTCCGAGCAAGGCTATGCGGGTCGCTGAGTGCGTTTGCGCTCAGCGCTCGTTACGAACCGGCTCCTTGCCGAGAATCCCTTTGGCTTCGAGATCCTTGACCCGATCGGCACCGTAGCCGAGATACTTGCTCAGCACTTCGGCGTTATGCTCACCGAGGAACGCCGCTTCGAGCGCAAGCTCTCCCGGAAAGGCGGAAAATTTAAGCGGAAAGCCGGGAGCGTCGAACTCGCCCAGAACCCGATCGTGGATCTTCCGGACCGTGTGCCGGGATTTAAAATGCGGATGGTTCACCGCCTGCTCAATCGAGAGCACCGGCGCAACCGGGATTCGCGCCGCCCTGAGCGCATTGATCGCCGCTTCGTCGCTCTCGGCAGACGCGAGCCAGCTCTGAATCGCTTCGGAGACCAGATCGAGATGTTCAAGCCGCTTGGCGCTGCTGTTCATGCGCGGATCGCTGATCAGCTCGGGCCGGCCCATTACCTCGCACAGCTTCGCCCATTGATGGTCGAGGAAGGCGATGATGAACACGTAGGCCTCTTTGCCGTGAAAGATGCCGCAAGGGCAGATCTGCGGATGATGCGCTCCGGAACGCTTGGGCTTAATCGCGCCACCGCTGACGCTGTACACCTGCACGTTCATCTCGTGGCAATGGAAGTAACAGTCGATTAGCGCGATATCCAGATGCTGACCCTGCCCGGTGCGCTCGCGGTAGAGCAACGCGCATGCGATTGCTCCCATCGCGTGCGCTCCGGTGCTGACGTCGCCCAGCCCCAGCATCGGAAAGAACGGCGGACCGTCCGGTTCACCAATCATATAGGTAACTCCGGCGTAGGCCTGCGCGATGTAATCGTAGCCGGGTTCGGCACTCAGCGGGCCAGTCTGCCCGAAGGCTGATACCGAGCACATTATGATGCGCGGGTTGATCGCCTTGACCGCGTCGTAGCTCAGCCCCAATCTATCGATCACTCCCGGCGCAAAGTTCTGCACCAGCACGTCGACCTTGGGCAGCAACTCTTTGAGAATCGCCAGGCCCTCCGGTTTCTTGGCATCGATCGCGAGGCTCTTCTTGCCGCGATTCTGTTGCACGTAGTAAGCGCTGCGCCCGTCCTTGAAAAAAGGAAATCCGCGCGAAAAATCGCCGCCGGGAAGCAACTCGACCTTGATGATTTCGGCGCCCATCTCCGCCATCAGCCGGGTAACCGTCGGTCCGGCGAGAACTTGCGTAAAATCCAACACCTTGTAACCGTCTAGAATATGTTTGATTGGTTCTGTAGCCATATCTTCCTCTTCTACGCGGAGTCCTTCGGGATACTAAGAACCCGGGACGGCGGAACGAATTTCACATATTAGGCAGCACTCTTTCCGATAGCAACTGCCGATCGAGTATCCCTCACTTCTCCTTGTCCTGATAGCGGTCCTGGCGCTCCAAAACCTCGTCGGCGCCCATCATGCGCGCGAACTCAGGCAGCAACTCGAAGCCCGCGCCTCCCGCAACGACGCCTTGCTCCTTCAACTCCTTGAAGGCGTCGCGCAGCCGCGCATAGGCGGCGAACAGCGTCCCGGTATGGATTATCAGCTTGAGCGGAAATTTCATCAGATCGGGTATCGGCAACAACTGGCCGTTGTATAGCAGCGGCAAATCCCCCAGCGCATCGGCGTAGTGTTCGAGGTCTTGTCGCGTGATGATGCCGTCGACAAAGATCAGGTCGGCGCCTGCCTCGCGATAGGCTCGCGCGCGGCGCTCCGCCTCACGCCATCCCTCGGGTGCGAGGGCGTCGGTGCGTGCGATAATCACGAGTTCGCGATCGCGCCGCGCGTCCACCGCCGCGCGCACCTTGGCCACCATCGTTTCGATCGGAATAACCTGTTTGCCCGCCATGAAGCCGCATCGCTTGGGCCAGACCTGATCCTCGATATGGAGCGCGGCGGCGCCGGCGTCCTCGTATTCCCTAACCGTGCGCCAGACGTTGATCGGATTGCCATAACCGGTATCGGCGTCGCAGATGACGGGCACTTCAACCGCGCACGCGACCGTTCTGACGTTAGCCGCCATCTCGCTAAGCGTAAGCAGCCCGAGATCCGGGAATCCCCGCGCCGCCGCGGTTCCGAATCCGGTCATGTACACGGCCTCGAAGCCAGCCGCCCGCGCGAGCCTGGCGGTCAGGCCGTCGTAAACGAAGGGCGCGACCACCGGCCGCTCCCGCGTCATCATTTCGCGCAGATGCGCTCGCGATACGCTCATGTCGTTATGCTCTTCTCCCCACGTCGGCGTTCGCCCGGACGCAGCCGCGGTGAACAATTTGTTCTGTTTTCACGCCGCCGTCGCCGTGGGACGATTTTATCCTTGCGTTATCAGACCTAAAAGGTCTAACTATGTAAAGAACCAACCTCGGATCGCGGCCTCGACGGGCCCGTTGGTCTAAGGTCAGGAGGGCGAAACATGGCAGCAAGCGTTTCGGCGGTCCTGAATCATAAGGGTCGTGACGTAGTCACAATCTCACCACATCAAACCGTCGCCGCGGTGGTCAAGGTTCTGATGGCGAATCGTATCGGAGCCGTGCCTGTGGTAGACGGAGACGGTTCGCTGCTGGGGATGATTTCCGAGCGCGACATCATTCGCGGCATCTCGGAACATGCCGACGCGGTCTTGGACCTGCCCGCCGAACGGCTGATGACTCGCAACGTCACTACGTGCGCGCCTGAAGACCAGCTCGTCGGGATCATGCACGTGATGACAACCGAGCGGGTCCGCCATCTTCCGGTTATCGAGAATGGCGCGCTTTGCGGGATCATCAGCATCGGCGACGTCGTCAAGCAGCGTCTCGACGAGCTCGAGTTCGAAACCGGCGAGCTCCGCAGATACATCAGCTTGTCGTAGCGGATAAGGCCTTACACCAATTTTTGCCGGCCTTTGACGCTAAGCCGCATCGTCGGCGAGCGCCTGCTCAGCGGGCGCGCCTTCCTTGCACCCATCCTGGCGCTAACCGGACCGCGCTACACACGCACGGATCTATCCGAATGCATCCGAAAACGAACGCGTAACGTACTCGCAAACGCACTCCCCGATCCATTATGATAGGCGTCAACCTCAACTGAATGGCTATTGAAATGCTCAGCTATATCTCAAGTCGTGCCGCTCTGATCGCGGCGTTCGTTAACGGCAAGTGCTCGATTATCGGCACTGCGGCGAAGACCACGGCCGCGATCGCGCTGACGATCGCCGCCCTGGCGGTGTCAGCCTGCAACTCGGCGCCCGCCTCGGCGATCGCGGGGACTCCAGACGCTTCGCAAGACGCCAAATTGACGGCGTTCCTGCAAAAGCATTTTCGCATTCCGGAGGCCGATTATATCAAGCTGGGGCCGCCGGTCCCGGCCCCGATCGCGGGTCTATGGAGCCGAACGATTACCGCAAGCAATGGCGAAGGCGGAAGCGCCAGTTCGACCATCTTCGTCAACGAAGCTGGAGATAAAGCGATCTTCGGCCAGTTTCTGGACCTGAACAAGGACCCGTGGGATCGAGTCAAGGTCAGCGCGCTGCACCTCGACGACCGGCCGACGATAGGTCCCGCCACCGCACCGGTCACGATGGTGGAGTTTGCCGACTTCGAGTGCCCCCATTGCGCGCGCGCGTTCCCCAAGGCGGAAGCCGCGGTCCATCGCCACGAAGGCCAGGTGCGATTGGTTTACAAGTACTTCCCCTTGGCCGGACATACTTGGGCCAGAGCGGCGGCGATCGCGTCCGAATGCGCGCGGGTTCAGAATCCCGACGCTTTCTGGGATTTCGCAGGCGCCTTCTACCGCGATCAGGCTTCGATCGACGCCAGCAATATTTCCGACCATATCGACACTCTGATCGCGCAGGATAAACTCGACGGGAAGCTGATGCATGCGTGCCTGCTCAGCAAATCCGCGGACGCGCGTGTCGATCAGGATCTGCAGGACGGCGACGCGGTCCACGTTACGTCGACGCCGACGCTGTTCATCAACGGAATTCCGCTGGCCGGCGAGATGGACGACAAAGTCATCGACTTCGTGGTGTCTTCAGAGCTGGACAGCCATCACGCCGCGCGTTGATAGGGGCGTCCTGCCGCGCATAACGCCAGATCGTTTAGCTTTAGCGGGACGCGAGTGCGCCGTCTGCCCGGCTGGAGAGCGTCGCGCGACTCTCGCGCTATTTTTGCAGGATTCGTGACGCGCGGATTCGAGCGCTAACGCTTCGACTCAGTGGGAAGCGGCGGGATGCGATTGCGGCTCGGGCGGCGCGGCGCCCAGATTGGCCAAAGCCTCGACCGCGTCCTGACGCTCGGCGGCAAGCGGATGTCCCTCGATAATCTGCTGATAGGCGCTGATCGCGCCCGTGCGATTACCCTGGCGTTCGAGCACCCGGGCGACTGAAAACTCGGCCGCCAAGCCTTCGGCTCCGGGAGCGGACGCGGCCTGCCGATAGTACTCTTCAGCCTTCTTGAGATCTCCGGTGCGCTCGTAAATCACGCCGAGATTATTCGCGGCCTGAGTCTTGAACCAGGCGTTGCTCGGCTCAGTGAGGAACAGCACGAATGCCTCGCGCGCGCGGGGCAGATCGTCCTTGGCCAGGTAGCATGCGCCCATATAGAAGCGCGCCAGCCGCCCGACGTCGCGGCTGGGATCGTTGTCGGCCAACGCCGTGAAGCCCTGCAACGCCGCGTCGTACTCTTTTTGATTGAAGGCAGCGAACGCCTGGTAGAACTGCTCGCCCGCAATCTGGCCGCGATGGCGGCTGTAGGCCGACAGCGCTATCGCCAGTACGACGAACGCGGCCACCAGCGCCGCGGTAACCAACACCTGGGTTGTATGGGTCCAGAAGAACTCCTGAACCTGTTCGACTATGGTTAGGAACTCGTCCTTTTCCTTGAGATCCTTGCGCCGGATCTTGCGATGAGCGGTTGCCATTTAAGAGCGTGCGGCGGACACCAGCGCAGGGCTGAGGGCCTTACATCTTGTACTTGAAGTCTTCAGGGGACATCTTCTCGAGAATTTCTGCCCACTTGTCACGCGACACGCCGGCCAGATTCTGCTCTTTCGAGCCCGGCTCCGCAGCCGCCTGCTGCAGCTCGCTCGAAACCTCGAGCACCTTCTTGGCGACGTAGATTGGCGACTTGGTCCGCAACGCAAGCGAGATCGCATCGCTCGGCCGCGAGTCGATCAGGATGGTACGGCCGTCGCGCGTCTTCACCTCGATCTGGGCATAATAGGTATTGTCCTTGAGTTCGGTCAACTCGATCGCATCGACGGTTCCGCCAAGCTCTGCCACCACGCTGCGCAGCAGGTCGTGGGTCATCGGCCGCTGCGATTTGATTCCCTCAAGCTCGGTCGCCATCGAAGCCGCCTCGAGCAGCCCGATCCAAATCGGCAGGTTGAGCTTGTTGTCGGGATCCCTGAGCACGACGATCGGAGTCTTGGTGGTGGGATCGAGCGTCAGGGCCCCGACAGTCATCAAAATAAAGTCTTCTCTATGAGCGGCCATACAGATCTCTCTAGACGAAGCTTTCCTGTTTGAGTCGCGGCCCGTCAACCGATCGCGGCGCGGGAAGCCCGTGGAGTTTCATTTTGCACCGAAGGCGCCACACGGTCAACCAAGCTAACGTCTTCGCACACATTCACGTCACGCGCTCAGCGCGTCACCAAGCGGTCGACCACCCGGTAAAGTTGATTCAGGTTGCGACACTCCTCGACCACATCGCAGACCGCGCCGTAACGTTCCATCTCGCTGTCGCCGAAGCCCCACGTGCTGCGACTCTCCGGATTCAGCCAGATCAGCTGCTTGGCGCGGCGCCTGATTTCACGCAGGCACCAATCGTGCGGCAGGTTGTAATTGTTGCGCGCGTCGCCCAGCACGATAACCGTGGTCTTGCGATTGATCGCTGCGATATGATCCTGCACGAAGCTGCGGAAGGCGAACCCGAAGTTCGAGTGAGCGTAGACGTTGATCAGGTCGCCGCGCAACGCGACGTCGAGCGCGTCTTTGACGTCGTTGTTGCGGAAATGTTCGGTTACTTCGCCAACCTCGGCGACGAAGATGTAGCTGCGCACGCGCGAGTAAAGGTCCTGCAGCGAGTAAACGAATTGCAGCATGAAGCGCGAGACGTTGCGCACCGAGTCCGAAACGTCGCACAGCACCACCACCTGCGGCTTTTCCTTCTTGCGCCGCTCGAAGCGCAGCTTGAACGGCACGCCACCGTATTCGAGGTTGCGCCTAAGCGTCTTCTTGATATCGAAACGGCCCTGCCGCGCGCGCCGGCGCCGCACCGAGATCACGTTCTTCAGCCGCTGCGCCAGGCGGGCGACCGCCTCGTTCATCTTGCGGATCTCGTCTTCGCTCAGATAGTAGAAACTCTTCTCCGCCAACTGCTGCATCCGCTCGCTGTCGCGGGTGCGCAGGTCGCGCTTCTCGCGCTCGGCGCGCACGTAGCGCTTGATAATATCGTTGAGGGCCTTGAGCCGGCGCTCGATATACTCCTCCATCCGCGCCTTGGTCCCGGCCCCCTGCTCCGAGTCGCGAACCTGGTCGCGCAATTGTCCGAGTTCGCGTTCGAGCTGTTCGAGCCCGAGCTGGCGCGCCAGCGCGCGTGCGAAGTGGTTCTCTTCGATCGCGCGTTCGATATTGCCCAGCCGCACCTCGCGCGCCGCGTCGCGGATCATCCGTTCGAGCTGGCCGGAATTGTCGCGCAATAGCGCGCGGGCGAGTTCGGAAAGCTGCTGCCCTTTTTTCTTCAGCAGCTCTTCCATCTCCTCCAGGAATTTCTGGAACTCCTGGTCCGACATCGCCAGCGCGTCCTGCACCGCCTGCCCGGCCTGCTTGATGA
>JBEKLA010000138.1:0-19786 GCA_050010455.1 Binataceae bacterium (SeqCode) | reverse complement strand
TTGAGGTCGGCAACTCGTGCGAGGAGCACGGCGCGGACCCTTGCTCCGCTATCCTTGAGATGGCGCGCCGCGACCATCCCGTCTCCGCCGTTGTTGCCCTTGCCGGCAACGATAAGCGCTCCGGCCGCGAGCGCTTCGCGCCAGCGCTTCGCCGCGATACGCGCGACCGCCTCGCCCGCACGGCTCATCAGCGAGTACGAAGGCACGCCGAACTTATCCTGGCTCAGCCGATCGAGTTGTCGGCTCTCTTCGGCGTTCAGCAGCTTCACGGATTTATCTTACCAAGCCAGCCTCAGGACCGCATCGGTGACGGGGAGAGAACCGCGCGCGACGCGCCCGGCACTACCCCGCGGCCGCCAACAGCGATTTCATCTCGCGCACCGCCGTTTCCATCCCAACCATCACGGCGCGCGCGACGATCGCGTGGCCGATATGAAGCCACTGCAAACCGGGAATCGCGACTATCGGAGCGACGTTTCGATAGTTCAGGCCGTGACCGGCGTTGGGCTTGAGCTTGAGTGAGCGCGCCATCGTGACCGCCTCGCGGATTCGATCCAGCTCGGCCTCCGCCGCCGCATCGAGGCGCAGGCTGACCGAATCTCGATATTGCTCGACGATCTGCCCCTCGCACAGGTTCGCGTAAGTGCCGGTATGCAACTCGACGTAATCCGCACCGAGATCCGCCGCCGCTTGCAACTGGCTCTGGTCGGGCTCGACAAACAGGCTCACGCCGATTTTCGCGGCTCGCAGCCGCTTGATAATCGCTCCAAGCCGGGCGCCCATCGCGGCCGCGTCGAGACCACCCTCGGTGGTAAGCTCTTCGCGGCGCTCGGGCACGATACAAACCTCGTCCGGTTTCACTCTGAGCGCCAGATCGACCATCGCGTCGGTCGGTGCGAGCTCCTGATTCAGATTAACTTTGATTGCGTTGCGAATGCGGAACAGATCGGCGTCCTGAATGTGGCGGCGATCCTCGCGCACGTGAAGTGTGATCGCGTCAGCGCCTGCCCTCACCGCGGCCAACGCCGCTTCCAGCGGGTCGGGATAGGTTACGCGGCGAGCCTCGCGCAGCGTCGCGACGTGATCGACGTTGACTCCGAGCCGTAGCATCGGGCTAGGACTGGGCGCCGACGCGCTTGGAGATCGCCGCGCACACATCCTGGGCAAGAGCGTTGATCTCGGATTTGTCTTCCCCTTCGATCATGACGCGTGCGAGCATCTCAGTGCCGGAATACCGCACCAGCAAGCGGCCGGCATTGCCCAAGCGCGCCTCGACCGCGTGAATCATGCTCATCACTTCGGGCATCTGGCTGAACGGGACGCGCTCCTTGACCCGCACGTTCTCCAGCACTTGGGGCATCCGTTCCATGACGCGAAGTTCGGCCAGCCGCTTTCCGCTTTCGACCATATGGCCAAGCACCATCAGCATAGTGATCAGGCCGTCTCCGGTAGTCGAGTGATCCATGAAGATCACATGGCCCGACTGTTCGCCGCCGAGATTGTATGAGTGCGCGCGCATCTCGCGCACTACAGCCGGATCCCCGACCTCGGTTCTCACCAGACGCACACCGGCCTGCGCCAGCGATCGCTCCAGTCCGAAGTTGCTCATCACGGTCGCGACCACGGTGTTGGCCGCGAGGCTCCCGTCGCCCGCCATCTTGCGGCCCATCATCGCCATCACGTCGTCGCCGTCGTAAATCTTGCCGTTGGCGTCGCACAGGATCGCGCGGTCGCCGTCACCGTCCACCGCGATTCCGACGTCGGCACGCTCGCGCCTCACGATTTCGGCAAGCCGTTCCGGATGAAGCGCGCCACAATCAAGGTTGATATTTTTGCCGTCGGGATCGACGCCCACCGCGACGACGTCGGCGCCTAGTTCTTCGAGCACTTCGGGACCGACCTTGTAAGCCGCACCGTTGGCGCAGTCGATCACCACCTTGAGACCGTCCAGAACCAGATTTCGCGGCAGGCACGCCTTGAGGAAGATCAGATAGCGTCCGATCGCATCGTCGATTCGCGCCGCCTTGCCGATCTCGTCCGCAGTGGGCCGCAGATGGCCGATCGCGCCGGCGTCGAAGACCAGCTCTTCGATTCGGCGTTCGATCGGATCGTCGAGCTTGAAGCCGTCGCGCGAGAAAAACTTGATCCCGTTGTCCTGAAATGGATTGTGCGAAGCGGATATTACCACCCCGGCGTCGGCGCGCATGCTGCGGGTCAGGAAGGCTATCGCCGGCGTCGGCAGGGGCCCGACCAGAAGCACGTCGGCGCCCATCGAGCATATTCCCGACGCCATCGCGGTCTCCAGCATGTAGCCTGACAGACGCGTGTCCTTGCCAATCAGAATGCGATGGTGGCGGCCGGGAGCCTTCTTGAATACGTATGCGAGCGCGCGGCCAAGCTTGAGCGCTACCTCGGAAGTGATGGGATCGACGTTGGCGACTCCGCGAACCCCGTCAGTGCCGAATAGCTTGTGATTCTCTTGTCCCATCAGTGCCGCTCAACCCGGGTGGTGACTAGTCCTCTTTGCCAACAACAATACTTTAGCCGTCAACGGCGTCTGGTGCACCAACTCCAGCCCTTGCGACAGATCTACGCGTACCGGCAGTTCATGCAAGCCGGGATCGGTGCCGCGAGCGTCGACGTAAACCGCGCTGTCAAGCTTCAGGGCAGCGAGCTTAACCATCGGGCCTCGCACCGTCACTTCCGCCTCGGGTGGATCGAGACTGAACTTGTAATTGGTGTCGCGCACCTGAATTTGGATCCCGCGAAACTTGCGATCGCCGATAATCTCGTCGACCTTGACCGTCGCCTGGGCCCGATCGACGGAGGCTCTCAGCCTTCCGGGACTAATCAAATTGACGTCGCGCGAGATACTGGCCGACGCGCCACTCACGTCCAACTGAGCCGTCTCGACCCGTTGCAATTGGCTAACATCATGCTGCGGTCCGCTGATATTAACGGTCGGTGGGTTTATCTCCTCCGCCGAAATCGTATAACCCTTCGCGACCGTGCCTGAGATATTCAAGTGCACCGGCAGCTGGCGCGTCACCAGCTGATCGATCTCCAGCCTGAGCTGAGCCGGCGAGATTCGCGTAACGCGCGTTTGGCGCGGGATGTTGAACCGCTCCGGGCCGATATTGAAATCGGCCTCGCCGGGTGTAACTCCGGCCAGATCGAGCCGCAATGTCATACGGTCCGGATCCAGCAGCGACAACAGGGTCGCGGGCCCCGATACCGTGAGATCGACGAACAACGGCGTCGAATTCACGATCATCAGCCCCGTTGGGAGCCGCCGGTAGATAATCGGCACCCTGAGCGAGACCTCCGCGTCCCGCTGACCGACGTTGACAAACATCCACAGGCCGATCGCCAGCAGCAAGGCGACGAAGCGCACACCCATGTTGGCTTGCAACGCCTGCCTGACCTTCGACCACTGGATACGCATACTTCGCTGCCAGGCGATCTCACCGCCGCGCTAAACCAGCGGCAACTTCTCCAGAGTCGCCCGCAGGGCGGACGGCTCCAATCCACGGCTGAGGGCTCCGCCCTGGGCAAGAGATATGGTGCCATCCTGCTCGGAAACCACGATCACTATCGCGTCGCTTTCCTCGGTCAATCCGAGCGCCGCGCGATGGCGCGTCCCGAGCGCGCGGCTCACATGAGGATTGGCCGATAGCGGAAGCAGACACGCCGCGGCAAGTATCTGGGAACCTTTGACGATAACCGCGCCGTCATGCAGCGGCGAGCCGGGCATGAAGATCGTCTCGAGCAACTCCGCGGAGACTTTTCCGTCGATTCTTCGTCCCGCCTCGATATATTCGTTTAGACCAACCTCTTGCTCGAGCGCGATTAGTCCGCCGATGCGATGAGCCGATAGCCACGCCGCAGCCTGCGACAGTTGCTCGGCGGTCGGAGCGCTATTGGCGCGAAGACCGAAGAACTGAAAGAACTGGCCCGATCCCACCCTGGTCAGGGCGCGGCGGATATCGGTCTGAAAAATCACCACCAGAATTACAATCAACGATCCCAGAAAACTGTTCAGCAGCCAGTTGAGCGTGAACAGACCCATCACCTGCGAGGCGATGTAAGCAGCGCCAAGAATCAGCAGGCCGACCACCATCTGCATCGCGCGCGTGCCGCGAATCAGGAGCGCGATCCGATAGATCACGAACGCGACAATCGCGATATCGAGTACGTCCTGCCAGCGCAGCGGAGGAATTACGCCAAAATAGCCGTGCATCTATTCACTTTCTTGACTGGTTGCCCGCACAATCGACGAAAGCTCACGCCAAGCTCATCGACCAGCCGCCGCCAACGCGGACGCCATTCGCACGACCGCCGCGATTGGTTCCGGGTCGTGAACCCGCACGATCGACGCTCCGCCGGCGATCGCCACCGCCACTGCCGCCGCCGTGCCGAACAGCAGATCGATCTCGCTCGTCCCTGTTATTTTACGCACGAAACTCTTGCGCGATACACCCACCAATATCGGATATCCCAGCCCGCGCAGGCGCGGCAAGGCATTCAGCAGTTGCAGATTGTGGTTGGCGGTCTTGGCGAAGCCGATTCCCGGATCCACAACGATACGCGACTTCGCTATCCCGGCCTTGACCGCCGCGCGAGTGCGTGCGGCAAGATATTCCCGCACCTCGCTGACGACATCCCGATAGCGCGCCTGGCGCATCATGGTCGCAGGAATGCCCCGCATGTGCATCAGGATTACCGCCGCTCGCGCCCGCGCCACCGTTTCGGCCATCGCCGGATCGAACTCCATGGCGCTTACGTCGTTAACGATCGTCGCGCCCTCCGCCAGTGCCGCGCGCGCCACCGCCGCCTTACGGGTATCGATCGATATGGGACAATCCAACGTGTCGCGCAAAGCGCGGATCACTGGAATCACGCGGCTTAGTTCCTCTTCTGGCGAAACCTCGGAGGCGCCGGGCCGCGTCGATTCGCCGCCGATATCGATTATATCGGCACCTGACCGCGCCATCTCGATCGCGCGCGCTCGCGCTGTGCCGGCATCCAGATAGCGGCCGCCGTCGGAAAACGAATCGGGCGTGACGTTGAGCACTCCCATGACGGCTGGAAACCGGATCACTCTGCCATCGCCCAGACGAAGCCCGCGGCGAGGATGGTTATCGGGTTTCAGTGGGGCGCTCTCTATCGTTGCGATGGGCTTTCGGTTGCGTGGGAACGATGTCGTGGAAGTGTCCATAGTCTATCTGCATGCGACCGTCCGGGAGCCGCGTCAAGATGTCGGCGAAGCGGGCGTTGCAGATGATCTCGGCCGCCCGGTAGGCGCGGCGCGCATGGATTGTCTGCGCGTAGGTCTCGTCGAGGCCGGTCAGCGAGACGATAATCTCGTCCTCGTTGGCGGCCAGCGAGTCCTGCGTCGCGCCCCACAACGGGCTTCGTTCATCAATCGGATGAATCGCGGTCCAGCTCAGTCCGAAGGACGGATTGCGGTCGCGCAGCAAGGGCAGATCGATAACCTTGCGCACGATCACGTTCTCGGCCGTGACCTTGGTGCGCAGCAGCACGAAGCGGACCTGGGCTTCGATGATGCGGTTGTCGCGCTCGTTGGCCATCCGCACCATCAGGCTCGGTATGCCTTCCCACGGCGAGATAACCGCGACTCGCGAGAAAATCACGCGCGCGGTTGGCCGCGAGAATTTCGCAAAAACCAGCCCGGTCGCGATCGCGAGCCCGAGCAAACCGGTGAGCGACTCGATCGTTACCAGGACATTGGCTAATTCGGTTCGCGGAACCATCTGGCCGAAGCCGATCGTCGCCATGGTTTGCACGCTGAAGAAGAAAGCATCGACGAGCGACCCGGGGCGCGCGTTTTCGATACTGTCG
The DNA here is from genome assembly GCA_050010455.1 of Binataceae bacterium (SeqCode). Lineage (GTDB taxonomy): Bacteria > Desulfobacterota > Binatia > Binatales > Binataceae > DATJOQ01. The sequence goes on along the minus strand of JBEKLA010000138.1, from coordinate 13,924 downwards.
CCGCCGAGCATGTAGGCGAGCGCGAAGAAAAAATTGGCGACAACGTATCCCAGGCCGAAGACCAGTACCAGTCGCGGCCACGAACTCTGCAGCAGGAAGAGGTAGAGATCGTTGCGAAATCCTTGTCGCCTGAGCCCGGTCCTGACTACGTTAGTCGCGTCCCAGCCTCGAGGATTCCGCTGAGCCTCGGACCCGTCATGCGAATTTGAGCTATTTGCCACCTTTAGGAATATACATCGGACGGCAATCGGGCGTCAGCGTAAAGCCCGCCACCGCAGTCGCGGGAAAAAGACGCCGCGACCAGCGGGAAGGCACAAACCAAATAGACGAGCCGCCGTCCAGCGCGCTCCGACCGGAAAGCGAAGGGGACGCTCCGACTAAGCTAATACTGGCTTGGGGGGCAGTCCCGGGAGCGGCTGCTCCTCTTCAATCTTCTTCGGCCGCTCTTTAGCGGCTTCGTCGGAGCGCGGCTTGGCCTCGATCGAGGCGGGTTCCCCGCGCGGGATCTCTTTGCCCTCGCGATAGGCCCGCACGATCGCTTCGACTTCGGCGCCGTCGAGCACTTCCTTTTCCAGCAGGCGCTCGGCGATCGCGTGCAGAAGCGGCAGGTCATCCGAAAGTAGCGTACGAGCCTTGTCGTACGATTTTTGGATAATCCCGCGCACCTCGCGGTCGATTTCGACCGCGGTATGCTCGGAGTAGTCCTTCTGATTAGTGATATCGCGGCCGAGGAATACCTGTTCCTCCTTGCGGCCGAAGGTCATCGGGCCGAGCTCCTGGCTCATGCCCCACTCGCACACCATCTTGTGGGCCAATTCGGTCGCCTTCTCGATATCGTCGCCGGCGCCCGTGGTCGTGTGGCCGAAGATTAGTTCCTCTGCGACCCGGCCACCGAACATCATCGCCAGCCGCGTCATCAGGTAGTCGCGCGAGTACGTATAGCGATCGTCAAGCGGGAGCTGTTGAGTAACGCCCAAGGCCATGCCGCGCGGGATAATTTTAACCTTGTGCACGGGATCGGCGCCCGGCAGCAGCATCGCGACCAGCGCATGCCCGGCCTCGTGAAAGGCGGTGTTGCGACGCTCGGCCAGCGACATCACCATCGAGCGGCGTTCGGCCCCCATCATGACCTTGTCCTTCGCCAACTCGAAATCCTGCATATCGACTTTTTCTTTGTTTTGCCGCGCGGCGAGCAAAGCGGCCTCGTTTACCAGATTCTCGAGATCGGCGCCGGCGAATCCCGGCGTTCCACGAGCGAGCTTCTCGATCGATACGTCGTCCGAGACCGGGACTCTGCGGGTGTGAACGCGCAGGATACCCTCGCGACCGCGGATATCCGGACGCGGCACCACCACGCGCCGGTCGAAGCGTCCGGGCCGCAGCAGCGCCGGGTCGAGGACGTCGGGCCGATTCGTTGCCGCGACTAGAATCACGCCCTCGTTGGCCTCGAAACCGTCCATCTCGACCAGCAACTGGTTGAGGGTCTGCTCACGCTCATCGTGGCCGCCGCCTAGTCCGGCGCCGCGATGGCGTCCGACGGCGTCGATCTCGTCGATGAATATGATACAGGGCGCGTGCTTCTTGCCCTGGACGAAGAGGTCTCGAACTCGCGACGCGCCGACTCCGACGAACATCTCGACGAAATCGGAGCCCGAAATCGAGAAGAACGGCACCCCGGCTTCGCCGGCGATAGCGCGCGCCAGCAGAGTCTTGCCAGTGCCCGGCGATCCCACCAGCAGCACGCCTTTCGGAATTCGTCCGCCGAGCTTGGTGAACCGCTTGGGATCCTTGAGGAACTGGATTATCTCTTCGAGTTCGTCCTTGGCTTCATCGATCCCGGCGACGTCGGCGAAAGTAACTTTGTGCGTGTTTTCGTTGAGCAGTTTGGCCCGGCTCTTGCCGAAAGACATCGCCTTGCCGCCGCCGACCTGCATCTGGCGCATGAAGAAAATCCATACGCCCACCAGCAGCAGCATCGGGAACCACTGCACCAGCGCGACCATCCACCACGGATCGCTATCCTCGGGTTTGGCCGCGATTTTCACGGCTTTTTGCCGCAAAACCGCAACCAACTCGGTATCGCGCGGCGCATAGGTGCGGAAGTGATCTCCGCTGACCGTCCGCCCGTGGATCGAGCTGCCCTGAATAGTGACTTCCGCGATCTGGCCGTGTTCGACCTGATTAAGGAAATCGGAAAAGATTATCTCTGGCTCGCGAGGCTGCTGCCTGCTGAAAAGGTTGAAGAGCAGCAGGAACATCAAACCCAGCACCAACCAGAGAGCGATGCTGCGCGAAAATTGATTCATGCCCTGATAGACGCTAGCACGCGGCTTTAATAGCAGGCAACCTGAAGCTTGGCGCTCAGGCGCACGACCCTACGCGTGGCAGCAGTCAGTAGCGCGACGCTGCCGCGAGCGATTCCGGGGAGCCAGGCGACGGCCTCACCCATCGTTACGACCGGGAACGCAGCCCGCTGCGCCTTGGGAACCTTGCGATCGATAAACATCCGCTTTACCTTGCGACTTCCGCCCAGCCCGACCGGGAAAATCCGGTCACCTGGAGTAAAGTTCCTAATCATCAGCCCTTGGTCGATTTGGTCGTAATCGAACAGCGCTTCGGACTCGGCGCACGGCCTAAACGCGCCATCGCCTGGAATCACGTCCGCGACGAATTCGACTCCGGCGCACTCGACGATAGTGCGGCCGGGAACCGTCAGCGCGACCGCGAACGAGCCCGCCTGTTCCGCCCGCCTTCCTGACGCGAGCCGGAGTTTGTCGTATTCGCGATTAACGCTCCATCCAGCGGGGATATCCAGCCACCCATTAGGCGGGCCTTCGAGGATCAGCCGGCGCATCGCCTCGATATGCGCACGCCCGACACGGCGCAGGTCGCCCTTGGCCAGAGCGATAAAGGCCCGCAAAACCGCCCCCTGAAGCGCGCGATGTAATTCAGCGAAGCGAGACAGCTCGAGGGTGCCATCGGGCCTCAGCCGCGATTCCAGCTCTCGCCGGGCCAGACCGTCGATCAGATCGGCAGCCTCGCTCATCTCGCCGGCCAGTTCGACCAACCGGCTGCGAAGCCCAGGCGCGTAATCGCGCTCCAACATCGGCATCAGCTCATTGCGCACGCGATTTCTCAGAATCGCCGATGAGTTATTGCTGCTGTCCGACACGAAAGCGGCGCCTCGCGCGACCACGTAGGCGGCAATCTCGTCGCGGCTCAGCGCGAGCATCGGCCGGAGCAGCCGATGCGGCCCGATTTGTGCCATCGCGCCGAGCCCAGTTACACCGCTGCCGCGCAGTAATCGAAGCAGGACCGTCTCGGCCTGATCGTCAGCATGATGGGCCAGCGCGATATACGCGGCGTCCAGGTCATCGGCGACGCGGCGGATGAAGGCGTGCCGCAAGTCTCGCGCGCGCTCCTCCAGATTCCCCATCGAGCGGTCCAATCCGCGAGCCCGGCCGACCCGAAGTTCGATTCCGAGCCTCTCGCATAGTTCGCGGACGAACGCCTCGTCACGTTCGGATTCGCCGCCACGCAAGCGTCGCGCAATTCGAGCAGAACGTGGAGCAGCGTGACCGAATCCGATCCGCCGGAGAGCCCCACCAGGATAAGGTCCCCCTCGCGCAGCGCAATTCGTTCCAGGACGCGCGCGACTCCGTCGAGCACTGTGCTCGTCTTGTTTCCGATCCGCTCCATCAGCAATTAACGGTACGCGTTAACGACGGCTCGCAGCAACCCGGCCTATCGAAAACCTGGATTAGTAGCCGTTGCGGATCGCCTCGCTCAACGCCGGATTGCTCGCACAGAGTGCGAAATCAAGCCTCTACCGAATCACATTCTTACGCCTAGCACGATGAGCAAGCGCACCCATCCAGTGACTATAAGCAGCCGCATCCCTAGATCCATAATGTCGGAGTCAGTGAAGTGCTGGCGCAGCTCGTCAAAAAGTGCGCGGCTGGTCGAGTGATGGTCGCCGCCGACCACCTCGGCGAAGTGAATCGCCGCCTTCTCAGCCGGTGTGAGCAAAGTGCTCGTGCGCCACTTATCACCGCATACATCCGCGATCATCTCCTCGGTCACACCCTGTCGTCCCGCCGGGACAAGACGCGCGCACATTCAGACGCCATTCCCGGCTAGTTCGGCGACTTTTAATCGAGCCAACTCCACGATGCGCCCAGTGATACGCCCACGGTCCTTCGTCATCGCCGGGAAGTAGAGGTTGAAGAACTCTTTGGCAGCCTCAGGCGCCTGGAACCACATCTTCATGAAGTCCGAGGTCTCCTGGTTACATACCTGACGATAGTCCTCCTGTAATTTGTGTAAGTCGCGGAGTAACTCAGGCGTTAAATTTTCTTCGGCAACGCGCCTAACAAAGGCCATGTGTGGGCCTCCTTTTGACGAGAATCTCCGTTTTCACCTTCTGCGTTTGGCTGCTTATGGATGCAATGCCGCCTGTCGCGCAAGCGAACTTTGCACCATTCTACCAAGTTAGTAGTCCACTTGGAAAATGGAAATCCGGAATCAGATGAATCGTTAACGCGGTAGACGGTCCAGAAGGTCGAGAATTATTCCGATGCCCGGGAGATTAACTTCGAGATCCTCGCCCAGGGTGCGGATAAGGCGGATGCGCTCGAAGACGGCCGAGTCATAGAGCAGCTCGGTACGGCCGCGCGACTCGACGGCGGCCGCCGGCGCGACCAGTTGCTCACGCTCCCACAAGATTAGTTGATGCTCGCTGATACCGCAGATCGAGCACAACGCGTCGCGGCTGTAGAAAGCCGCACCGCCGCTTCTTGCTCGCTTCCGAGGGGTGCTGCCGCGCCGAGCCATCGCGATTCTATTCCCTCAAAAGGTCGGCGCGCGGATCGGCAGCGTGGCGGCTATGGCGCTTCTCAGCGATTTGCTCCATCAGCTTCAGCTCGTCGGCGCTGAGATCGGTCGGCGCCAGCACTTTAAGCTCATAGAGCAGATCGCCCGCGGGTTCGCCGGCGCGCCCCGGTAATCCGCGCCCCTTGAGCCGCATCACGCGTCCCGCCTGACTGCCCGCCGGGACGCTCAACGATAGGCGCCCGCCGAGCGTGGGCACCGTGACGTTGGCGCCGAGCACCGCTTCATAATCCCAGACCGGGAGCTGGCATCTGAGGTCGCGTCCGGAGACGGTAAACACCCGATGCGGTTGCAGATGCACGACGACGAACAGGTCGCCATTCAATTCTTTGCGCGGTGCGCGCCCGCCCTGCCCCGCCAGACGCATCCTGGTGCCCTCGACCACGCCGGGCGGAATCGTAACTTCTATCTTGCGCCGATTCTCGATCACGCCTCGGCCGCCGCACCTCGAGCATTCCTGCGCGGTCCGGATCACGCGCTTATTGCCCGCGCGCTCTTCCTTGTAGACCATGCCGCTGCCGTTGCATACGTCGCATTCGTCCTGAGCGATCAAATCCAGGCGCCGCTTCGAACCGCGCATCGCTTCTTCGAGCGTCACCGCGACCTCGGCCTCCATGTCGGGCGCGCGCTCGGGTTCGGGACGAACGCCGAAGCCGCGAAAACCCGCGCCGGGCCGTGCCTCGCCGAAACCTGCGCCGGCGCCCGGACGCCCTCCGCCAACTCCAAAAAAGCTCTCGAAAAAATCGCTGAAGTCGCGAGCACCGGCCGCTCCCGCGCCCGCACCGGGCCCCGTGCCTCCCTGCCAAGCGTAACGCCGGCGCATCTCATCTTCGGGCGCGCCACGCTCCCAATCGGCCCCGAGCAAGTCGTATTTCTTGCGCTTCTCGGGATCGCTCAGTACCTGGTAGGCCTCGTTGATCTCCTTGAAGGTGGCCTCGGCGGACTTGTTATTGGGATTGACGTCCGGATGGTGCTTGCGCGCAAGGCGGCGGTAAGCGGATTTGATATCCGCGCCGGATGCGTTGCGCGCGACGCCGAGGGTCTTGTAGTAGTCGCGGAATTCCATAGCGCGTTGGCGCCAAGTTCTAAGATGCGCACGAAACCGGCCGCGCGCAACCACCGATCGGCACGCGGCAGGCCCGAAGAGGCGTTAGCGCGATTGGGAGCCGGCGGAACGCGACGATTCCTTCAATCGCGCCAGCGTCGCTTCCAGCTCCTGGCATTCCACTTCCAATCGGGCCTGACGGCTTCCGATGAACAGGATGTAGAGCAGAATGCCGACGAAGATCAAACTATAGGCAGCGAACAAATAGCCGAGATTTGTCACCCTCTCCCACCTTCCCCGGCTGCTTGCCAAAGGGCCAGCTCGCGCTTGATGCCGATTAGCCGGCTGTGCAGCCTGAGCATTTTAAACCGTAATCCCAGAAGCCATAAGAACAGAATCGTGAACGCACCCATCGACATCAGCAACGCCGCCACCATCCTCGGATCCTGTAAACCATGCTCGCCCTGACGCGTCAGCAGCACCGACGGATGGATCGTGCGCCACAGCCGCACCGAAACGATTATCAGCGGCACATCGAGCGCGCCGAAAATTCCGACCACGGCCGAGAACCTCGCGACCTGCGGAGTATCGCCGCCGAACGCGCGCAGCATCAGGTAGCCGCCGTAGATCAGCCATAAGATGAACGTCGTGGTGAGTCGCGAATCCCAGGTCCACCACGCGCCCCAGATTGGTTTGGCCCAGATCGATCCGGTAATCAGCACCAGGGTGCAGAACAGCATCCCGGTCTCCGCCGCGGCGTACTCCAGGTCGTCCCAGATCTGATTGCCCAGCCACAGATAAAGCGCGCCAGCGATCGCCACCAATCCGAAAGAGCAGAAGGTAACCATCGCGCAGGGCACGTGAAAATAGAAGATCCGCTGCACCGTCCCCTGCATCTCTTCGGTGGGAGCGTTGATCAGCGCCATCCAGGTCGCCGCGACCATCGTAACCAGCGCGACCGCTGCGACTCCTAGCTGCCAGCCCTTCTTCATCGTTCAATCCTCGACTACCACATAATCAAAAAGCAGGTAGCCCGCCACCACAAACAACACGTCGAACGCGATCATGATCTTAAACCAGCCTGCCATTTCGATTATTGTCGCGCCGCCCAGCGCCGCCGCGCTAGCCTTGACTCCAGCGATCAGCGCCGGCACGAACACCGGCACCACCAGCACCGGCAACAACAGATCGCCCGCGCGAGTGCGGCTTGCAATCGTCGCCAGCAGCGTGCTGACAGCGGAAAATCCCAACGCGCCCAGCATCACCGTCGGCACCAGCCGCGCCAGCCGCATTCCGAATTCGAGATTGAAGAACAGCATCAGCAGGATGATCGACGCCGCCTCCGCCACCATCATGAAAATGAAGGCCGCGGCCAGCTTGGCGGCGTAAATATGCGCGCAATCGATCGGGCTTAGCAGCAGACCCAGGATGCAGCTATTCTCGCGCTCAGCGATAAGAGCCCGGCTCGAGCCCAGCATCCCGGCATAGATCAGCGCGACCCATAGCGCTCCGGCAGCGAGGTCTCCCGAGCGCCCTTCGTTGGGATTAAAGGCGAGAACCAGCACCACCAGGATCAGCATCGACAACGCGATGAGCGTAATCGTGCTGTCGCCGGTGCGCAGTTCGAGTTTCAGGTCTTTGCGCAGGAGCGTTCCGAATCCGGCCACGACTCTATCCGGCCGACACGGAGCGCGCGCGCTCGTGCCGTTCTTCGCCGCCGAACGCGACCAGGCGTCCGCGCACCAGTTCCAGCATCGTGAAGCGCAGACCGCCAAGATCCAGCGGCGCGTGCGCGGTAATCAACACCGCGCGGCGGCGCGCGATCGATTCCTTGATCAGTTCAGTCACCAACGCGATGCCGTCGCGATCGAGCGCGGCGAACGGTTCGTCGAGCAGCAGCAGATCGGGCTCAGGCAGCAGCGCACGCGCGATCGCCAGGCGCTGCTCCATCCCCCGCGAGAAAGTGCGCACCCGCTTTTCGGCGGCGGCCGCGAGATCCATCCGTTCGAGCCACTGCAACGCGATCGTGGCCGGCGACGGCAACCCGTAGAGTTCAGCGTAAAATTCCAGATTCTCGCGCCCCGTCAGATTGGGGTAGAGCATGCTCTGATGCGCCAGCACGCCGACGCGCCGATCGCTGGTCTTGAGATGGCGGCTCTCGTGACCGCACACAAACGATTGGCCGCTAGTGGGCGCGATCAGGCCGGACAGGGTTTTCATCAGAGTCGATTTACCAACCCCGTTCCGGCCGATGATGAGCACGCCCTCGCCCGGGCCGACCTTCAGCTCCACTCCGGAAAAAACCGGCGTCACGCCGAATAGCTTCGCCAGCGCGCGCGCTTCTAGTATCGGCTGACTCATCGCTTAACGACGGCGTTCCATGCCGGCGGTTGCTCCGCTCGCTTCGCTTGGGTTGGTGGCAAGACTCGGCCTAGCTTTGATGCCCCGCGCGCGAATGCACTCAAGAGGAAGCGCGCTCCTTGACATCCAGGGAAGCGCCGCATTCGGTACAAAAATTCGCGCTCGATTTCAGCCTGACCCCGCATTCGGGGCATACATTCACCTGCGTCACGACCCGGCGCGCCGCGGAGCGCGGCACCGGGCGCCTAAGCGCGACGCTCGCCGGAGCCGGTTTGGTTTCGCCCTTGATTTTTTCCATCGCCGCCATCGCCGCGAGCGCTTTGTTCTCAAGCTGGCGGCGCAAATCCTGGCAATCCTCGTCCGAGAGCTTGCCCATCTCGCGATCGAACTCAAGTTCGCGAAGGCCTTGAAGGGCCTGCGCGTGTTCCTGGTCGAGACGCGCCCGCTTCGGATCAGCGCTCTGCAACTGCTGCTGCTCGGTGCCGCCCACCAACGGCGCGGCCACGAACAGCGCGACTCCCAGGACCATCAGCAGCGATACGATCAGATACAGCATTGTTTCACAACCGGTTGCGCACTTCCTGTTCGAGCCGCCGCCGCAACTCCGCGTCGAATGGTTCGGCCCCGGGCTCCGGGCTTTCGGTAGCCGGACGAGGAGCACCACGCCAGCGCCCCATCGCAAAAAATATCAGCGCCCCGCCGGCCAAAATCGCGGCGAAGGGCATTACCCAAGCCAGGATATTGAAGCCCTCGGTAGTCGGCGCCGAAAGAATCTTCTCGCCGTATTTGTGGCGCATGTACATCAGGATTTCATCACGGCCCATGCCCTTGTCGATCAGTCCCTGGATCTCGCGACGCAGCGGAACGGCGAATCCGCAATTGGGATGGGCGCAGTTGGCGATCGTCAGGCCGCATCCGCACTGACAGGTCAGCCCTTCGCTTACCTCTTGCAGCGTGGCCTTGGGCGCCGCGCGCAGCACGCTTCCGTCAAAGGCCGTCGCCGCCATCAGAACCGCGAGCACTATGAAGATAGCGCGCGGCAATGTCGCTCGTGTCGCCAAAGATCAATCCCCTCCGGGAGCGGCGGGTTCAGCTACCATCGAGCTTGGGGCGCGCCGGCGCGCGGCCGCGGCGATCGCTTCGCGCTCGCGCGCATTCGGCCACATCGCCATCACCGTCCCGACCGCCATCACAAGTCCTCCCGCCCACAGCCAGAACACCAGCGGCGTCAGGAAGACGTCGAAGGTGACCAGGTCGCTCTTATCGTCGATTCCGGCCAGCACTACGTAGAGGTCCGATATCGGCGTCGAGCGAATTGCCACCTGGGTCGCAGGCTGCTCGGGATGCTTGTAGAAAATCTTCGTCGGCGCGAGTGATCCTATCTCGCGCCCGTTCTTGGACAGCGCAACCTGCGCCGTCAGCGACGCCATGTGCGGGTTATCGGCCGAGGTCAACTTGAGATACTTGAGTTGATATGGTCCGACCGCGAAACTTTCGCCGGGATTAACGCTCTTCTTCACTTCGGTCTTGTAGAACGACGAGGCAACGATCCCGACGAAAGCCATCAGCACGCCGAGGTGGACGACATAGCCGCCATAGCGACGATTATTCTTGGCGAACAGATTGACGAAAGCCTGCGGCGGCGTTTCGTTCACCATGTTGCATCGCGCCGTGATTCCACGCTTGAACTCGGCGACCACCGTCACCATCGTGAACGCGGAGAGCGAGAATGCGGCCAAAACATACCAAGTGCGAACTCCAATCGCGAAGACGCCCAAACCGGTCGCCACGCCGATCATAGCCGGCCAGCCGAAACTCTGGAGAAGATTCTTGAGAGTTGCGCGCCGCCACGCTATCAGCGGTCCAACCCCGGTCAGGAAGATGAGGGCCAGGCCCAGCGGTCCATTCACTTTGTTGAAGAATGGCGGGCCGACGGTGATCTTGACGCCGCGCACCGCCTCCGACAGCACCGGGAAGATCGTCCCCCAGAAAACCGCGAACGCGATTCCAACCAGAACCAGGTTGTTGAAAAGAAAGGCGGCCTCGCGCGACAGATACGATTCGAGTTCGGCCGAGCCGCGCAGGTCCTTAAGCCGCATCAACAGCAGGCCGGTGTAGAAGACCACGATCAGGATCAGGAACCCCATGAAGAACGGTCCGAGACCCGACGCGGTGAACGAATGGACCGACGAGATCACCCCGCTGCGGGTGATAAAGGTGCCGAATATCGTGAGCGCGAAGGCCAGACCGACCAGTGCCAGGTTCCAGACCTTGAGCATGTCCTTGCGCTCTTGAATCATCACCGAATGCAGGTAGGCGGTCATCACCAGCCACGGCATGAAGGCCGCATTCTCGACCGGGTCCCACGCCCAATAGCCGCCCCATCCCAGCACTTCGTACGCCCATCGCGCACCGAACACGTTGCCCAGCGTCAGGAAGAACCATGAGAAGATCGCCCAGCGGCGTGTGCTGCGAATCCAGACGTCATCGAGGCGTCCCGTGATCATCGCCGCCGTGCCGAAAGCGAACGGCACCGTGGTGCTGACGTAACCGGTGTACAGCGACGGCGGATGAATCGCCATCCAGTAATTCTGCAACAGCGGATTCAGGTCGGTTCCCTGGCTCGGCACTATCGACAGGACTTCAAACGGCCGCGTGACGAAGTTCAACATGCCGAGGAAGAACACGGCGACCGCCGACATCACCGCCAGAACGTACGGGCTCAGCTCCGGATTGCGCCGAGGACTCTGGTAGGCAACGATCGCGGCGAACACCGTCAGCAGGAAGGTCCACAGCAGCAGCGATCCCTGCTGGCCACCCCACAGAGCCGTAAACTTGTAGATCGTGGGCAGCGTGGTGCTCGAATAACTCGCCACGTATTCCAGCGAGAAATCGCTCTGCAACAGCGAGATCCATAATGCGCACATCGCCAGCGCGACCATCGCGCACATCGACCACACCGCGTGACGGGCGCTGGTTAACAGTTCAGGGAAATTGCGGCGCACACCGTAAAGGTTGGCGCCTATCGAATAAAGCGCTAGCAGCAGCGCGAGTATCAGGGAAAGCTGTCCGATGAAAGCCATAAATCCTCAGCTCGCCTTCTGAAATTACTTCAGCTCGGCTTCTTTGGAACGTACTTCGACGGGCAAGCAGTCAGCACCTGGGTAGCAGCGATCTCGTGGTCGGCCCCCATGCGCCCTTCGACGATTACGTCACGGTTCTCGGCGAACATGTCCGGCTTGGGCTGGCCTTTGCACACTACGCGGTATTGCTTGATGCCGCCGGCCGAACTAACCGGCTTAATCGCAGGCGCCTGAGGATCCGGAATTGAGGCAATCGCGAAGGCCAGCGTCAGCGACGTCGGGTCCCAGCTCACGCTGCCCGGCACGACGCGCCCGGCTACGCGCAGGGCCTGCCCCTGGAGCTCGGTTTGGCGCGCCTGCACCTCGTCCACGGTCAGGTAATACTCAGCCGTGTTCATGATTGCGCTGTATATGAGATAGCCGACGGCTGCGACAATTAATCCGCCGCCGAGCAGGAAACGTGGCTTAATACGCATCGAAGCACCTTATTCCTGAGATATTAAGACTATCATCTTAGCTTATGCTCACAGAGCCGGAAAGCGTGCAGCTATTTGAAGGCTCTTTGAGCAAAAACCGGGCCGCTTTCACTCGAAATCGCCGCGCTCTCGCGGGCCGAAGGCCACGCCGCGCTTAGATGCCTTGATAAACTCAATTAATTCAATGACTTCCGGTGAAGTGGCACCGCTGCTCAAGAGCCGCTCAATGGCGAGGCTAAGGTTCTGCCGGACGCCAAATAGTGCGGCGAACGCTTTGCGCAGTGTGGCGATACTGTCCCGATCGAGCCCTGCGCGCCTCAGTCCCACCACATTGATGCCGCGAAGGGTATGGGTAGCGTCGGCGATACAAAAGGGGGGGATATCGCGGCTGGTGCGGCTCAGCCCGCGCATCATGGCCAGCCGTCCGATACGCACGAATTGATGGACCACGCAGTTGCCCGAAACCTGGGCGCGATCGCCCACTTCGACCCATCCGGCCAGCAGCGCTCCGCCGGCGATTATCGTCTGATTGCCGATCCGGCAATCGTGGGCGGCGTGAGCGTTCTGCATGAAATAGTTGTCGTTGCCGACGATCGTGATACGGCCGCGCTGGCTGCCGCGATTGACGGTAACTGATTCGCGAAAAATGTTACGATCGCCGATCAATACTTCGCGCCGATCCCCCGTGTAGCTTATATCCTGCGGCTCGTCACCAATCACTACGTTCGCATGCAGGACGTTGTCCTGACCGATTCGGGTATCTCCGAGCACTGTGACATGGCCGAGCAGGCGGCTTCGTGCCCCGATACTGATCCGGCCTTCGAGATGGCAGAACGGTCCGATCTCGACCCCGGGGCCAAGCTCAACCTGTGGGCCGATCTCGGCGCTCGGGTGAATCAGTGCGGCGGAACGCGCTTCAGCCTCAGATGCCATCGATAAAGCCCCAATTCAGCCCCAGTTCAATGAAGGATCTTTTTGTCGCGTCCGGCCGGAGCGCTCTCCTCGGAGCGCCCGGACTCGGGTAGCGGCGTTTGGCCGTCATCCGAATCCTCAGCCGGAAGCCGGTAGCTCTCGCTGACCCACCCGCCGAGGTCGACCATGCGGCATCGCTCCGAGCAAAACGGACGGAACCGATTTTCCCGCAACGGATCGATCTTGCGCTTACAAATCGGACAATGCACCAGGAAATCCGCTCCGAAGCCGCAGCCTGCAAGGTGGCTGATTCGCCACGGCAATACTCAATTCGAAATAGTCAGTTCCAGAGCACGTGCTCAGACGAGCCGATATTTTTCGATCTTCGCGTAGAGCTTCTTGCGCGATATGCGCAGCAGCCGCGCCGCCTGCACTTTGTTGCCGGAAGTGCTTTCGAGCGCGCGCCGGATCAGATCGCGCTCGACTTCGGCGAAACTGGGAACGGGACCGCCGGGGTTCCTCGAATCGCTCGCGGCTTCCAGCCGCGCCGTGGCGACCGGCAGGTCTTCGAGCTTGATCGTCGCGGAACGGCCGAAGGTAAACGCCGATTCGATCGCGTTGGCGAGTTCGCGGACGTTGCCGGGCCACGTATGGCTCTGCAGGGCGGCCAGCGCCTCAGGTTCTATCCCTGCGATCGGTTGCGTCCTGCCGAGCTTCTCGTTGAACAACGCGGTGAAATGCTCGACCAGCAGCGGAATGTCCTCCAGCCGATCTCTCAGCGGCGGCACCCGGATCGAGTTGACTTCGAGCCGGTAGTAAAGGTCTTCGCGCAATTGCCCGGTGCGCATCGCGGTCTCCGGCTCGCGATTGGTGGAGGCTATCAGCCGGACGTTGACAGACACTTCGCGCGTGGCACCGACGGGACGCACCGTGCGCTCCTGGAGCGCACGCAAAAGCTTGGTCTGGGTATCCGGACCCATTTCCGTGATCTCGTCGAGAAACAGCGTACCGCCCTCCGCCGCACGGAACAGCCCCAGATATTCGGTGGTTGCGCCGCTGAACGCGCCACGCTTGTAACCGAACAGCTCGCTCTCGACCAGTTCCTTGGGGATGGCCGCGCAATTGAGTGCGACGAACGGCATGGCAGCGGCGGGGCT
>JBEKLA010000137.1:0-10381 GCA_050010455.1 Binataceae bacterium (SeqCode) | reverse complement strand
CGGAGCGTCGGCAGCTATCGCCTCGCTTAAAGAGGAAGCCGGTAGCACACCTGATTCGCTACTGCGCTCGCAGCTCTACGATCTCGTGGCAAAGCAGGTGCAGCGAAAAAAGATGGCGCAGGTTGAGGCCGACTTCGCCTTCCGGGTGCTGGACCCGCCCGCGGCGTCGGACAAACAATACCGGCCCAACATTCCAATAGATTGCTTTGCGGCGGGATTGTTGATGGCCTTGGCATCCACAGGGTTCGTTGTGATTCGCTACTCCGCTGAGGACAGAGCAACGGAGCAAGGCTTTTCTCAGAAGCTGGCGGATACATATTCGAAAGGTACTCGCGCGGCAGGCTAGTCCGCTAGAAACGCGTCGACGCCGGATCCCGTGTTTAGAACAACGCGACGTTGATGGTTGATAATCAGCAGCTGCACACTGATGGTGAGGTGGCGCCGATAACTACAGGCGCTCTCATCGCGACCAACTCCGTATGGAGCGTGGTCGGCGATGCGTCGCCGATGGTCTTGGCGGTGGTGGCGATTCCGATCATGATTCGGAAGCTCGGCACCGCTGAATTCGGTATCCTGTCGATGGCCTGGGCGATGGTTGGCTACACGGCGGTGTTCGATCTGGGTCTAAGCCGCGCCTTGACCAAGCTGGTCGCAGACAAGATCGCTTTGGGACGCCGCAGTGAGATCGCGTCGCTCTTTTGGATCGGCGCTTTGCTGACGTTGGCCTTCGGGTTGACCGGCGGCGTTCTGCTGGGATTGGCATCACCATCGCTGGTGCATCATGTACTGAACATCCCGGAGCAGCTTCAGGCACATGTTCTGACGGTATTCTACATACTCGCGCTTACCGTCCCGATGGTTATAGTCACTAGTGCGTTGCAAGGATTCCTGGCCGCGTTTCAGCGATTTGATTTAATCACGGCGGTGCGAATTCCAACGATCGCCACGCTTTTCATCTGTCCTCTGGCGGTCTTGCCGTTCTCGGGAAGCTTAGTACTAATTACGGCGCTATTTTTACTTACACGCGCGATCGCGTGCCTGGCGACAGGAATTCTTTGTGTTCGTGTATGGCCTCCGATTGGACGCGACCTGCGGATGAATCGACAAGACGTCAAGCCGCTGATCACCTTCGGCGGCTGGGTTACGGTCTCGAACTTGATCGTGCCGTTCATGCTCTATTGCGACCGTTTCTTTGTGGGAGCGTTCCTCACGATCTCAGCGGTTACGTACTACGCGACGACGTACGATGTGATTACGAAATTGACCATCATTCCATCGGCGATCGCACGAGCGTTTTTCCCGGCGTTCGCTGAAGCCCTTGTTGCAAACCGGGCTCGCGCCTTGCAGTTGCTGCATCGTGGGACTGATCTGACGTTTCTCGCGATTGCTCCGATCATCGTTGTAGCGGTTACTTTCGCTCCAGAAGCGCTCCACCTGTGGTTGGGCCCAGCCTTTGCCGTGAAAAGCGGTCCGGTCCTGCGCTGGCTTGCGATCGGGGTGCTGGTGAACAGCGTCGGGCATTTGCCCTATACGCTGCTTCAAGCCGCGAACCGCCCCGATATCACCGCGAAACTTCACATAGTTGAGTTGCCATTCTATGTGGGGTTGGTGAGCTGCCTAATCAGGTGGTACGGGATCGAAGGCGCCGCTATAGCGTGGACGGCCAGGTTGGTGTTCGATACCGCGGGCTATTGGGTCGCCGCGATACTTCTTTTGCCGGAAGCCGCAGAGACAGCGCGGCGCGCTGGAGCGGCAATGGTCGCAGTGCTCGTCGTTATAACGATGAGCGTGTATCTGCCGGCGGGCCTGGTCGCAAAAACCGTATTTGTGTCACTGGCGTTGTCACTTGGCGGCTTCTGCGGTTGGTTGTATTTGCTAACAGCCGAAGAGAAGGAGCATGTATCGCGCTCGATTACGATCGTTGGTGCAATGGTTGGGAGGTCGATCTGAGGAGCGAAGACTCCGGAAGTATGAGGCCATTTCGGGCAAATATAAAGCGGTGCGTTAAGCACTATCTGCTGGCCAAGGGCTTGCGGCCTAGTGAAGGTACGCCGATTCTCCCTGCCTGCAGCTATGGGACTTTCTATTTTGATGAAGAGGAGCAGATCAAAAAAGCTCTTCCCATCGTTGCGGATTACACGATGATCTCCTTCGAGCGCTGTGCCACGCTGTGGCAGCAGGTGCGTTACTTGGATCGCTATAAGATCGCGGGCTCAATAGTAGAGTGCGGAGTATGGAAGGGGGGAGCCGTTGGGACCTGCGCGCTCGCGCATTTGGCATCGGAGACGCTGCCGTATCGTGATTTGCACCTGTTTGACAGTTTCGAAGGACTCCCGGAGCCTAGCGCGCGGCTGGACGGCGCGGTCGCAGCGCGGTTCGCGGAGGGACGGGCGGGAGGCGTCTTAAGGGCGCTGGGTAAAGTCGGAAGTCCGGTCGAGGATAGCCGGGATCTCCTGGAAGCTAAGATCGGGTACCCGAAAGAGTTGATCCACTATCACGTCGGCTGGTTTCAGGACACTTTGCCGCACGATGCGCAAGCGTTGGGCGCCATCGCGTTGCTGCGGCTCGATGCGGATTGGTACGAGTCCACTGCCGTTTGCCTGAAGTATCTGTACCCTAAAGTGGCTAAACACGGAGTCGTGATTATCGACGATTACGGCCACTTCGAAGGATGTCGGCGAGCAGTTGATGAGTTTCTTGCAAGTCAGCGCGCGCCAATTCTGCTTAATCATATTGATTACACAGGGCGCTACTTCGTCAAGCCTGACTGATTTGTGGGCGTGGGTGACGCACGAATTGCAACGCGGTGCCCGGTGAGCGAGTTCATGCGAAAGCGGTGGGAGCTTCTGCTTCTTTATTTTCGAAGGATGCGCGCAATCGGCTTGGTTGGATCCGGGCGCACGCTTCTAAAGCCGGGCTCGGTGGCCTTTCACCTGAAGCGAGTTTTGCTGGGGCAGACCCGCGGCATGTCAAATTTTTATCTGCCCTCGATGTCGCGGACTGATGAGATACGTTTTTGTCACCGACTTCTTGGCTGTTCTGAAGCGGAGGTTGATGATGCCTTCAAGGAGCTCGAGCAGGATCGGGCCTTTGTTGACGCGCTGGCTAAACAGTACGGACGCGTGAGGCCCGACAGCCCGATTCCTTTCAGCATTGGTCGTTTCAGAGTGTGGTACGCGATCGTTCGGCGCTTCAAACCGGATGTGGTCGTGGAGACCGGGGTCCACGACGGTCTATCGTCAACGCTGATTCTTCGCGCGATGGCGCGCAACGATCGCGGCCGTTTAATAAGTATCGATCTGCCAAGCATAGATTTGCCGATCGGCGTAGACGGGCCCGGGTGGCTAGTTCCCGATTACCTTAAGTCTCGGTGGTGTCTGAGTATAGGCGACGCGCGCCAACTGTTGCCGGTTCTGGCTAAGCGCTACGCGCCGATCGACATTTTTATTCACGACTCAGATCACACAGCGGAGTTTCAGGAGTTCGAGTATCGAACTGTCAAGCCGTTACTGTCGGAGTCTGGTCTGTTGCTGACTGACGATGCGATCCCTGAAATGTTCTCGGACTTGGCAGAAGCCTGGGGCTCGACGGCCTTTTTAGTGCCGGGCGCCGCCTCGGAGACCGGCGTCGTCCTGGGAGGAATTCGCTTTCGCCACACCGCTTCGCCTGTAGAGGTTGAGCGATACGCGAACGGAGCTGAGGTTAAGGCCGAGAGAATAGAGAGAAATGGAAGGGGACCTATTTTTGTGCCCGAAGACGGTTCAAGGAGCTAGAGATGAACGTCTGCCGGCTGTGCCGGTCGCCAGCCTGTCGTGAAGTAGCCAGCATAGAGTCGGGCCAGATTGCCCGGATGTATAGGCATCTGCTGGGCTTTGAACCCGCGATGCCGAGGGATGTCACGATACACCGCCGAGAGTGCGACGTGTGCGGGCTCCAGTTCTACGACCCCTCGGTAGTCGGCGATGAATCGTTGTACGCGTCATTAGAACGCGCCTCTGAGTATTATATGGCCGGCAAGGCGGAGTTTCGGGTTGCCCTCGAATATCTATCGCCGGGAGCCAAGGTCCTGGAGGTCGGAGCGGGGGCCGGAGAATTTGGCCTGAGAGTCGACGGGAGAAATTACGTAGGACTGGAAACTAACCCATCGGCGGCGTCGCTCGCGCGTTCGAAGGGCTTGGACGTGCGCACGCAGACCTTGGACCAGCACTTGGACGCGCTAGAGGCCGATGGTTATGACGCCGTCTGCGCATTCCAGGTACTTGAGCATGTTGAAGATCCGCGCAGCATGCTTGAGCAGATGCTGCGCGCTCTTAGGCCATCTGGGTATCTTGTGGTTGCGGTTCCAAACGATGAATCGTTCATATCCTTGGAGCGGAACTCTATACTCAATATGCCACCGCATCATCAGACACGCTGGCGGCCTCGCTGTCTCTCGTACTTGTCCAAGATCTTGCCGGTGAAGATGGTCTCGCTAGAGCGGGAAGCGCTCGCGGACTATCATGTAAATCCTTACCTGAACACGTTGTTCGCGGAAGCGATCGACCGGCTCCTACGCCGAAAGCGCAGCGAGCTCGACTGGTTCCATGCCTCGTTGCCGATGCGAGCCCTCCGGCGTGTGGCTTGCCTGCCGCTTCGGGCCGCCTTCTCTGATGAACGTCTCAGAGCTGTTGGTCACACCATGGTTGCAGTGATGGCAAAGAACGAGACCTCGGCAGGCTAACTAAGGGTTCGCAGTTCAAAAGTGTGAGCGCGCGGCGCAAAGCTCGCCAACCACGGCCGCCATTCGCACGCGGCGTTTATCCAGACATTCGTAGAGAAGGCGGCTTAGTTCGCAACATCGTAGCCACTTAAGTAATGAAGATTCTCTATTTGTCGAGCCTGTATTATCCGCAAGCTGTGGGGGGCGCGGAAAAGATCGCGCAGTGGTTAGCCGAGGAAATGGCGGCAAAGGGTAACACTGTTACAGTCGCAACACTGTGTCAACGCGCAGACGCACGCACGGAATCGATCAATGGTGTCAAGGTGCGATACGCACCCATCAGGAATGTATATCAGCCGGCCTTGAAAGAGCAGCCCAAGGCTCTGCGCATGGTGTGGCATCTCTTGGACGCATTCAATTGGTTGGCAGCTCGCGACGTTGATCGAATAGTCGATGAGGAACAGCCCGATCTCGTTCAGACTAATAACGTTGTTGGGTTTTCTGCTGCGGTTTGGTCGCGAATGCGGGCGCGGCGGATTCCGTGCGTACATTCAATCTTCGACTATTATCTGCTTTGTTCGAAATCGTCCATGTTTCGCGACGGAGCGAACTGCAAGCGGATGTGCAGTCCATGCGCACTGCTGACTACGTTCAGACGGAAGGCGGTGGCTAAGCTAAGCGCAGTCGTAGCGGCCAGCCAATATGTATTCGACGTCCACGAAAAGTTCGGAATATTCGATGGTGTGCCGATAAGGCGCACTATCCACGCGGGTCTACCGACTGCGGTGGGGAAAAGCGGGGCACCGGCGGGAGTAGCGAGTCCGTTGCGGGTTGGGTTTTTAGGAAAGCTCGTTGAGAACAAGGGTATCGAACTCTTGTTGAAAGAATTCCAAAATTTGGATCAAGGACGGAGCTGGGAGCTAAGAATTGGAGGAACCGGGCCTCGAGATTACGTGGACGCTCTTAAGAATCGCTACGCCAGCGCGAACGTTCAGTTCCTCGGGTTTGTGGATAGCGCTCGTTTCATGACGGAGATTGACCTGTTAGTCGTGCCATCGCTGTGGAACGATCCGTTTCCTACCGTTGTGCTCGAGGCGTTGGAGCAAGGAGTGGCAGTTGTGGGCTCAAGGAGAGGAGGCATTCCCGAGCAAATCCAAGATGGAAAGAATGGGCTGACCTTCGAGCCCGCGGTACGAGGCGACCTCGCACGAGCTTTGAACGACGCTATTTCTATGGGGCTGACGCGTAGCGAGATCCGGCCGCGGATCGCTGACTCAGTGCGCCATCTTACGTTGCCAAGAATGTGCGAACAATACGAAGAAGTCTATTGCGCGGTGCGGGCCGGAGCGAGCGACCGGCTGACCGCGTCTCGGGCACAGGTCGAGTCATATCAAATGGACAGCAAAGCTTGAGTACTTGGCAATCAGCTTTTTCAGGAGTACGGACGCTTGGCGACGGCTGCTCGCGCTTTCGACCCGCTACGCCACTGGTCTGAGGTCTTCATTATAGTGCTTTCCGTCAGGGCAGCTTGCGCGGCCGCAATCTTCATCGCGTGTCTGCTCGCGCCGCTTACGAATTTAAAGGCGGCCGATGTCCAACCCGTAGAGGTCTTTTTGCTGGCTTGGAACCTTTCTGTCGCCATATGGATTGCTCATAATGGGGGCAAATTCAGCATGCACCCGCGGCTCGCGCGGTTAGGTCGGCACTACGCGGCTTTCTCTTTGATGGTTTTTGTGTTGAGCGTGCTTGCCTTACGCCTCGACTTTCGTCCGCCGGGCGACGCCGTCGGGCACCTCTTGAGAACTCCGGAATTGCTATTTATCGCACGGCTTACGCAATTCGGACTTGCTGCGACCTCGATGATCGTCTTGGCGAATGTGTTGAGCCAAGATTCCGGGCTTATTAGATTTCTTGCCGCCAGCTATATGTGGGTTGGGGTTGCTAACGCTGCCTACGCGACGGTCAGTTGGTGTGTTCTGGCATTTGCGGGAGTGGACCTATCCGGTGCGTATTGGCCCGACCTGGTGAGCGAAGGGCTTCCGCGGGCGCGCGCCTTCTTCAACGAAGGCGGCCCGTACGGCTTGTACGCTGTTAGTGTCGTATTGGTGGTTATGTTCAGGCGTTACGCTCTGCGCGATATAGGAAGAGGCGTGACGGCGGTCGCAATTGCAGTGGTAGGAACAAGCATAGTTCTATCGATCTCGAAAGCCGCCTTTGTGTGCCTTGTAGCTATCTGGTTTTGGCTGGGCGTTCGCAAGATACATATGCGGCAAATCATTCTGACTGGATGTTTTGCGACTGTTGTAATAGTCGCGACGCCTATCAGGCAGCAATTAGAGGACTACTATCAGAGCTATAGTAACCTGGAAATTGTAGCGGCACTACAGCCGGATAACGGAAATCTTGTTGTCGGACGAATCGCAGCTTTATACATCGTTCCGAGGATTGTGGCGGACCATCCCTTGGTAGGTGTTGGATTCGGTAATTATTCACTCGTTCGTAACAATGCGAAGTACCTAGGTATGATACCGGAGTCGCGCTATTGGGATTTGCCGGGACTCGGACTAGCAGGCTACGCTGCTGAGTTGGGAATTCCGCTTTTAGTTTATCTGTTGTGGATAATATGGAGCCCCGTGCGCATCGGCCTACGCACTCGGGCTTCGGGCGCGGTCGTTGCGCTTGGCGCGTTTCAATTCTTCGCGCAGATGTGTGGAGCGCAGATCACGTTTTTTTATCCTTGGCTGGTAGCGGCACTCGCGCTTGGATTACTTCTTCAGGTTCCTGGAGAGGGGGCGCGTGCCCGGGAGCCGCGGCTTCAGTCTTAGGTAGACGCTCCTGTCATGCGTATTCTCTACGTTAAGCTCGGCGGCATCGGGGATATCGTGATGTCGTTGCCGATGATCCAGGCGATGAGGTCACGTTACGAAGATGCCGTGATTAGTTGGATGTGTGGACTGAACGTCGTGTCGTTGCTGCAGGCAGCCAGTGGAATCGACGAGTTTATCGTGGTCGACGAAACGAGGTTGTTGAAGGGCTCGGCGGAGGAGAAGGGCAAGGAGCTTTTGCGAGTATGGCGGAGACTGTTCGGCCGAAGATTCGATCTTATTTTGACGGGTAATCATGACTGGCGGTACAGGCTTTTAACTCTGACTAGCTGGGCCCTTGAGCGGCGTAGCTTGGGCAAAATGTTTGGGCGAAGAGTTCCAGTGCCGGGTCGCTATCATGCTGACGAATATGTGCGGCTTTTTAGCGGAGAAGAAGGACCGGAGGTGGCGGATACCTGCCTGCCAGTTTTACGGATAGAACCGCATAGTGCGGATGTGAGAAAGGCTCTAGGGGAAGCAAATCGTCCCTTGGTTGCTATAGCGCCGGGTGGGGCAAAAAATGTCTTGGCCGAACAGCCGCTGCGTCGATGGCCGCTTGAGAGGTACGTGGATCTGGCAAAAAGATTGATCGACGCGGGTGGCCAGGTAATCGTGACCGGCGCTTCCTCCGACGCCTGGGTCTCACCAGCCTTCGCGAATCTGTCTGTCGTCGACCTTGTAGGAAAAACTGACCTTACCGATTTAGTCGCCGTCTACAACGTGTGCGACGCGATAGTCGTACACGACTCGGGTCCCTTTCATCTTGCGCAATTATCCGGCGCGTCAGTAGTCGGTCTGTTCGGCCCTACCAATCCCGGCGACTTTGTATCACACAAGAGCAGGGCCACGATTTTTTGGGGCGGCAAGGAACTCGCTTGTCGGCCATGCTATGACGGTAAGCATTTCGCCGACTGTCCCAACAACGTGTGCATGCAAGAAATCTCCGTCGGGGCTGTGCTAGATGCTCTCGGGGAAGTCCTGGCGCGCGCGACGAACTTGGAGGCGCGAGGCGCTAATGGCGGGATTCGTCCGACTTTCGAGTATACGAGCAAGAACGCTGATGTGTCCGCCAGCCGCGACTGTTGTGTCGTGTTAGGAGCGACTAGGCAAAGGCAAGCCACCGACGGGCGGGAATGACGCGTACGGCTCTTAGCTTCACGTGTTTGCAAATACGCCGCACCCATGCGCGCTCCGGCGTAGCCCAATAGCTAGTAACTAGAAGTCGCGAGAGGATCGCTATCCGTGGTCGGTCGAGGAAGTCGGATTCTACGGAATATCGATCGGTTTGTCGGTATACCGATCGTCATACTTTTAGGCTCGTGCTCGCGTAAACGACCACTTCCGGCAACACTGAATAGAATTGGAATTCTGCATACAGCGGCCATAGGAGACACCGTACTTGCCAGCGCTATACTGCGCGACCTCCGCGACGCCTACAGGGCGGCGCGTATCGTGTTTTTCGCGGGAAGGTCAAATGCGGCTGTTGTGAAATTAATCGACGGCCCTGACGAAATAGTAGAGTTGCCGTTAAGCGATCCCCTCGCGGCCATAAGAACTATCAGATTTCACCAACTGGATTTGCTGGTCGACCTCGGTCCCTGGCCTCGACTGAACGCGGTGTTGGCTTGGGCTGCAAATAGCGCTTTTACAGTGGGATTTCGAACCGCGGGCCAGTTTCGTCATTACGCATATGACGTCGCGGTAGAACATTCGCGGCTGAGACATGAGCTGGATAACTACCGGGCCCTGTTAGAGTCGCTCGGAATAGGGTCCAGAAATAGCCCCGCGATGAAGTTCTCGCCTGCAAACGAGATTCACGAAGTCGAAGGTTGCGAGCCATTCGTGGTGTTTCATCCTTGGGCAGGAGGGTTCAAGGGACATTTGCGGGAGTGGCAGAACGAAAAGTGGTCCATGCTCGCGCGGGAAATGATCGGGCTTGGGTACCATGTCGTTCTCACAGGGGCGCGCGAAGAGGTGAAGAAAAACGAAGAGATAGTCAATACCGAAAGCCCGAATAGTAGAGGTTGGATGGTGAATGCCGCTGGACTTTCGCTGAGGCGGAGCCTCGAAATGGTGCGCCGGGCATCGTTGGTCGTATCAGTTAACACAGGAATTATGCACGTGGCAGCGGCCATCGGGGCACCGCTCGTGGCGCTGCATGGACCGACGTCTATCGTGCGATGGGGGCCGATCGACGAGAACGCTATTAACATCGTTCCGAGCGTTCCTGGGCACGGCTACCTGAACCTTGGATTCGAATATCCGCGGCACCCGCCACCGTGTATGGAGCATATCGAATACTCTCGCGTAAGAGACGCCTGTTGCGAAAAACTAGCCGCTCAAGGGCGAGTGCGGCCTCAGAGCGAATCGTGCGCCGATGTTGGTTGAGCCCCCGTCAGGCCGTGCCTCGGGTTTCAGATTCTGCTAACGGGTAACGAAACCCGTGATGTGACTCTCGTTGTTGTTTGAACTCAGCGTCGAGCTCGTACGAAAGAACTGTCTTTTTGTAGAAAGAGATAATCCCTCTTTTTTCCAGTAGATTGTGAGTTTCCAGGCTGCCCCGCCGGAGGCGGCTTGTCACTCTGAACGCAAGCACTGCGATCGTGTTGCGCAATACTTTCAACCACTAACCCTAATCCGAAAATAAATCAGGCGGCGAGATGGTGTGCGACCCGGTCATAGAGGGTTTCGGTTGGCGGGTTGGAGGAGAAGCGCAGGACTTTGCGGCCAGAGATCCGAGCGAGGCGCGCGGCGCGGTTGATGAGGACAAAGCGCAGCGTCTTCATGCTCGGGATCCGATAGCTATAGGTGCGTTTGC
>JBEKLA010000136.1:0-10457 GCA_050010455.1 Binataceae bacterium (SeqCode) | reverse complement strand
GCGCCGGGTTGACAGAAAAAATAATGGTAAACTAGTGGTTACGACTTCCACGCGTTTCTCGCCTTGGGGCAGTTCGACCCCTCCTCCGCCGAGTTCGGTCGCCTGGTTTCGAGATAATCGGAGAGTTCGGATTCCACTCGCTCCGCCAAGCAGCGTTACTTTTCTGCGTTCTTTCGGATCTGCTGCGCCAGGTAGTTCTGTACACCAGCCTGGGCGATGAGTTCAAACTGCGCCTTGAGCCAGCCCACGTGGTCCTCTTCCGATTTCAGGATGTCCTCGAGAAGCTCGGCGCTGCCGACGTCGCCGACCTCACGGCAGGTTCGGACGCTCGCGTTCAGCCGCTCGACCGCGGCGTTCTCCAGCGCGAGGTCGTTCTTCAGTTGTTCGCTTACGCTTGCGCCGATGCTGATTTTCCCGACCCGCTGCATGTTGGGCGAGCCTTCGAGGAAAAGCAGGCGCTCGATGAGCTCCTCCGCATGTCGCATCTCGTCCATCGAGTGGTGGCGAACGGTCTCGTACAGCCGCTGATAGCCCCAGTTCTGGCACATCTCCGCATGGAGAAAGTACTGGCTGATCGCCGTCAGTTCCGCCGCCAGCGCGTCGTTCAGGATATCGATCACCTTCTGATCTTTGGCCTTCATTCCTACCTCCTGGCCTCGGTCACCGGGGGCTCCCGAGCGTGGTTAAATTTGAGGCGCAATTTCCGTATATGGAGTCTCCGATTTCAACAACCCGCAGAATTTGCTCCTCCCTGTGACCCCGCCTCGCCATCCTCGTCGTCCTCCTTCCTCAGAGGACCAACATCGAAGGCCAATCTCTCAGCTTATCCGTGTCGTAGTTTTCGGATGTTGGGTCAGCCGAGATCGCGAGTAGCACGCGGCGGCCACTCCGCATCGAGCATACACATCGCTTACATGGACCCGCCAGGCCTGCGAGGCCGTACGAAACGTTTTGCAGGGCAATCGCTTGGTGGACTCGGGCAGCTGCTTGCCAAGCTCTTGGTCCTAAGTTGCAGAGTGAGAGCGATCGACGCGGGACCACTACCGAATCAGGCGCTTCCCCCCGTCGCTGGCGTTGGTCGGTGATCATCTGCGCGGGGTCGAAGCCTTCGCGGCCGATTTAGGGCGCAACTTAAGCCAGCCATCATAGACACGGCGAATCGGACGAGTCGGCGGCGCACTGATGTGGGCAGCCTTGAAGCAGGCTTCAACGAATTGGCGGAACCCGCCAATTCCCTGGTACGAGTCTTAGTCCGGCCGCTTTCGGTTCCGCATATGCTTTTGGGCGCTTCTCGTGTGTGGGCGAATTGTTGAGCCTGGCAATAAGTAGCAATTCGCCACACACAGGCGGAAAAAACTCAGAAAACAGTTGACTGGTTGGTAACCTTCGCGTCAATCAGCCCGTCACAGCGTCCCTGTGCTTACGTCGGGAAGGCTGGAAGGCTCATGTGACCCAAAAATCGAATTTCGCGGATGCGCGCGCGTGGCTAGCGGTCTACGCTCGGCCGAACGTGGAGATTTGACCGCCCTCCTCCCATTTAATCCGGCCGCTTTCGGTTCAGCGAATGCTTTTGGGCGCTTCTCGTGTGTGGGCAAATTGTTGAGCCTGTGGAGCGTCAACTTCTTTCGCTGCGAATCAATCCTGCTCAAGACCTCCATGCAGTTGAAAATGCTGGACCAGCACCGGCCGTCATGAGAGCACGTCAGCGTTAAGCACTATCCGACGGATGCTACGCTTATCGTCAAACGGAACCACAAGTTCGGGGTTATTTGCAGCATCGTCTCCTGCCGCCAGCTCCATCTGTGGCTCTTTTGACGTCCCTAACAGAGTTACATAGGTACCATAGTCAAGAGTGTAGATGTTGTACCGGACACCGGGTTTATCCTTGTCAGCATATCCTCGTTGCATCTGGTGCAACACTCTCGCATCAAACAGCCGCTGAATGGTTGGGTCACGCTCCAATTCGCGAGGCAGAAGGAAGGATCGAGCCCTCTTGCTGCCGATTACTTCGTCGACGATACGCCGGAGCACCCGCTCAAGATGCTCATCGAGCTGACGTTCCTTATCCTGCTCGAACCAATGCCGAGCGGCTTCGAGTATTGCCTTCCGGTCGATGTCTTCGCGTCCTCGGCGATGGGCGTTGAAATACGCGATGGTGAATATGTTGATCAGGTCTCTCACAACCCCTTCTGATGCTCGCGCCAATTCCTGGAAGGTTCGGGCAGTGAAGAGGCGAGAAGTAAGATCTGAGCCCCTCTCGATTCCATATTTTTGTAGAAGGTAGTTTTCTGGCAATTCGCTGTTGAGGTGCCGAAGCAGCATATCCGCGTATGCGGCGGTTATCTTTTCCGGATTTCTGTCGAAAACATAGTAGTCGTCGAGATCTTGGGTCGCAGCGATATCAGCGCCGACCTCAAACCCGACGAGCCGCGCTCCCTCTCTATTCATTTCGAATCGGGACCGATACTCCAATGACCCAATCTTTAGAGTCGCACGCTGAAGCGGCAGAACGCCACGCTTCAGGAATTCGGCGAGATAGGGCTGAATATCAGCGGGAAGTGAAGACCACTCGTCGATCGGGATATACAGATAGGATTCAGCTAGGCTGAGTGCCGACGATAAGGCGGCGTGCAGAGCCGGGAAGATGACCTTGTCGTCGGTGTTCACCTTATATGCGGCACTCAGGGACTGTACCTGTTGCTCCTCCAGAACGTGTCGCTCACCGAGTCCCGCATTTACCCGCGGAACCGTGTCTATGGAGGCGCTGACGGTGGCTGTCCGAGATGAAGTGCCGCCGACTTTCTCAGTGGATCTCGCGGTTAACCGTTCCTCTCGGTATTCCTTGATCGGTTCCAGCATTATTCTGCTAAGGTCGTCGGTGGCGTTGAGAGCCTGTTCCTGTTTTGCCGACGGATGTTCGACAATATGTTCGAGCAGCGCATTAAAAATCTCGCCGAGAATGTCCTGAAATAAAGCTAGACAACGCCGGCCTATTGGGAGTGCCTCATCAGTAAACTGTTCCGTGCTCCCAATGGTGCGAGCGTCGATATACACGACGGTGTTATGCGCGTCTTCCTCAGCCAGCCGTGAGCCAAGAACGCGCAATACGTGAGTTTTACCCGTGCCGCGTCGCCCATAGAATATCTGTGCGTTCCGATTATCGAGCTGCGGCAACATTCCGACATCAACGAACGTTCCAACGAGCTTTTGAAGGTCGTCCTGCTTTTCGGATCGTTGTTTGACTCTGGAGACCGCCTTCACGAGCAATTCGTCTTGGATCATGGTTCCACCATATTACAGTCGCTCCCAAGAACTAGATCTGAGAAAACATCTTTCGAACGGCCGCTATCTCAGCTTCCTAATCGGGCTTGCCTGATGAGGCCTACCACTGGCCATAGTGTATCAGCATCAGCCAATAGCCAGAACATTTCCGGCACTGGCACGCTGGGCGATCTGCTCGGGGAGACTCCCTGCGGCGTCGTGGTTACCGACGGGAGCGGCGCGCTGCCGAAGAGCTCGCACAGCTCCACCAGATCGTAATCCAGCAGAGTGTAGATGCCGCGTTTCACCCCGTGATCGTTGGCGCCTGTCCGCTCCGAGAGTAGCGCCTGTCCGCTCCTGAAATCGAGCGCACTGTAGCGGGTGCCGCTCAGCTCCTGGGCGATCAGACAGCATTCAGCGGCATCGCTTGTAACCTCGGCGTTGGCGCGGCCGATATTCCGGCGGTCCTGGAAGCGGCTGACACATGGAGGCGGCGACTGCAGTCAGGGGCGGAAAGCGCGGCAGCGCTCAATGAGTTGGTCGATAAGGTGAAACTGAAACAAGACGGCATCGAGCTTTCGGTGATAAGCAGCGCGCCGGTGTTCGTGCCTTTCTGCCCGATGCCCCAATGGCGGCCAAGCTGATAACCGTAGTCCTCGATGGGATATCCCTGGAGCGAATCGAGCGTCACCACCACGACTTGTTCGCTTTCGCGCTCGCCTCCGCGGGCATCACGCGCGGGTTCCTTGCCCAAAGTACCAGCCCTCAAGCGGTCAACTTTGCATGCCGGCTCAAAACACGCGGAAATCCTCTCCAAACAGGCGTAAATCGTGCTCAAACGGGCGGAAAACACTCGGAAAACAGTTGACTGGTTGGTAACCTTCGCGTCGATCAGCCCCTCACAGCGTCCCTGTGCTTACGCCGGAAAGGCTCATAAACCCAAAAATCGAAATTCGCGGTCGCGCGTGCGTGGCTTGCGGTCTACGCTCGGCCGAACGTGGGGATTTAACCGCCCTCCCCACTAAGTCCGGTCGCTTTCGGTTCCGCATATGCTATTGGGCGCTTCTTGTGTGTGGGCGAATTGTTGAGCCTGGCAATAAGTAGCAATTCGCCACACACACGGGCTGCATCATTACTACATTCGGGTTTAGGTTTTCCACAACCGTGATCCCGGCGTAAAAGACCCTCCACGAAAACATAACCGCAGGCCTCGCGGGTCGCCACTGCGGAAGCTGCATCAACGCTCGCTACGGCTTCCAGCCCCCGCTGAAGGCCAGGCCCTCGGGCGTGTTAATCGCGGTATTCGATCCGGCTACGAAAACTTCCGGCGAAGGGCTGCCGCTTTTCATCAACTGGTCGAAGGCGAAAACCGCGATACTGTTGTTCACGTTGGACACGGCCAGGTCGTTTTGCGAGTCGATCGCAAGCCCGGTGGGGGCGTCGATGCTCATCGAGCTGCCACTGCCGATCACGCTGATCGTTACGGCCGGCGTCGGCGTGGTCGGCGCAGCGGTCAGCGCCGCGAGCTGCCCCTTGGAGAACTGGACCACCGTGTTGATCGTGCTGTCCTGATTGCTGACCCACAGATTCCCATTGCTGTCGAACACCAACGCCCAGGGCAGGCTGATCGAAGTGCCGTTGGATTGCAGGATGGCGTTCGGCACGAGCGTCTGCGCTCCGCTCAGGCCGGACAGCTGTGCCGCGCTGAACTCGAAGATGGTTCCGTTGGCGCCGCTCAGGTTGTTGTTGGCGATCCAGAGATCGCCCGAGGAGTCGAAAGCGATACCAAGCGAACCATTGAAGGCCGGGTTCGAGGTGAGAACCAAAGCCGGCGTGACGTTGGTGCCGCCGCTGAGCTGGCGCGGTGTGAACTCGAAGACCTCGTTGTTCGCCGCGTCGCTCACCCACAGGTTGCCGCTACTATCGAAACCCAGCTGCTGCGGGAAGCCGAAGTCGGCGGAGCCGATCACCGCCTTGGGCGCGACGCCACTATTGGTGAGGTTGGGCAATTGCGCCGTGGTGAACTCGTCCACCGTGGGTGGAATTGTCCCGCCCGTCGCAACGGTGCCGCCGTCGAGCACCCACAGATTACCATTGGAATCAAACGTCACGCCCTGCGGCGCGCCAAAGCCGGGCGTCGGCAGGTTGCCGATGAGCTCCGGCGCCGAGTTACCGTTGACCGCGACATGCGTGTTGAGAAACTCGAGCACGTTATTGAGATTCGCCTCCCATAGTCCGAGCACTGGTTGCGTGGGTGGCCCGTTCGAGCCGTTGCCGCACCCAGCCGACACCATGGCCACCACCAGCGCCAGCGAGGCCAGCCGCGTCACGCTTTTCAAGGCCCACCCGCGGAATTTCGTTGGCATTACCGCTCCTCTGTAACAGGTGGAACCGCCCGCTAACTGGCGGCGGTTGAACCGGCGCATTGCCACTGAGTATTCGCCGCTTAGCACTACATCTACCGCCGCGGAGCCATCGGCGCGTTCAGCGCGGAGGGCTTCCGGCGCATTTCTAACTTGACTCATCATTCAACTCTCCTGGACTCGCTCGGGTGCCCAGGGAGCATCCGCTGCGGCGGGTCAAGGAACTCGCCGACGCGGCGCTCACGCGGCTGTCGCCGCTGTTCGATGAGATGTACAGCGCGATCGGGCGGCCGTCGATTCCGCCTGAGCGGTTGCTGAAGGCTTCGCTGCTGATGGCGCTTTACACGGTGCGCAGCGAACGAATGTTCTGCGAGCAGCTCGATTACAACCTGTTGTTCCGCTGGTTCCTGGATATGGATGTGGCCGAGCCGAGCTTCGACCACTCGACCTTTTCGCGCAACCGGGCGCGGCTGCTTGAGCACGACGTGGCGCGCGAGTTTTTCACCCGCGTGGTCGCGCAGGCCCGCGGTCTGCAGTTGCTTTCGGACGAGCACTTCACGGTGGATGGCACGCTGGTCGAAGCGTGGGCCTCGCTCAAGAGCTTCAAGCGCAAGGACCAGGGGCCGACTCAGCCGCCCGAGGACCCCGGCAATCCGACGGTTAACTTCCACGGCGAGCGCCGCGGCAACGCCATTCATCAATCGACCACCGACCCCGAAGCGAAGCTGGCCAGGAAGGGGCCGGGCAAGGAAGCGAGGTTGTGTTACTCGGCCAACGCGCTGATGGAGAACCACCACGGTCTCCTGATCGACTTCGCGGTCGAACCGGCTGACGGCTACGCCGAGCGCAACAGCGCACGCGCGATGCTGGAGACCGCGTTGCCGGGCAGCCGGCGGATTACGCTGGGTGCCGACAAGGGCTACGATACCCGCGAGTTCGTCGCGTCCTGCCGCGCGCTCAAGGTCACCCCGCACATCGCGCGCAATGAGGGTCGCGCCGGCGGCTCGGCGCTCGACCGCCGCACCGCGCGTCACGTTGGCTACGCGGTGAGCCAAAGGGTACGCAAGCGAGTCGAAGAGATCTTCGGCTGGATGAAGACCGTCGGAGGACTGCGCCGTACCCGCTATCGCGGCCTCGATCGCACCCAATTGCATGCCTATCTGGTGGCCGCCGCTTACAATCTGCTCAGAATCGCCAGACTCAGCCCGGCACCAGCGTGAACCATAAGGCCACGCTGCTGCTTCGCCGCGCGCCGCGCATCGAAGCGGAACCCTGATAGGCCTCAAACTCCGCTCAAGCTCGACCAAACGACTATGAAACTCAGTAATCAAACCCTTTTCTCAACGGCCTGCTAGTCGCACGCCATTAGGCTTATAGGTAGTCCGCGCCTATGGAGTTCCGTTCAATGCCCTGATCGATGGGAGCGGCACCGTGATCCCGGCGTAAACCGTTCGGCGCGGACCATACCCAGCTTGGAATATCCCGATACCGGTGCCATTGCGGAGCTCGTTGATATTATCGGTGGCGTTGATGAGCACCACGCGGGTCTGGACTTTACCAACGTTGGGCACCTGCCAGCTCTTTTGTACCGCCAGATTAATTTGGAAGTTCTCCCCCAGTTCGTCCTTATTGGCGAAGCCAGCGCGCAGGCCGCTTCCATAAAGACCATCCACGCTGAAATGGTAGCTCCTCCAATGATAGGTGATTCCTCCAGAAACGGTATATTGCTGGTTATGATCGAGAAAAATGTAGTGGCTCTTGATGTAATCAACTTCCGCGGATGAGAAATTGAATTGGCCGCTGGCAAGCTCATTCCCCTGCGCCACCGAGTAGGTGAAGTTGGCGCGCGCACTCAGGTTTTCCCAGTCGAAAACAGCGCTGGTTTCTGAGCCGTATATACGTCCGTTCGTATAGTTGAATGGCGTAAAAATCGGCACAAAGCCGAATTGCCCCAGATCGATCAGATCGTCTGAGAGACGAAAGTAGGCATTCTCCTCCAAGGTCAAATGAGACCCGAAATGGTGCAGCACGCCGGCGTTCCAATAACTATCCCGCTCAGCAAACGGCGTGAGTCCGCCTGCCGCAACAGGAGCGGTGGTATTTGCAAAATCCGCGAAGCTGCGTGGCGATATGGTTTGGAAATCAGGAGTCTGAAAATAGCGGGCAAACCCCGCGTGAAAGGCCGTATCTTTGTTGGGCTGATAGAGTAGGTTAACGCGCGGGCTTGGCATATTAGTGTTAATGATGCCGCTTACGCCGTCGTAACGGATCCCCGCGGTCAGGGTGAGTTGTTCGTTGATTCGCCAGATGTCCTGCAGGTAAACGCCATAGAGCATGTTGATTTCGTTGCTGTTCTCGACGATTTTGAACGGAATATTGCTGATTTGCTGTCCCGTCGTCGGGTTCGCAAGAAAAGTCAGCGATGTGTCGTCCAGTTCAACACCATACTCGCCAAGATAGAAACCCACCCCCACGTTGTGGGACCCGAACTCATTCGAGTCGAACCGACGGGACACATCAGTCTGGAGAGAGTTGTCGAATTCGGTATGGAAGGAGTGCGAGGCGACGCCTTGATAGATCAAATCGCCAATCGGATCCGGACTGAACTCGATGGTGCTGTAGGCGCTGGTGTACGCAACCTGGTAGTTGATTTCGGGGCCGATTACGCCACTCAGCGCGAGTATTCCGAAGTAGTAGTCCTGATCAAGAGTCTCGGCGATGTCGGTTGAAGGATAATTGGCAGCGGTTACCCCGGCGAGTTGGAAGAGTGGCGGAAGCCCCGGCGAGGTGGGGTACTCGCTGTGGTTGACCGAAACCCCGGTAATCAGGCTCAACTTGGTGAGCGGATTGATCTGATAGGTAAAGTAGCCGAAACCTTGACCCTGGTTTGTAATGTTGTGATACGGGGTCGGGCCAGGCGTGGCCGAACTAAAGGCCAGATTGTCGTGAAGAAATGTTCCGGTGTAGTAAAAACTTAGCGGCCCCTTACATCCGCCATATTCGAAACTGGGCTGCATGGTTTCCCGCTGCCCACCATAGAATCCCACATTCCCACCGGGATTTGAGCAGCCGTCTTTGGTTTCCATATCGAGCACACCGGCATCCCGGTAGCCGTAGGTGACCGGCAGAATCCCGTCGATCAAGCTTACGCGCTTTATGAAGAAGCTATTGAATATCTGGCCGAATCCGCTGAAGCTATCCATGGGCATCATGACCCCGTTGATGCGCCACTGAAGGTCTTCGTGTTCACCGCCGACATGAATCTGTGCTTCATCGTCCTGGACGACTCCAGGCATCTGCAGAAGCACCTCGTTGATAGGGGTATTCTCGCCTTGGGGAAGGACGGAGATGTCTTGCTGCGTGAGCGTATACTGGCTGTTGCCAGTCTCCGAGAGCGCGTTAGGCTGCGGGTTGAGGCGGGTCGTGACAATCTGGAGGCTCAATTCGTGGCCCGCCGCCAACGCGATTGTCACCGGTTCCGGCGCATGCGTGGCTGAGACCGAGACCACCTTAGTCGCAAGCTGGAAGCCGGTTTTATGCGTCACCAGGGAGTACACGCCCGGCGCAACGCCTTTGAAGACAAAGCTCCCGTCGGCGGCGCTTTCGGCTGTGCCGCGCACCCTGCCTTCGGTGTCTTGAAGCGAGAGCTTAACCCCCGAAAGCGGCCGCCCGAGCGCGTCTTTTACCTTACCAGTTATATTCTGCCGAGCGCGTTGCGGCGTCCCCGCGGCGGCGGCAGATGTGAAGAAAACCATGACGACCAGTGCGGCCGTTCCGACTGTAAGAATTAAGGCCGCTCGCATCGCATATCCCTCCGAATGCGGACTCCTTCGTCGCGACGATTCCGAGCACGCGACGGAACGCGGCGAATGCCGCGCATCAGTGATTCAGCTTTTCCTAACGGGGGAGACTCAGAGCGACGCGGGCGGAGCCCTGCCGAACAAGTGCGAATCGTACGAGGAATGGAGCCGTGACTCCGTAACGATCTGGTCGCGCTGTGCGAACGGCGTCGGCGCCGTCACAGACGGCGTGACAGCGGAAACGGTCGGAGAATGGAGACAGAACAGGCAGACCGCGCATGGTCCGTCGTCAGCACTTACGACTGCATTAGCCGCATACTTCTGCGCGGTGGGTAGAGGATGGAAGTGCGCCGCAGCCAGCGACTGGCTCAATAGCAGAATCGCGGCAACAAGCGCCGCAACCCCGCGCTTCCATCGATGACCGCCCTGCTCGGACGCTGTTTGCATCACGAAGTCATTGCCCGCGTGGCCTGTTCGGATTTCCTCGATTCTACCAAGCTGCCTCTTTCATTTAGCTCGGTCAAGCGGGGTCGCGCCAAACGAGCCTAGCCGCATTGGCGACAAAAGTGGAAACCTACGCCAACTGCGCATCCGGGATCGGGAAGCCGGTTTGAATCCGGCGCTGCCCCGCAACTGTGAGGGGAGACGACGGCCCACGATGCCACCGTAGTCGATACGGGAAGGCGGGCCGGGGGGGAACCCCAAGCCAGGACACCGGCCGGGTGCCTAAAGCCGTATGCCTTCCGCGGGGAGGGTGGCTTCAGGTCGCGCCTGATGCCCGATCCTTCGAGCGAGGGGTCGGGTTTTTTAGTTTTCCGACCTTCGCTCGACGGTCTGTCACGCCCACTCGCTCAAGGCGGGAGAGTTACACGAAGCGAGCGCGTGGGTTTTTTATTTCGTTGTTTGCGTCGGCACTTCTGGGCATCTCGACTATCGCTTGGGCCCAACAAACTTCGCCGAGTCCGACTCCGGTTTCGACCGCGACGGCCAGCACGTCGGGCGCGGCGGCGCAGACCAGCCAGCCGAAGCAACC
>JBEKLA010000135.1:0-10715 GCA_050010455.1 Binataceae bacterium (SeqCode) | reverse complement strand
CGACGTTTCGACTTACACGCTTTGTTCTCCACTGATGCCCGCTCGACGTCCTCTTGAATCACAACCAGACGCGCGCTTCGCGACACGAAGCCTTGCGCAGCCATCCCTCGGTCTGTAAAAATTCGCACTAACCAAGCGGACAGGTGCGGGTATCAGCAGCATGGATGCGATGAAGACGCTTTTCCTTAATCCTCCCTCTTATGACGATTTCGACGGAGGGGCCGGCTCGCGCTATCAGGCGACGCGGGAAGTATGGTCGTTCTGGTATCCGACCTGGCTGGCCTATCCCGCCGGGATGATTCCCGGCGCGCGGCTGCTCGACGCTCCGCCCCATAACTACGACGTCGCCATGACGGTGGCGGAAGCCAAGAATTACGACCTGGTCGTGCTGCATACCTCGACGCCGTCGCTCCTGATGGACGCCCGCACGGCAGAGGCAATAAAGGCCGCGAATCCGAACTGCATTATCGCGTTCGTCGGCGGCCATCCCACCGCCGCGCCGGAGGAAACACTCAAGGCCTCGACCGCGATCGATATCGCCGGGCGCAAGGAGTTCGACTACTCGATGGTCGAAGTTGCGCAAGGGATGGATTGGAGCAAGATCGGCGGAATCAGCTACCGCAGAAACGGCGTGATCAGTCACAATCCCGACCGCCCCTTGCTGAGCAACGAGGATCTCGACGCGCTGCCGTTCGTGACCGAAGTCTACGAGAAGAATCTCGATTACCTCCGCTACAACAGCCCGTATTGCCATTATCCTTACGTGTCTATGTACACCGGACGTGGATGCCCGGCGAAATGCACGTTCTGCCTGTGGCCGCAGGTCACTCAGGGGCACACGTATCGGGTGCGCAGTCCGGAGAACGTATTCGAAGAAGTGTCGATGATGAAGGCCAAGTTCCCGAAAATGAAGGAACTGTTCTTCGACGACGACACCTTCACCGCCGATCCGCCGCGCGCGCGCAAAATCGCGCAGTTGCTGAAGCCGCTCGGGATCACGTGGTCGACCAACTCGCGCGCCAACGTCGATTACGAGACGCTCAAGGTCATGAAGGAAGGTGGGCTCCGCCTGTTCGTGGTTGGATACGAGAGCGGCAACGCCCAAATACTGAAGAATATCAAAAAGGGCGTCGGCCTCGATCGCGCGCGGCGCTTCACCGCCGACTGCCATAAGCTCGGCATCCTGATTCACGGCACCTTCATCCTGGGGCTGCCGGGCGAGACGCGCGAGACGATCGGCGAATCGATGCGCTTTGCGCGCGAGATGGATTGCGAGACGATCCAGGTGTCGCTCGC
The DNA here is from genome assembly GCA_050010455.1 of Binataceae bacterium (SeqCode). Classification (GTDB taxonomy): domain Bacteria; phylum Desulfobacterota; class Binatia; order Binatales; family Binataceae; genus DATJOQ01. Next base: position 9,419 of record JBEKLA010000135.1, on the reverse strand, counting down.
GTCGCCGTATCCCGGCACCGAACTGTTCGAGTACGTCACCGCCAATGGCTATCTGGCGGTCGACCCGATGCTGGACAAGGCCGGCTATCAGAAATGCACGATCACCTATCCGGGCCTGACCAACGACGAGATCTACCAGGCCGTCGAGCGCTTCTATCGCAACTTCTACTTCCGCCCGCGCTACATCTTCAAGGCGGTACGCAAGATGGCGAGTTCGCGCGAGGAGTGCAAACGGCTGCTCAAGGAAGGGATGCAGTTCCTGTCCACGATGCGGGCTCGTCGCGCCCAAGCCGCCTGAGTTGGTCGGCGGCTCCGCTTTCCTGTCTCGCGCCCGGAGTTCGATGACCGCGCGATCCGGCGGCTAGATTGTGGCGTCGTTGGCGCTCATCCTCACGCTGATCGGAGTGGTCGCGTCGCTCGCGTATTACGCGGTCGCGACCGTTGCCGCTCTCCGCTTCGCGCGCCGCGCCGCGATAGCGCCGCCGCCGCTTCCCAAGATCGCTCCGCGCGTCGCGATGCTGAAGCCGCTGCACGGGCTCTCGGCGAGCCTGTTCAACAACGTCGTCAGCTTTCTCGAACTCGATTATCCGCGCAAAGAATTCGTGTTCGGCGTATCCGATTACGGCGATCGCGCGGCGGAGGTGCCGGTCAGCCTCAAGCCGCGCTACCAGGTTCTCGAAATCGGTCTTGCGGTTGGCGAGGAACCGAACGCCTCGAATCGCAAGGTCGCCAAGCTTATCAAGATGGCCGAGCGGGCGCCCAAGGCTGAAGTATTCGTGCTGAGCGACGCCGACGTCGCGGTCGAGCGCGACCATCTGCGCCGCGTCGTCGGCGAGATCAGTGCGGACGACAAAATCGGCGTCGTCACATGCGCCTACCGCGCGAAGGCGCTGGGCGGATTCGCATCGCGCCTGGAAGCGGCGTTCGTCAATACCGATTTCGCGCCGATGGCGATCTTATCAGAAGCGATCGAGCCGATGCGCCATGCGTTCGGCGCCACGATCGCGGTCAAGCGCGCCGCGCTGGACGCGATCGGCGGCTTCGCCGCGCTCAAGGATCTGCTCGCCGACGATTTCTATCTTGGCCGGATGGTCGCCGAACGCGGCTACCAAGTGAAGCTATCGAGCTCGATCGTCACGCTGACGTGCGAGGAGAGCCGCTTCGCCCAGTTCTGGCACCATCAGTTGCGATGGGCCCGCACCTATCGCACGGTCCGGCCCGAGAGCCTCGCAACTATCATTATCAACGGTCCGTTGTGGGCGATGCTCATGGTGATTGCTTCGGGGTTCAGCCTCGCGTCTTTAGGGATACTGGCGGGCGTAGTGGCAGCACGCGTAACGATGGCCGCGGTCGTCGTCGGAATCATGTTGCGTGTCCCCGAAGCGCTCTCGGATCTCTGGATAGTGCCGATCAAGGATCTGATCATGGCCGGGATCTGGTGCGCGAGCCTCGCCGGCAACGAGGTTGATTGGGGCGGGCGTCGCTTTCGACTACTCGGCGGCGGCCGAATGGAAGAGAGCCGCGGCTCGTAGCAAAGTCTCACATTCGTCAAACCGGGGATTCAAGCCAGTCTGACACCGGCGGCGCGAGCGGCATTACGCAACTGGCCGTCAACTGTCGCCAGCGGCAGGGTCTCCCTCATCGCGAGGTCCAGGTAACTGGCGTCGTAAGCTGAAAGCCGATAGCGGCGCGCGGCCTCGAGGACTTCACAGAAAGCCCGCTCGGCACCGACGGGCTCTACCCGGATCGGAAGCTGGCGAAGCGCCTCCGCAAAGGCGCCGCTTTGCGCCGGTTTGATCAGCTTGCGCCGTTCGGCTACGACCAGGGCGTTGGCTACCTCAAGCGGCCAGATCACTGAGGTCAGCGCTTCCCCTCCCCCGGCGATGCGATCGAGAACGCCATCCGTGAAGGCCGTCGCCTGGTCTTCAAAGAGCCAGCACAGGGTCACCGATGCATCAAGCACCAGGCGACTCACCGGCGCCCCTCTTCGATGAGCTCACGGATGGTCGCGGCTTTGAGCTTGAGGCCTCGGCGCAGCTCACGAATTCTCGCGGCGGCTGCTGTGGGATCCTTCCGCCGTCCCTCGTCAGCCGGTACCAGGCGGGCGACGGCAGCGCCCCGTTTAGTGATGGTGATCTCCTCGCCGCGCCCTGCCCTATCAACCAACGCCGACAGATGGGTCTTGGCGTCGAAGAGCCCGACTTCTTTAGCGCCGCGCTTCATAATCTAACTAGTATCAAACTAGCTTGTTGTTCTGCTGTCAACCTGAAGCCTCGACGATAACCGGCCGAGCGGAAATCGCGGTCGCGCGGTCACCGCCACGGCCCGAGTCTAATGCGCGCCGGGTGTTGGCTGAGGCCCCCGTTGCGCAATCTCGGCTGCCATCTCGGATTTCTCTTGCTCAGTCAGATTGGGCAGATGACGCAGCCACAGCACTATCCGCCAAATCTGCTCCGGCTTGTGATGATTCTCGAACGACGGCATCCCCGAGTATCGGATTCCTTTGGCGATAATGAAGTAGATCTGGCCGTCGGTCATTTGCTGGGTGTCTTCGATGAGCTTCGGGATCGGCGGATAGAATTCAGCGCCGAGCCGGTTGCGACCGCTGCCGTCCAGGCCGTGGCATCCGGCACAGTTTTCGCGGTAGTCATCTCGCCCAGCCTTGAGGTTCCCCGCGCTAGCCGGCAGCGGATTGTCGTCGCTGGATGCGTGACGAACGACCCATCCGTCGATGGCACGGTCGGCCAGGTACTCTTCCACCGCGCCGGGTTCCGCGGCCGCCGACCAGTTCATACTCGGCGCCACGACCTCGATAAAGAATACCGCCGCAATCACGATCGCGACTATGGTTCCCAAAACGATGCCGATCGTTCTCACGCTGGCCTCCCGCCGACGATTCAAACCGCGAAGCGCGCTTTGGGCACCGCCAGCCCTGGAATGTCGGAGCGGGTCCGGAAGATAGTCCCCTGCCGACTCGCGTCGTCGGCGTTATCGGCGGTGACGACATAGAGGTCCTGAAGATCTCCGCCCCCGAACACGAGGCTGGTAACTTTCTTCGCCGGGATCTGCACCCGCCGATCCAGCGTGCCGTCGCGCTTGAACCGCACCACCTCGCCGGCGAAGACCGCCGCGACCCAGATGCCGCCCTCGATATCGACCGCCATCCCGTCGGGCCATCCGTCCGGTATTCTGGCGAACACCCGCCGATCACGCACGGTGCGATCCGGCGCGACGTCGTACACCCAAATCGCCTTGGTGGTGGAATCGCAATGGTAGAGCAGCTTGCGATCGGCGCTGAAGGCAAGACCGTTGGTGAGCTCGATTCCTTCCCAGAGCCTGGTAATCGTGCCGTCGGGATCGATCCGATATAGGAATCCCGGCACCGGCTTTTCGTCGCTGAGCGCGTTGAACTCGAGCGAGCCCACGTACACGCTACCGCCGTCATCGACGGTCATGTCGTTCAGCCCGTTGAGCCGCTTATCGTTGTAGCTTGCGAACAGATCGCGGATCGCGCCAGTTCGCTCATCCCATAGCGCGAGCGTGCGTCCGCTTACCACCAATCCGCCGCCCTGGTTGAACAGGATACCACCGACGCCTTTGCGCCCGGCGATCAGCGTTTCGATCGTGCCGTTCAGATCGCGCCGATAGACCCCGCCTCTGGGCACATCGGCGAAATAAAGGCGGTTGCGCTCGTCGACGCGAGGACCTTCGAGCAGACCGAATCCGCTCGCCAAGGTTTCGAATTCCATCGTCAGATCCCTCCGCGACTTGCCTATCACGAGCCGGCGCGAATCGGTAGCGCGGCTATTGCTCGCTCGGATGAGGCGCGAGGCTTGCGGTACCGGGAGGCGCGCCGCGCTGCTCGGCCAGGCGCAGACGGCGATGCATCAAGTAAATCAGGGCGGGTTGCAGCAGCCGCGTCAGCACCATAATCGCAAGCGCGCCGCCGATCACGACGATCGCCAGCGGCCGTTGGGTCTGCGCGCCGATTCGGGTCGAGATTGCGGCAGGCAACAGGCCCAACGCATCGACCAGATCGGTCATCATCGTGGCCCGCAACCGGCGGTCCGAGCCCATAATGATCGACTCGGCGAACGGATGGCCTTCATTCCAGAGTTGGCGGATATAGAAACTCAGCAGGATGCCGTCCATCACGGCGATGCCGAAGATCGAAATGAAACCGACCGCAGCCGAAATGCTGAACGGCGTTCCGGTAATCACCAAGCCCAGAACCCCGCCCAGACAGGCGACCGGGATCTGCGCCATGATGATGAAGGTGTCGATCATCGAAAGGGTTGCGGCAAAGAGCACGCCGGCGATCAGCACCAGCGCGAGCGGCACCACGATCATCAGCCGCCGGTTGGCCGCTTGCAGTTCTCCATACTCCCCTGCCCACTCCAAGTGCACGCCTTCTGGCAGGCTGACTTCCCGCGCGACCGTCGCCTTGGCCTCCTCGACGGCGCCGGCGAGGTCGCGGCCGCGCACGGCGAAGCGCACGGGCACATAGCGCTCGAGATTTTCGCGGTAAACGAAAGACGCGCCCTCAGCGGTCTTGATATCCGCCACCTGGGCCAGCGGAACGTAGCCGCCGCCCGGAACCGTCACGCGAATCTGACGAATCGCGTCCAGGCTCTGGCGATACTTCGGCAGCCATCGCACGACCAGATCGAAGCGACGGTCGCCTTCCAGCACCTGAGTCGCGGCCTGCCCCCCGATTGCGGCCTGAACCACGGCGGCGACGTCGCCGACGTTCAACCCGTATCGTGCGCACTCGGCGCGGTCCGGCGTTATCAGCAGATTGGGTTGGCCAAGGGATCGATACACGGCGGTGTCGGTAATTCCCCGCACCTTCCCCATCACGGCCATGACTCGGTTGGCGACGGCCTCGTCGACGGCGAGATCGGGACCGAAGACCTTGACCGAGTTGGTTCCTTTGACCCCCGATAGAGCCTCGTCGATGTTGTCCTCGATATTTTGGGAATAGCCAAAGCTCACGCCTGGGAAGTCGTGCGTAAGTTTGGCGTCCATCTGTCTGACAAGTTCGGGCTTGGTAAGGTGCGCCGGCCATTCGTCGCCAGGCTTGAGATCGACCGAAAACTCGACGTTGAAGAATCCCGTGGTCTCGGTGCCGTCGTCGGGCCGCCCCATCTGCGACACGACGGTGGTAACCTCGGGAAACGACGCGAACACGCGACGCATCCGCGCGGCCAACTCGGCGCCGTGATCGAGCGAGATGGTAAGCGGCATCGTGGCTCGCGCCCAGATGTTGCCTTCCTCGAGCTTGGGCAGGAATTCGCCGCCCAAGGTGGAGAACAGCGACAGCGCCGCAACAATGATTGCTCCGATTGCGAGCAGCGTCGTTCGCGGCCACCGCAGCACCAACACAAACAGCCGATGATAAACGCGCCGGATCAAGTTCCACACCGGATTCGGCGATTCCTTCATCCCCTTCTTGAGCAGGAACGAACTCAACACCGGCGACAGCATCACCGCGAGCAGAATCGCCGTGCCCAGCGCGTAAGCGTACGTATGGGACATGGGCGAGAAGATCGCGCCCTCGACACCCCGCATCGTGAACAGCGGCAGGAACGCGATCACGAAGATGACGGTGGAGAAAAACATCGGGCCGCCGACTTCTTGCGCCGCCCTCAGGATGCTGGAGCGGGTGCTGCCGTGCGCGGGCTCCGAGGCCAGATGGCGATGGATGTTCTCGATCACGATTACGCTGGTATCGATGATGATGCCGAAATCGATCGCGCCCAACGAAATCAGATTCGCGGGCGTGTCTGTGATGCGCATCAGGGTAAACGCGCCGCACAGCGCGAGCGGGATATTGACCGCGACGATCGCGGCAGCGCGCAGGCTTCCGAGAAAAAAGATCAGCACCCCAAAAACCAGCAGCATCCCGATTGACAGGTTCTCGATCACGGTGTGTAGCGTGGTTTTAACCAGCGAGGTGCGATCGTAGTACGGCACCACTTTGTAGCCCTTGGGCAGGATGCCGGAGGTGTTGAGGTTCTCGACTTTTTTCTCCACGCCCTTGAGCGTCTTCAGCGTGTCGCCGTACTTGCGCATCAGCAGGATGCCGGTCACCACTTCGTCACGGTCTCTGCCGTGACGGTTCATGCCGACGACGCCGAGGCGCGGAGCGTATCCGACGCTTACGTCGGCGACGTTGCTGACCTTCAGCGGAGTGGACTTGTTGGACGCCAGCACGATATCGCGGATGTCGTCGAGCGAGTGGATGAAGCCGATCCCGCGGACGTTGAACGCCTGCTCGCCGACTGTAAGATAGTTGCCGCCTACGTTGATATTGGAATTGGCAATCGAGCTGATTAGCGTAGTCAGCGGCACCTGATAGTAGTTCAGTTTCTGCGGGTCGACGTCGACGTGGTATTCCTTGGTCAAGCCGCCGAAGCCTGAAACGTCGATCACGCCGGGCACGGTCCTGAGCTGCTTTTCGAGCACCCAGTCCTCGATCTCTTTCTCCCGGATCAGGTCGTGGTCCGGGCTCTCGACACTGTATCGGTAGATCTCGCCGATCTCGTTCTCGGGCGAGATGCCGGGGGAAATCCCCTGCGGTAGCGTGATGAAGCCCAATCGATTAATCGTCTGGACGCGATCCTGCTCGTAGTCGCTGTCCCACGAAAAGTAGCATCGCACGTCGGACAGGCCGAACAGCGAGATCGAGCGCATCGATTCGAGATGGAGCATCCCGGCCAGGCCCACTTCGAGCGGCACCGTAACCAGCTTCTCCGTATCTTCGGCACTCAAACCGTTGGGCAGCGTCAGGACCTCGACGATCGGCTGCACGGGATCGGGATAGGCCTCGATATCAAGTTCGTGGAAGGAATAGGCACCGGCAAGGGCCAGCACCATGGCGATGCCGAGCACTACGATGCGCTCGCGCAGCGCGAGATCCATCAAAGCGCTGATCATGACCGCCTACGAGCCTTCGCCGTGCGCCTGATGCCAGAGCGCGTTCATCTGAATCGATTCGTCCCGCACGACTCGCTCGCCGCCCTTGAGCCCGCCGACTACCCGCGCGTACCCTTGCTCGTTCCACGAGGTGATCGACACGCGGCGGCGATCCCAGTGATCCTCGCCGACTTGAACGAAGGCGTAATAGCCGTCGGTATCGAACACCAACGACTCCTGCGGCACGACTAAGGCCGAGCCGGGGTTGGTAACAATCCGCACCCGCGCCAGCATCTGCGGCTTGAGCTTGGAGCCTGGGTTGCGCACCTCACATCGCAGCGTAAGCGTGTGAGTCGTGGGATCGATGCTGGGGCTGATATGGCTCACCGTTCCCTTGAAAACTTCATCCGGAAACGCAGTCGTCACCGCCTCCAACTGCTGGCCGACCCGGATGCGCGCCAGGTCGTCCTCATAGATATCGGCGGTTATCCATACTTGTTCGAGCGTGCCGAGCGAGAACAGCACGTCGCCCGGATTTACCTGAGAGCCGCGCAGCGCCAGCTTCTCAACCACCGACCCGCTGATTGGCGCGCGCATCTCGAACGTCGGATTCGCTGTCTGGATCGCGTCGATATCCCGCTGCTCGAGCCCAAGCAGTTCGAGCTTGCGTCTGGCCGCCGTCAGCAACGCCTTGGCGACTCGGGCTTCGTCGGGCAGCCCCGAAGTCGCGCTTACCCGAGAAGTCTCCACAGCCTGCAGGTACTCGGCTTCGGCGGTCATATAATCGGGACTGTAAAGCGCGAGGATTCGCTCGCCGCGCTGCACATAGTCCCATTGCGACACCCATCCGTTCTCGATCCGTCCCGCGACGCGCGAGATGATCTTCGAGACGCGCCGATCGTCGAAGGTCACCTGGCCGCTGGTCTCGAGCACGCCCGGCAACTCAACCTGCTTGACGGTAGCCAGCGTCATCCCCGGCAGGTCTGCGGGCCGAAGCTTCATCAGTTCGACGCCGTCCGCCTGGCGCACGAGCTGCGGCACAACTTCAGTGGTTTCGACCTCAACGCGACTGGCCGAGGAGCTCTCGCAGCTCGCCACAACGAACGCCATCAGCAGCGCCACGATCGCCAACCCCAAGCACCCCGTCAGCTTCATTTCGGCATCGGCCCCCCGATCGCCTGCTCCAGCGCGATCCGTTGAGCGAGGAACTGATTCGCGGCCTGAAGGTAGGTCACATGGGCCGCGTTGCTCTGGCTAAGCGTCGTCATCAACGTAGTGAAGTCGACTTTACCGCCCTGGTAGCCGACCAGGGCGACCTCGAACCATTGCCGCGCCAGCGGAATCAGCGACTTCCGATACAGCATCGCGGTGGAATAGGAAAACCGCGCCTGACGAAACAACGTCGTGACCTGGGCCGCGGTCTGATTCTTGATCGAGGCCAAATCTTCGCGCGCCGCCTCCAAATCATAGCCGGCACGGGTCACGTCCTCGTTCTGCTTGAGCCAGAAGAACATCGGGGCATTGAACGCGATCGAAAATCCGTGGGTCTGCGTGATATTGGGGGCCGGAGCAGCCGAGGGCAGCAGGTAATGATTGAAGATGTAGCTCAGAGTATAGTCCGGCGCGTATTCGAGCTTCGCCAGCGTCAACGCGGTCTCGGAATTATGCTCGGCCAAAGCGGCTTGCAGAATCTCCTGGCGCAAGCTGGCGGCCTGATCGACCAGGGTATCGAGCCGAGCTTCGAGCGGACTGAATTCGAGCCGCCGGTCTAGCGGTAACGGCTGATTTGGCGAGCGGTTCAAAAGCTGATTGAGGGCAGTCTCGTCGTTTGCTATCGAAACACGGATTTGACGCTCCTGCTGCTCGGCCGCCGAAAAATCGAACTGGGCGCCAATAACGTCGGCTTGCGTCGCGGTGCTCGCCGAATAGGCGACCTCGGTTACTTCCAATACTCGCCGCAGGCTGGCGACCATCTCCGCGGCCAGATCGGCGAGCGCCGAGTCGAGTAGAATCTGATAGAAGGCGGTCTCGGCCTGGGCGCGGATGTCGCGTTGGGCCGCCTCGTAAGTAAGCCGCGCGATTGCGGCGGTGCGCTTCGCGTTGTCCGCTTGCAACAGGGCCTTGCCCGGAAATTGAAGCGACTGGCTGACCTGCAGCGAGTGCGATGAGGCGTGATCAAAGCCGTCGGTGGGGCTGTCGAAGTTGCCGTAGCTCAGGATCGGATCGGCGGGGGCGTAGTTCTGATTAATCGAATGGCTGGCCGAGTACCAGCGCGCCCGCGTCGCGCGCACCTGAGGATTCGCCTCCAGCGCAAGCGCGACCACCTGGTCGACCGTCAAAGTCTGCTCAGCCCGAATGTCAGGCGCAAGGATCGCCATCAGGATCGCCACGGCAGCGGCGATCACCGCACTTGTCATCAGACTTCGCATTTCGACCGCTCTTGGATACCCAACGAATATAAGACGCTGATTTCCCAAGCAGGTTACACGGCTTTCGCGAGC
>JBEKLA010000134.1:0-10779 GCA_050010455.1 Binataceae bacterium (SeqCode) | reverse complement strand
GTGCGTCGTTGTTTTCGGTGAAGACCTCACGCGGACGCAGCGGCTCGGCCATCGCGACGTCGTAGGCGGCCTTGCTGATGTAGCCGTCGGCGACCATCAGAGCGAGCACCTCGTTGCGCCGGGTCTGGGCGGCCTTGGGATGGCGCAGCGGGTTGATGCGGTTGGGCGAGCTGATCATGCCGGCGATCGTGGCCATCTCGGCGATAGTCAGGTCGCGCGGCTCCTTGGAGAAATAGAATTGCGCGGCTTCCCAGATGCCGTAGATTCCCTCCTGGCCGTGCTGGCCGAGGTAGATGTCGTTGACGTAGTTTTCGAGAATCTCGTCCTTGCTGTAGAGGCGCTCAGCGATATACGCCATCAGGATTTCCTTCACCTTGCGATGCCAGTCGCGCTTCTGGGTGAGGAAGAAGTTTTTCATCAGCTGCTGGGTGAGCGTCGAGCCGCCCTGGCGAACGCGTCCCGACGCCAGATCGACCCACGCCGCCTTGACGATTCTCACCAGGTCGATGCCGTGATGCTCGTAGAAGCGATGGTCCTCGGCGGCGAGGATCGCGTCGATCATCGCGGGCGGAATCTGCGACAGCCTCATCAGGCGGCGCTGTTCCCAACTGCCCTGAAAGATGCCGCTTATCAGCTCGGGTTCGAGTTCGAACGAGAAAATCGGCTTCTGCGTGATCGGATCGCCCATCAGCAGGACGCGCTCGTCGGGCGTAAGCCGCATCTCGATCAATTCGCCGTCGAATCTCCGGTATGGGTAACCGAACGCGTGAAGGAAGAGCACCAGCCGTCCGCGCTTGGGATCGAAGGAATATTCGCCGCGTGCGGAGACTTTCTCGTCGGGACCGAGGTGATGATAGTTAAGCCGCGCGATGCGCTCGAAGAATCCCAGATCCTTGAGGTTCTGGCCCGGATAAATCAGGCAGGAATCCGAATAGATGCGTGAAGGGATATCCCATCGCTTGCCGGAGAAGCGCGTAACCACCTCGGTCTTCAGCGAATCGTAATAGTTGTTGAAGAGGTAAAGCGCGGGCGGCAGCGCGAACAGGATAACTATCAGCGGGAGGAACAGCGCGACCTTGACGATTTTGCGCAACACGCCGGAGACCGCGACCTGGCTTGGCTTGTCAACCATCGAGTTTGCCTGGGCGCGCTCCTAGGCCTGTGCCGGGAAAGCCGCCGGCCGGCTCTCATCCCGCAGACTTGACCGGGATAAAGATCGTGATGTCATCGCGCTTAACCAACAACAGCACCCACTTTCCTCCGCCTGCCCGAGCTGCGTGCTCGTAAGCGCTGAGGTCTTTGACCGGATGGCGATTTACTTCGAGGATGATGTCGCGTGCGTGCAGCCCGGCCTGCTCCGCCGCGCCGCCGGGCTGAATGCCGGAAATCACCACTCCGCTGTTCTGCTTGCTCCCGAATTCATGCGCCAGCTCCGGCGTGAGATCCTTCAGATACAGCCCCAGCCGCGAATCCTCGATGCCCGAAAACGGCGCTTCCTCCTGCCCCATCGAGGCCTTGCGCACGTCGTCCTCGTGCGAAGGAGCTATCGTCACCGCAACTTCCTTGAGCGCCTTGTTGCGGATTAGTTGGAGCTTGACGGTGCGTCCTACCGCAGTGCGTCCGACCAGCAGCGGCAGTTCCTGCGAATCGTTGATCGGCTTGCCGTCGTAACTTACTATCAGGTCGCCACGCTCGATACCGGCGCTCTTCGCCGGGCCGCTCTTGATCACGTCGGCGATCAGCGCGCCGTGCGGATCCGCCAGCCCCATCGATTCTCCGATCTCCGGCGTCACCGTCTGCACGTAAACGCCGAGCCATCCGCGCACGATCCGGCCGTTAGCCTTGAGCTGATCCAGCTCGTCCTTGATCAGATTGACGGGAATCGCAAAGCCGATCCCCATGCTCGCGCCGGTGCGGGTATAGATGGCCGAGTTGACGCCGATCACTTCGCCGCGCAAATTGATCAGCGGGCCTCCGGAATTGCCGGGATTGATCGAGGCGTCGGTCTGAATGAAGTCATCGTAATTGCCCGGGATGAACCGGTTCTTGGCGCTGACTATGCCGACGGTGACCGAATGATCAAATCCGAACGGGTCGCCGATCGCCATCACCCATTCGCCCACCCGCAGTCCGTCCGAGTCGCCCAGCGGCGCCGCCATCAGATCGTGGCCGGCGTCGATTTTGATCAGCGCGATATCGCTTTTGGTGTCGCGGCCAACGAGCTGGCCCTTGTACTGGTGCCCGTCGCGGGTCGTGACGCGAATCTCCTTGGCGTCCTCGATCACGTGCTCGTTGGTGATGACGTATCCGGCCTTGTTGACGATGAATCCTGACCCGAGGCTCTGGCCGTGATGCGGCGAGTCTTCGAACGGCTCCATGAAGTGATGATAGGGCGCGAAGTCGTGAAAAGGCTCGCTCTCCGACTCTGGCGACGCTTGCTTCTGAGGTTCGCCCGTCGGTTCGGTAGATACGTTAACCACCGTCGGGCCCAACTTTGCGGCCAAATCGATGAAGTCAGGCAGCGTCTGAGCCTTCACGGCTTGGCCATCATTGGCTGAAATTTCCGTCCACAAGCGGTCGGCCAAGGCCGGGCCAGCCGCGATCGCCGAGAAAATCAGCACTGCGCAAGCAAGCCGGGCAACGCGCGACAAGCTAGCTGACATAAAGCCTCCGCGGCACAGAACCTGTACTAACGGTTCGGGTTCCGCGCGATTTCCACGTATTTCATCCGCAGGTCAAACAAGATCGAGTCTAACAGTCCGGCTTCATCGTGGTCGAGGTTTCCGCGAGTTTTGTCGCGCAGCAGCCCCAGGATGTCGATCAATTGCTGCGCCGCAACCAGATCGCGCACGGGATGGTTGCTCGAGGGGTCGGGGATTTCACCCAGATGCAACAACGCCTGCGTCGATAGGCCGACGATAAACGTCGCGAAGTTAATTTCGGAGCGGTTGGCGGTGGTCGCGCCTGATGCCGGCGCGGGCTGCTGCGCCGTGGGCGCGGCCGTCGCGGCTTGCTCTCCGGCGGCCGTGCTAGCCTTATCCTGCTCGCGAGCTTCCTCCTGGCCACGATGCTCGGGCTTGAGCTCGCCCTCGGCCGAGAAGCGGCGCCGATCCTGAACCTTGAATCCCTTATCCTTTTCTTCCGATTGTTCCATGGCGTGATTTCGGGCTCATCCGATCTGGTGGCTGGATTCCATCTGCTCGAGGCGGCGGATTCGATCCTCAAGCGGTGGATGTGTCGAGAACAGCCGCATCAATCCCTGACCCTTCAACGGGTTCACGATAAACAGGTGGGCCGTCGACGGGCTGGCGTCGAGCGGCATCCGCTCGTTGGCCGATTCGAGCTTGCGCAAGGCGTTGGCCAGAAAGAGCGGATGATGCGTCAGGCGCGCGCCGCTGGCGTCGGCCTGATACTCGCGCGCGCGAGAGATCGCGAGCTGAACGAGCGTCGCGGCTATCGGCGCCAGGATCGCGACGAACAGCAGGCCCAGGATGCCGCCGCCTTCGTCCTCGTCGCTGCGGCCGAAGCCGCCGAAGATCGCGCCCCATCGCGCCCAGGTCGAAATCATCATGATCGCGCCGGCCATCGTCGCCGCGATCGAGCTGATCAGGATGTCGCGATTATTGACATGCGAAAGCTCGTGCCCGATCACGCCCTTGAGTTCGTCGCGGGTACAGATGCGCATGATTCCGCGCGTCACCGCGACCGCCGCATGATGCGGGTTGCGTCCGGTGGCGAAAGCGTTGGGCGTGTCCGTATCGATAAGGTAGAGCCGCGGCATCGGGGTGCCTCCCGCGACCGCCAGCTCGTGAACGATGCCGTACAATTCGGGCGCGTCGGTGGCGGTCAGCTCCTTGGCCCCGTAAGCGCGCAGGACCATCTTGTCCGAGAACCAGTAGCTGAAGAAATTCATCGCGGCGGCAAATATAAAAGCCATCTCCATGCCGCGCCGGCCGCCGAAGATCCCGCCGATCAGCATGATCAGCGCGGTCATCACACCCAGCAAAAAAACCGTCTTAACGAAGTTATTCACGTTCCTACCCTGGTTATCTTAGCTAGATCGTCGCTGCGAGTCGCCGCCGCTGATAGAAGCGTCGCGGTTGGCGCGGCACGACGAGAGGTATGGCTCGAAAATCGGCTCATGCGAGCGTGCCATCCAGTATACAGCCCGAGTATCGAAATCCATAGAGCTTTATAAAGCCCAAGCTAACCACGGTGATGCGGTATTGCTTCGAGATCTTTCACCGCCGAGGCGACCTCTGCCGACGTGATGTCATCGATCGGCGTGCGCGCGATCACCTTGATTTCGCCGAGCGGCCGCCATCGTGCCGGGTCGGTCGGCCCGAACAACACGACGCCGGGCGTCCCAACAGCGGCCGCCAGATGGGACATCCCCGAATCGTTGCCGACGAAGCTCGACGCCATCCGCGCGACCGCCGCGGCCTCGCCAAGTTCCAGGTTCTGAAGCACGGGGAATCGCTGTTCGAGGAAGAATCCGCTAAGTTCAGCCTCCGCCGGGCCAAGGATAATCGCCGCCGGACGATGCGGCGGCAAAAGCCGGCCCAGTTCGGCAAACTTCTCGGCGGGCCAGTTCTTCGTCCGGCTTCCGCTCCCCGGCATCAGCAGGATGAAGTTGCCGGGCTCGATGCGACAGCGCGCGAGAATCTGCCGCGCCGCCTCGAGATCTTCCGCACCGAGCGTGACGCGCGCGCCCGAAGGCTCCGCCCGCTCGGCCTCGTCCAACGATCGCAGGTATGCCGATGACACGTGGCCGCCGCTTTCGTCATGAATGATCGGACGAAACGGATGGAAGGACACAGGGCCGGCGCAAGCGTTGGCCATCACGCGGCGAAAAGTGGCGTTCTCGGCGCCGAAAAACGAGTAGACGCGAGCGAAGCCGCCGAAGAATCGCGACGCGCGAGCCGCGGCGTCCTCGGCTTCGCCGAATAGCAGGCTTACCTCGGGCCGATCGATCGCATGGCCGCGCTCGACGCCGAGACGGCCGGCGGCGAAGCGCGCTAGCTCGCCGCGCGCCATCAGTTCGACAGCGGCCTCGGGATGGCGCCGCGCGAGCGCGCGCATCGCGGGGAGAAAACAAATCAAATCGCCCAGCGCGCCAGGAAAAACGATCAACACTCGTGGCCGGCTGATATCGAGCGCCGTCGCGGAAGGCATAGAGCCGCTCATCGCGGCGATTCTATCATCTGAAGCGCCACAAGATGACGGGCGCTTGCTAAGATGACATTGGTTGTCGTTGAATGCAGTTTGATGCCAGTAAGTGTAGCGCGATCACCGCTGGAATTAGTCGGGCGAACGCCCGTGATGCGCCTTAGCCGGATAGCGGGTGAGAACGACGCGCAGATCTGGGCCAAGCTCGAGAATTTCAACCCGGGCGGCAGCGTCAAAGACCGCATCTGTCTGGCGATGATCGAGCGGGCCGAGCGCGAGGGTAAACTCAAGCCCGGCGGCACGATCGTCGAACCCACCTCGGGCAACACCGGAATCGGGCTGGCGATGATCGCGGCGGTCAAAGGGTACCGGCTAATCCTGACGATGCCCGACACTATGAGTGGTGAGCGGCGCGCGTTGCTTGCCGCGTACGGCGCGCAAGTGATGCTGACGCCCGATACGCGCGGGATGCATGGCGCGGTGACGAAGGCCGAGGAGCTGGTGCGAGAGCATCCCGATTACTTCATGCCGCAGCAATTCTCCAATCCCGCCAATTCCGAGATGCATTATCGAACCACCGGACCGGAACTCGCGGAGCAGCTCGAACGAATCGACGCTTTCGTCGCGGGGGTCGGGACCGGCGGCACGATCAGCGGCGTCGGGCGCTATCTGCGCGAGAACCTGAAGAATCGCCCTCTGATCGTCGCGGTCGAGCCCAAGAACTCCGCGGTAATTTCGGGCGGCAAGCCGGGTTTCCATAAAATCCAGGGAATCGGCGCGGGCTTCGTCCCCGCGGTTTTTGACCGTTCGGTGGTGGATGAAGTATTAACGGTGAGCGACGAGCGTGCGTTCGCGTTTGCCCGCCGCGTGGCGCGCGAGGGAGCGCTGTTGGTTGGGATTTCATCGGGCGCGAATTGCTGGGCCGCGGCCGAGATCGCGCGCCGGCTCGGTCCGGGCAAGGTCGTCGCGACCGTTTTCTGCGACACCGGCGAGCGTTATCTCAGGAGCGACCTCTTTCACGCCGATGGAGTCTAAGGGTCATGCGGTTTTTGTGGAGAGCGCGGATATGAACCATCAGCTCGCAACCAAGCTCGACCGTCTGCGGGCGCTGTTCGTGCCGATGGAATCGGTGATCGTGGCGTTTTCGGGCGGCGTCGATTCGAGCTTCGTGCTCAAGGTCGCCCACGACACGATCGGCTCGTGCGTGCTGGCGCTGACGACGACTTCGCCTACGATGCCGGCCGAGGATCTGGACTCGGCGCGCGCGATCGCGGCGCTAATCGGCGCCCGCCATCTGATAGTCGAATCGAACGAACTCGAAATACCGGGATACGCGGCCAATCCGCTGAACCGATGCTACCTGTGCAAGAGCAATCTGTTCACGGTGAGCCAAGCCAAGGCCGCCGAACTCGGTTTCAAGCATATCGTCGACGGCCTGAACCTCGACGACCTCCAGGATTATCGGCCCGGTATTCAGGCCGCCGCGCAAAAAGGCGTGCGCCATCCGCTGGTCGAAGCCGAACTCGGCAAGGCTGAGATTCGCGAGCTGTCGCGCGCGATGAACCTGCCGACGTGGGATCGTCCGGCCTCGCCATGTTTGTCGTCGCGCTTTCCCTACGGCACCACGATCACGGTCGAGGGCCTCGAAAAGGTTTCGCGTGGCGAGCAACTGTTGCGACGGCTCGGCTTCAAGCTGGTGCGAGTCCGCTATCACGGCGACGTCGCGCGGCTCGAAATCGGGCGCGACGAGATGCATCGGATGCTCGAGCCCGAGCTGTCCGATCTTATCGCG
This sequence comes from Binataceae bacterium (SeqCode), assembly GCA_050010455.1. Taxonomy (GTDB): domain Bacteria; phylum Desulfobacterota; class Binatia; order Binatales; family Binataceae; genus DATJOQ01. The sequence continues at coordinate 3,818 of JBEKLA010000134.1, read as the reverse complement.
CAGGAATTCCGCGCGATCGGATTCCGCTTCGTTACGCTGGATCTCAAGGGCTACCGATCGGGCTCGCTCAACGAAGGCATCACTGCCCCCGCGAAATAGCGCCCGCGCATCAGTTCGGGATTCCTCACTTCGTTCGGAATGACAATGGAGGATCCTCGGAATGTCGAAGGGTGCTCTTTCCTGTCATTTCGAGCATAGCGAGAAATCTCGGTCTTACTGCGACAGCACCTAGGCCGCCACGCCCGCTGCGATCAATGCTTGCGCCAGCGCGAGATCGTCGCGGGTGGTGATCTTGAAGTTGAGCGACGAGCCCGCGACGATCTCGACACGGGCGCCGATCCGTTCGACCAGTTCGGCGTCGTCGGTGGCCGCGACGCGATCGCGAATCGCCTCGTCGTGGGCGCGCGCCAGAATTTCGCGGCGAAATGCCTGGGGAGTTTGCGCGCAATAGAGGCCGGCGCGCGACGCGGTGGCGGCGATCGCGTTGCCGTCGACGCGCTTGAGCGTATCGCTTACCGGAATCGCGGCGATCGCGCCTCCAGCTCGATACGCGGCGCGAATCGATTCCTGGAAAAGATTCGGCGACGCAAACGGGCGCGCGGCGTCGTGAACCACGACCACGTCGCTTTCGGCGCTGACCAGCCCGAGCGCGATTCGAACCGAATCCTGCCGCTCGGCACCGCCTGCCGTCAGCTTGACGGGGATATCGACGCCGGTGCCGCGAATCAGCGGCCTGCCTTCGTCCAGCATCTCTGCCGGTATCGCGATCACGGCCTCGACGATTTCGCTTACCGCGCCGATCGCTCGCAGCGAATAGTACAATATCGGACGGCCGCTCAAGGGAACGAACGCCTTCGGCAGGTCGCATCCCAGCCGCCGGCCGCTGCCGGCAGCGACTATGATCGCGGATGCTCTCATCGCGCCCTCATCGATCGATCACGCGCCGCCTCTCCGGTCTGAAGAAAGCCTGTCGCTAATGCGAAGGGGCAGGGCCAGACGATTCCGGCCCTGCCCCTCGATCACTGTCATTCGCTCGGGCGATTTCAGTTGGCGAAAATCGTCCGGAGCTCTTCCATGATTTTCTCTTCCGGATGGGCCCGCGCGATCGAGAGTTCCTTGACCAGCAGGCTGCGCGCCGTGTCCAGCATCTTGCGCTCGCCGAAAGAGAGTTCCTTGTCGCCCTTGAGTACCAGCAGGTCGCGAAGCACCTTGGCGATTTCCAGCGGCGATCCGGTTTTTATCTTCTCGGTGTATTCGCGATAGCGCCGATTCCAGGTCTGGCTGTCGACTTCAACCTTCTTTTGGCGCAAGATCTTGTAGATCTTGGTTACCATGTCTTTTCCGATTACACGCCTGAGTCCGACCGCGTCGACGTTCTCGGTCGGAATCATGATCGTCATCTCGCTATCGAGGATCTTCAGCATGTAGAATCGGCGTTCAGTTCCGGAGATGACCTTGGTCCGTATGTCATCGATGATTCCGACGCCGTGTGCCGGATAGACGACTTTCTCGCCCTTCTTAAATGTAAGATTCATCTAATTTCGGAGCCAGGAAGGTACGATTTCGGCAAACCAAGAAGATTTTACCGCTTCCACCCAATCGCCCGGCGTTCCCTAGTATGACATAACTTCACCGTAAAGTTAAAGTCTTGCGATAAAAATGGTGCTAAAGGCAGGAAAAGTTTACGCCAGCCTAAATGGAGCTACGTTTGGGGGGCAGGGGCGTCTGTGATTCCATAGGCAGTTCCATTACGATGGCGTCCTCGCCCGGGGCGTAATAGTTTTTTCTCAAACGACGTTCTTGAAAGTTAAACTTCCGATAGAGGCTGCGCGCCGGCAAGTTGGCGCGTCGCACTTCGAGCGTGATCACCTGGACCCGCTTCGCCTTAGCCTCGTTGATAGCCTCCTGGAGCAGCATCGTGCCTAGCCCCGTGTGACGTTGGGCCGGATGCACCGCGATATTGAGGATATGCAACTCGTCAGCGACCAGCCATCGGCACAGAAACCCGTAGATGAACCCCTCGGGCGTGCTGTTGGAGGCGTCGGCGCTCGCCACGATCAGCCGCGAAAATGGCAGTGTGAGTTCGCGGCGGAAGGAATTCAGACTCCAAGGCTGGGAGAAGGACAGTTGCTCGATAGCAAGAATCCGCGGCAGGTCCGCATATGTCGCATCGCGAAGATTCACGCGGCGCCGATTGCAATTCTCAACCAGGGCGAAGACGACGCGAGGCGCCGCTTCGCCGTAACCTCAGGCGGCATGGCGTGTCTGCTCGGCGTCGCGCTTGAAGACGATAATCTCGAGCGTCTTGTTGCGCAGCCGATGCTTGAACGCGGATACCGGCATTTCAAAGTCGATACGCGTAGTGAAGTCAGCCGGAAACGCCGACGAAATATAGCATAGGCGCCGCAGCGTCTCGCCGCGCACGCTGGCGTGGACAGTCAACACCGCGTCGCCCAGCGCGATCGTGTAGTCATAGTCTGGCATCGCGTCGGGAAGGTTCCATACCCGTTTGAGCGACGAGGCCGGAATCCTTCGCGGCATTTCCAATCGCACCAGATAGGCGCCGGCATGCTCGAAGACCGTGTACACGGTCCCGTAACGGCGGTCGCGTTCGGTCTTTTCGTCGAACTGGTCGCTCATGAAACCGTCGAATCCAACCCGGCGCACGGTTCGTGTGAGCCTGCGGACGCCGGCTATCATCGTTCCGAGCGGACCCAGTATCAGGCCGTACAGGCATCCACGATAGACGCGCCTGGACGTTGGTCCCTTGCGCATCCGCACCGCGCCTTCCACGCTCCCGATTAGCAGACCCACGACGGCGCATCCGACCGAAGCCATCGAGGGCGGCGGAGTTCCCGTGACCGCTACCGAAAGCGCGACCAGAATCACCGGATAGAGGGCCAGATTTATCCCGACGTTCGTTCTCGTCGCCCGAGCGCTCGAAAAGCTGTCCGGATTTGCCGCCGCGATTTCGATCGCGGCCTTGCGGCTACCAGACAGCGCGCCGAGCAAAAACTCGGCCATCCGCAGTCCATCCTGCACGGGCGGCAACTCTTTGGGAGTTGTCGGCCGATCTACCCATCCGAGGACGGTATCGAAATCCTCTTCGATTTCTCCCGCGAAGTGCTTCTCGCCGATCGGTCCGGGCATCACTGCTGAGTCTTTCGGCAGATTCAGCATCGCTGCGGGCGCCGTCGGGGGCGGTGGTGGAGCGGCAGTCGCGGCAGCAGGCGCCGCCGCTGGTGCGGCTGGTGCCGCTGCAGGCTTGGCGGGTGCTGGCGCGGCGGCAGGCTTCGCTGGTGCAGCCGGAGCTCCAGCGGCTGGAGCGGCCGCTGGGGATGCGGGTTTAGCGGGAGCAGGCGCCGGGGCTTTCGCCGCTTGAGGCGCCGTCGCGGGTGCCGACGCCGCCGTCGCGGCGGCTGGTGCCGATACCGGTTTGGCAGCTTCGCCGGTCGGAGTCGGAGGCTTAGCCGGTTCCGCCGACGCCGCAGGCGTCGGAGCGGTCGTTGGTGCGGGTGCCTCGGCAGGCTTAGCGGGCGCTGGCGCCGTGGCTGCGGGCGCGGCTGGTGCTGGGGGTTTCGCCGCCTCGGTGGCAGGTGGAGCCGCCGGAGCTTCCTTGGCCGTCGCTCCTTCCTTGCGGAAGCGCGACGGGAAGTCGGCGCCGAAGGTCAACTCCGGATGCAGCTCGCGCGTACGTTGCATCAGGACCGCCTCGCTCTCGAGATTCTTGGGGTCCGGGATACAGCAATCCACCGGACACACCGCCGCGCAGGCCTCGTGATCGTAAAAGCCCACGCATTCGGTGCACTTGGACGGCA
>JBEKLA010000133.1:0-10889 GCA_050010455.1 Binataceae bacterium (SeqCode) | reverse complement strand
ACCGTCGATCCAGCCGCCGCAATCGTGTTCCAGAGCGCGGATATGAATCTGGCGCCCGCGCTTGGCTCGATGCTGCTCGGGCGTCCCGGTTTGCGAATCGACGCCGAAGCTTACAACGGCCGCGTCCGCGCGACGGTCGCTCGGACCTGGAACGGAATCGCGGTTGACTTCGACGCCAACGGCGTCAACCTCGCGCGCTATCGGTTAGCGCCGGAGTATGGCTTGCGGCTAGGCGGTACGCTTTCGGGAGCGGGAACGCTCGCGATGAGCGCGCAGGCCATCAACGATGGCACCGGGCATCTCGAACTCACCGGCAAGGAGCTTACCGTGAAGCTCGGCGGTAGTTTCGCGTCGATGACGTTGACGGACTGCGACGCCACCTTCAAGCTCGAAGGCGGAAAGCTCAAGATCGAACGCCTCGAAGGCAAAGGACCAGAGGTTGCGTTACATGCCCAAGGCGAGGTGGTGCTGGCGCCCGACCTCGCCGACAGCGCCATCAACGCGACGTTGCAATTAGAGCCCACTCCAAGCGGCCGCGCGCATCTGGCAATCCTGCTCGGACTGTTGCCGCGTCCGCCCGACTCCCATCCTTACCGGATACGCGGCCCCATCCTCTCGCCCTCGATCAGTTGACGAGCCCCGCCCGATCGATTTAGCGGTCGAGCCATCGATTTTCTGTTGCACATCAGCCGGCCTATGCGGGAGCGCCGCCGAAGAAGCGCGCGACGGCATCCTTGTACCGCTTGTCGCCGACGGCGTTCAGATGATCGCGCCCTTCGAGCCGCACCAGTTCGGCGCCCGGAATCGCGCGCGCCAGGTCGTCGGCGCTGCCGACCCAGGTATCCCTGGTGCCGATTACGACCATCACCGGGATATCGATTGTCCCAAGTAGCGCCGGATTGAAATCGGGACGGTCGCGCATGATACAAGCCGCGAGCGCTTTCAGATCGTTGCGATTGGCCTCGGCGAAGCGGCGGAACTGGCGTTCCATTTCGTCGCTGAGCGACCTCGGGTCATCCGCCAGCAGCGCTTGCGCGATACGCGGGATACGCCCGCGCTCCGCCATCCCGCCCGGACCGCTGCCGATCCCGCCCAGGACCAGCGCGCGAAAGCGGGTCGGGTGGCCGAGCACCGTATGCAGCGAAATCGCGGCTCCCATCGAATAGCCCATCAGCAGCGCGCGCCCGATCCCGAGATGGTCGAGCAGGCGGATGATATCGCCGCCCATATTCTCCGGGCCGTAAGCCTCACTCTCGTGCGGCTTTCCGCTCATCCCGTGTCCCCTGCAATCCAGCGCGATCACTCGATAGTTCGCGGCCAGAAACGAAACCCATCGAGTTTCTTCCCAGTTGCTTCGCGCGCTTGCGGCGAATCCATGAACCAGCACCGCAGGCGGGCCAGCGCCATTGTCTTGAAAATGGATCGGCACTCCGGCTGAATCGAAAACAGGCATCGGCAGGACCTCGCTGCACTCCTGGATTGATGCGTCGCCAACTACCAGCTTACTTGTGATATTAATCGAACCTAACAGATAGTCTCAGCAAGGAGTCGAACCGGCATTATGGCAATGACGAACCCAAGGCTTGGCCTCGTGATGCTTACCTTCGGCGCCGCGCCGCTTAAGAAAAACGCGGAGCTGGTGCGAGAGGCGGAAGCGCTCGGCTACACGGCGTTGTGGGCTCCCGAAGTCGTCGGGCCAGACGCGTTCATCACCCTTGCCGCTTACGCGCTGAATACCAGCCGGATCGAACTTGGAACCGGCGTGATCCCAATCCAAATCCGCACCCCGGGCATAACGGCGATGAGCTTTCTGACCCTCAACGAGCTTTCCGGCGGGCGCGCGCTTGCCGGGCTGGGAGTTTCGAGTCCGGTGATCGTCGAGCGATGGCACGGCGCCTCGTACGCCAAACCTCTGACCGCGATGCGCGAGTGTATCCAGGTGATGCGCCAGCTTTTCACTGAAGGCCGCTCCAAGTTCGACGGCCGCGTTTACAAGAGCGATTTCAGGCTCGGCATGCGCCTGACGCAAAAGCCGCCCCGAATCTATGTGGCGGCGCTGAATCCGCCGATGCTGCGTCTGGCGGGCCAGCTCGCGGACGGCGTGCTGTTCAACTACTCGCCGCCGGAGGCGATGCCTGACCTGATCGCGGAGGTCCGTGCCGGTGCGATCGAGGCTGGCCGCGACCCCGACGCGATCGACACCGGCGTATACGTGCGGATGTGCGTCACACCGGACGAGCGCGCCGGGATCGACGCGTTCAAGCGCGAAGTCGCCGGCTATGCCTTCGTCGAAAGCTACAAGCAGATGTTCGCGCGCTACGGCATGGCCGAAGAGTTCGCCGAGGTGCGCAATCGATGGCAGGCGGGCAAGCGCGACGACGCTTTCAACGCTATCAGCGACGCGTCGGCGGCCAGGATTGGAGTAGTAGGTTCAGCCGAAAAAGCGCGCGCGTTCGTGGCGCGCTTCCGCCAGGCCGGGATAACCCATCCGATCATTTTTCCGATCGGCCCGGCCAACACCATCGAGCGAGACTTCGCGAACACGATGCGCGCGCTGGCCGGCGCCTGACGCGCTAACGTCGCTTCAACAGGCCGAGCCGACCAGCGATCAACGCTGCGAGGACTGCGATCGCTGCCATCGCAAACACGTCGCCCCATCGTGAGTAGAACGTATCGATGGCGAGCGGGTGTACGCCGCCCGTGACCACCGTATCGACAAACGGCCTGGCCGCGGCCACTTCGCGTCCGAGCGGATCGACGATCACCGTCTTGCCGACGTTGTCGCATCGCACGAAGTAGCGCCGCGTCTCGACCGCGCGCCACAGCGCCAGTGTGTCGTGCTGCGTGATCGCCGCGGTATCGCCGTACCACGCGTCGTTGTCGATCGCGACTAAAAGCCTCGCACCTTCAGCGACGGCGGCGCGCGCGATCGAGGGGAACAGATCGTCGTAACAGATCATCGGCGCGAACGTGAAATGGCCCGGCCAAGCGACAACCCGCGGCCCGTAAGTCGGCCCGTAAGGCGTGTTATTCGGGTCAAGTTTCTTGAGCGAGGGAAACCATCCCGCAAGCGGGATGTACTCGCCGAACGGCATCAGCACGTGTTTGTTGTAGCGCCCCCACAGCGTCCCGTCGGGCCCGATCAAGATCGCGGCGTCGTACAGCTCACTGCCGCCGGAGGCTTTATCGTCCCACATATGTGCGCCAAGCAGCACGGGCTTGCCGATATCGCGCGCCGGATTCTGAGAGCCGTCATAGCGTCGTGCCGAACCGGGAAGGCCGCGCTGCACGACCGTCTCCGGCCACACGATCAGATCAGCGTCAGCCCGCGCGGCAATCGAAGCGCTACGATAATGCTCGACATTGTCGGCAAAGAATTTCGGCTCGAACTTCCGATCGATCGAGATATTGCCCTGGATCATCGCGACTCTGACGAGCGGCGCCTGCGCGATCGCCAAGGGGATCGAGTAAAGCCTATACGCGCCGTAAGCGAGAACCGCCGCAACTCCGCAAGCGGCGGCGATCGGCGCCCGCCACCGATCCCGGCCGCTATGGATACAAATAACGGCGGCGCCCGCGACCCAGACCATCAGGAAGGTCAAGCCGTAGACGCCGGTCAGGTCGCCGACCTGAATCAGAATCGGCGCCTGCACGTTGATCGCACCGAGCTGATACGGAAACAGGTTCGGATAAAGAAACTCGACGCTTACAAAAATGATCGCCGCGCTGAGGCCGCACCATTTGAGACCGACCCATCGCAGCACAAATCCGAACAGCGCCCATTGCGCGGCCATGTAGGCGGCGAGCCCCACGAACAAGAGAAAGCTGACGGCGAAGGAAAAATCCCCGAAGATGTGAATTGTCTCGACGAGCCAATAGAAAGCGATCGCGATTCCAGCGAAAGCGGCAAGGAACGAAATCTTCGCCGCTTCGGCCGGCGAATCGCTGTCAACAGCGAGCCACACCAGCGGGATCAGACCGATCCATTCGAGCGGCCAGAGCGCGAGGTTCAGCCACGGGGTGCAGCATAGCAGCCCGCACGCGAGCGCCAGGCTTACCCGAAACATCCCGCGCGCGGCGCCTGTTCTGCGAACGCCGGTAGCGACGGCGCCGATACGCTCGGGACCTCGCGAAGCTGCGCGATGACCGCGTCGATCAGGCGGCACAATTCACTGCGGTGACCCGCGGAGCGCGCGCGGCGATCAACGCCCCTTCCAGTTGGGCTTGCGCTTCTCCATGAACGCGCGCGGACCTTCCTTGGCGTCCTCGGAACTCGTGACGAAGCGCCAGCCTTCGTTCTCGATCTGATAGGCTTCCTCGAACGGCCGGCCCGAGCATCGCTCGACCACATTCTTGATCGTCCTGACCGATAGCGGCGCGTTCTCGGCTATTGTCGTCGCGAGTTCTTCCGCCTTGGCCATCAGTTGGTCCTGCGCGACGACATAGTTGATCAGGCCCAGGCGATGCGCCTCGCGCGCGTCGATTCGGTTGCCGGTAAGGAAAATCTCCATCGCCTTGCAATAGGGCATCTGGCGCGGCAGACGCACCAGCGATCCGGCGGCAGGGATGATTCCCATCTTCACTTCCTGCAAACCGAAGCTCGCCGATTCGGACGCAACCCGCAGGTCGGTGCCCTGCAGCATTTCCATCGCGCCCGCGATACAGAAGCCGTTGACCGCGGCGATAATCGCCTTGCCCGGAGTGAATCCGCGCAGAATCGCGAGGTCCAGCAATTTGCGCTCGTCGAGGATCCTGCGATCCCAATCGTCCTCGGGCTGCCGGGCGCCGGTGAACAGCGGGATCAACCGGCCCAGGTCCGCGCCGGCAGAGAAGGCCTTCACGCCAGCGCCGGTGATGATCGCCGCGCGCACCTCGTCGTCGCGATCGATTTCCTGCCAGGCTTCCGCGAGGCTCACGATGATTTCCGGGTTAAGGGCATTATGAACCTGCGGCCGGTTCAGCGTCAGGTAAGCGATTCGGTTGCGCTTCTCGTACAAAAGGTCGGCCATAATCACTCCATAGATTCAAGCTGTGGCGGCGAAATTACCATGTAATAACTCTGCCGACCAACTCGCCAGCCAGTAAGAATCCTTTCTAACCAGATCGACCGACCGATTGAATCGGGATGATTACGGCATCGAGGACGGCGATATCGGGGACATCGAGCTACTGCGGCGCGACGTACTCGGTCCGAATGTGATCGGGGGGAGAGACGAACTTGAAGAACCTGTTTCGCGCTGCATCAAATCGGTTAGCAGATGACACGTCGAGCCGGGTTGCCAGGCAGCGTCGTCGGCGCAAGCATCGTCGAAGTAGGTCCTGGTCGCTTTGTTATCGCGAATTTTGAAATTGGGGTCCGATTGCGCAGCGACCAAATCCTTTGCGCAAGCCGAACCGGGTTTGAACGCGGCAGGCTCCGAACAGGTTTCCGGCAGGCCCGTCGATAGAAGCGATGGCAGCCCGGGCAGGAACGATGAGTCATTAGCGCTGCATCCGGCAAACATAAACGCGATCACGAGAACGCCGCAGATCGCCGCGACAACTTGGATTATTTTCATTCTTCGACGCAATATAACCTTGCTTTGTTAGCACGCACTCCGCGTGAAACAAAGACGTGAGATTTCAGGCTTCCAAAGATTGTGGCCTCGGGAAATACTGGATCCAGTATCGTAGGTGAGGTGAGCGATGGCAACGCCGAACCTTTACAAGCTTTTTATCGACGGCAAACTCCGCGACACCGCCGATCATTACGATCTTCAGTACCCATATAGCGGCGAACTCGCAGCCCGCGTCGCGCGTGCGGGCCGGGACGAGATGGAAGCCGCGATCGCCGCGGCCGTGAAGGCTTTTTCCGCGACGCGCAAGTTGTCGCGCGCAAGGCGGGTCGAGCTTCTGAACGCGATTAGCCGGGGGATCGCTGAGCGCCGCGCGGAGTTCGCGCAATCGATCACGATGTGCACCGGCAAGCCGATAAGTTATTCACGCGCCGAAGTCGAGCGCACTATCGGCGTGTTCACACTCGCGGCCGAGGAAGTGAAGCGCTTCGGTGGTAACTACGAGCCGCTGGACTTCGATCCGGCGCGCCCCGGAACGGTGGGATTGGTCGAACGCTTTCCGATCGGACCGATTGCCGCGATCGCGCCCTTCAACTTCCCGCTCAACCTGATCTCTCACAAGGTCGCGCCCGCGATCGCCGCCGGAAACACCGTCGTGGTGAAACCACCTCCGCAATGCCCCGGACCGGCTCTGATGATGGCGGAAATCGGCGCCGCCGCAGGGTTGCCGCAGGGCGCGCTGAATGTGGTTTCCGCCGATCCGGACGTCGCCGAACAGTTGGCCGTCGATGAACGCCTCAAGATGCTGAGTTTCACCGGCAGCGCGCGCGTCGGATGGGCGCTCAAGGCGCGCGCCGGAAAGAAGCGCGTCGCACTCGAACTGGGCGGCAACGGCGGCCTGATAATCGACGACAGCGCCGCCCTCGCGATCGCCGCCAGCCGCGCCGCTCGCGGCGCATTCGTTCATGCCGGCCAGGTCTGCCTGTCGGTGCAGCGCATCTTCGTCCATCGCGGCGTTTACCGCGAATTCCTCGATCTCTTCGTCGCGGAAACTCAAAAGCTGGCGGTCGGCGACCCGATGGACGAAAAGACGATCGTTGGCCCGCTTATCAACCGCGAAGCCGCCGACCGCGTTATGACTTGGATCGCCGAGGCCAAGGTCGCCGGCGCGCGAATTCTGACCGGCGATCGGCAGGAGGGCGCAGTTGTGGCGCCCACCGTGATCGAGCTTGCGGACAAGCGTCTTCATTCACTCCGCGGCTGGTGCGAAGAAGTCTTCGGCCCCGTCGCCACGATCGAGCCGGTCGATTCCTTCGCCGAGGGCGTGGCCGCGGTCAACGACTCGCCTTACGGCCTCCAGGCCGGCGTGTTCACATCGAGCCTTGAGAACGCTTTCTATGCTTTCCGTGAGATCGAGGCGGGTGCGGTGATCGTCGGCGAAACCGGCGTATTCCGCGTTGACACCTACCCGTTCGGGGGCGTCAAAGAATCGGGGCTCGGACGCGAGGGAATCCGCTACGCGATGGAATCGATGACCGAGCCGCGGATGCTGGTACTGAATCTTCCGCCCACGCCCTAGATTGCGTTCTTGCGGCGCGCGCATGAAGCGTCGATCGTGAACGACCAGTCCTTTTCCTAAACTCGATTCGCTACAAGTTACGAATTGTAGCTTTAGGCTACTAATCGAATGCGGCTCTTCGCTACAGTCACGCCAATCATTTTTTTGCCGATTAATCCAAGTCAACGCTCCCAGATCCTTGAGAAAATTGGCAAACGCATGCTAACTGACGCCTAGTCTTTCAGAAATACAACGCGGAGCGCCGATCTAACGAAGTGTTGTTGCTCGTTGTCGGGGCCTTGCAAGGGCGGAATGCAGATGAGCGTGAATCCCAAGCCTGCTGTCGGTTCCCTCGCGGCGATGGCGCTGCTGCTGGTCATGGTCGTGGCTGGATGCGGCCGAAACAACCAGCAAGGCAGTCTAACCCTAACATCGCCACTGTGGGCGATGTTTCGTCATGACCCCAGGCACACCGGACTCAGTCCGTTCGATACTAGCGCCAACACCGGCACCCAGAAGTGGGAGCTCGTCACCGGAGGCGAAGTGAATTCCTCGCCGGCGGTAGGTGCGGACGGGACCATCTACGTCGGCTCGTTTGATGATAACGTCTACGCGCTCAATCCTGACAGCACCCTGAAATGGGAGTTCGCCACCGGAGGCCGAGTGAATTCCTCGCCGGCGGTGGGCACGGACGGGACCATCTACGTCGGCTCGGATGACTATAATGTCTACGCGATCAATCCTGACGGCACCCTAAAATGGGAGTTCGTCACCGGGTTTTATGTGTTTTCCTCGCCAGCGGTAGGCGCGGACGGGACCATCTACATCGGCTCGGGGGACGAGAACGTCTACGCGCTCAATCCTGACGGCACCCTGAAGTGGAAGTTCGCTACCGAAAATACGGTGCGGTCCTCGCCGGCAGTGGGTGCGGACGGGACCATCTACGTCGGCTCGTGGAACCGCAACGTCTACGCGCTGCATTGAGCGGCAGTCTCGCGCTGGTTTGTGAGCGGAAGCAACTTACATCGAGGCTCGGACGCTCGTGCTCGATTTGCGGTAGGCACCGGGCTCGGAGCCGAGTCGAGCATTTTTTACAAAACTATCTTATCCCCGTCATTGCCAAAGACACCCAAGCCTACAGATTGGCGAAAAGCGTAACTAATCGTTGGCTAAGGCATTGCTAAAACAGCGGTCGCATGCTAAGTCACTTCAGTCCCGTAACGAACTAGCATCAATTGCGGCGCGCTCCGGATGCGGAGAGCCGCGATACGGTGAAACAGAGGAAGTTCGGACTGGACGTTGGATATCGGGGGGGCGACAGAATCTGTCGCTCATGGTTTGTCCTACTTGCCTAGGGGGATCTAGAAAAATGCAAAAGAAGAGGGGCATGAACCGGAACCTTACAATTCATACGGCGGCGGTGATGGTACTGCTGATGGCCGCGGTCGTGGCAGGATGCGGCCGAGCCAGCAACCAGGGCACTCTAAACCCAGCGACGGCGCCAACCTTAACTCCAACGATGACTCCGACTCCGACCGCGACTCCGACCGCGACTCCCACCGCAACCCCGTTGCCTGGTGGAAGCTCGGCAGGCTCTCCGGTAAGCGCGATGGCCGCTCTGATAACGGGAACCTACGTTGTTCCGATATCTTCGCCGTTGACCGTCAAAGCCGGCGCGACCTCAGGCCCCAGCTTTATCACTGCGTACGTGCCTAACGGCAGTTGGGACGAACCTGTCACGGGCGTCCAGATAGTTCCGATCGCGGGCAGCGGCGGAGCGCCCAAGTCGACCGTGGATACGCCGAATCCGGTAAATTCGTGCGCCGCGAACCAGATAACGCATACCGTCGTATGCGTCTCGAATGGTACCGATATCTACCTAATCAACGGCGACACCGGTGCCCTAAGCGCCACTCTCACCAGCGGCGGCGTCGGAACCATCACCTTCAGCGGCGGCTCCTGCACCACCTGCGGAGTTGTCGTAGATCCGACCACGAACACGGCCATCGTCAGCATCTCGCTGAGCGGCGGCACGTCTGGATACCAGATCGTGAATCTGGCCAACGATACGCTGGGAACGCCGATTCCGATGCTTGGGACCACGTTCATTTCCGAAACCTTCGGTTTGGACCTGACCCGTCACTTCATCTTGTCGCCCAACGAAGGGGGCGACTACGACGTGCCCACGGACTACAACCTGATCGACATCACCACCCCCAGCTCTCCGGCGCAGTACAATCTTTCCAACGCTGCGACGATATTCCCGGACGACGACGAACTTGACTCGGCGGCGATCGATTCCACCGGGATCGTTCTCGCTACCGACGAGTTTACCGAAAACTTGTTCCTCGCTGATCTGACACAGGCCATCTACACCGCCGGAACGCCAGGCACCTGGAGCGCTCCCGATCAGCTGCAAGACCTGCCCCCGCTCAACGATTTTTTCACCGCGGGCACCACGGGTATCGCGGTTGCTTTCGGAGCCCATACGGCACTGCTCGAAGACGAATTCGGCACCACGGCGTTTGCCGCGATCCTGCTTCCTTCCACTTCGGGTAGCGGCACGCCGGCCGTTCAGGACTGGGCGGTTGCCGCTATGCCGAACACGCCTGACGAGCAGGGCTGGCTGATGCCGCTCGATCCGCACGGCCTGACGGCGGCGTACGTTCAGTTATCCACCGCCAAGGGTATGGGCTTGCTGATGAACGACCAGCGCACCTACATCGCGGTGATCGACCTCAGCGCACTGCTGGCGGCGCCGCGCAATCCGGCCAACGTCGTCGATCCTACCTACGACCTATTGGCCAATAACGTGGTGCAGTTCGTCTCGATTCACTAATACTGCAACTCGTCTGGAGAAGGGGCGCGCCACAAGCGCGCCCCTTTTTCTTTCGTTATCGCGGAGCGGTTCGGGACTCGGGCGGTTCGGAGCGCCCGCCGTCAGATCTTCACCTTGCGATAACTTCTCCTTCAAATGTTTGAAAATCCCCAGGTTGCGCCGTGCTCCGACGATGCGGCAACATAAAGGATGACCGCCTCGAGGAACTGAAGCCCTGTGGCTGCCGGAAGCGACAACCCAACCGATCGCGAGGACCGCACGAAGCTGGTGGTCGACTTCGAGTCGATCCGCCGGATGGGCGGCCGCAACTTCCGCGACTTGGGTGGCCACCCCACGGCTGAGGGCCGCCGCGTCAGGCACGGGCGCATCTATCGCTCAGCCCATCTCGCCCAGCTGCCCGAAGAGCATCCGGTGCGCGAGCTGGAAGTCCGGACCCTGGTTACCCTCCAGAGCCGAATCGAGGTCTCGCGTCTGGGGCCGCCCGAGCCCACACTGCTCGAACTGGTGCGATGGGAGCACATCCCGATGGGCGATCACTGGTTCAACGACCAGGGCTTCGTCGCGGTGTCGCGCGAGGCCGGGCGCGAACATCTGATACTCGTCACCGATTTTAAGGAAGCCTGGCGTTCATTTTTCACTCTGCTGGCCGAGACCGACGCCTATCCACTGGTGTTCCACTGTTCGGCCGGACGCGATCGCACGGGGGTGGGTTCGGCGATGCTGCTCGAGTTGCTGCGCGTCGGCCGCGATCGAATTGTCGCCGATTTCCTCGAAAGCAACATCGTCTTTCCAGATATGTTGCTGCATTCGACGATGCTCGAGCCGGTGTTCGAGCTAATCGACGAAAACCGCGGCATCGATCACTTCATGCGCGACGAACTCGGCGTCGATCCCGCCGCGATCGACGCGATCCGGACCAACCTGCTCGAAGACTGAG
>JBEKLA010000132.1:0-10901 GCA_050010455.1 Binataceae bacterium (SeqCode) | reverse complement strand
TCGCCTTTTCTCATTGGTCGGTGCTGTCTCCCCGCCGTTGCAGACGTCTGCAGTAGTTGCACACGCCGCGCCTGTCGGCGCGTCGAGGCAAAAGCCGTTCCTCGCTGGCCTCAATCTTCAGCGCCTGGTCGATGACGATCGGCGAGCGGGACTCTTCGTAGCTCAGCGGCAGAATCAGCGGCTGGCCCTCGTGCTAGGGCTCGTCAGTAAGCGTTGCGGTCGTTTCCACCACTGACGGCTCTATTCCGTCCATGACATTGAGCAGGCGGATGAATTCGGACTGTTCCGGAATCGTCAAGCGGCCGAGCCGTATCTCGAGCTCCTTGGCGTCGGCGCTGGCGAGCAGTGAAACGGGCCCGCCGTCCGGTCCCGACACTTCGGCGCGTTGTGGAGCGTCAAGCCCAAGTAACTTGGATTCGCGGGTGTCAAGTCTGATCAGCGCTTCCGCCGCCCGTATCGGATCAGCCGCCGAGTTGTTCCAAAGATGCAGTCGAATCGACTGTAGCCGCGCGAGTTGCGCTGTGCGGGCCTGATCCGCTTCCTCCTTGGGAATCCGGGCCAGCGCGCGTCGGCATGCTCGCCACGCACCGCTCGCGGTCGTGATGCTGAAGCCGGCAGCCGCGATCTGTTCGAACGTAGCTCCTTTAAGCCAGAGCGCGAGCGCCTTCTGCTCGTTCTCACGAGCGCGAAGATGCGCGGCTCGGGAGCTATGATCGCCGCCATGTTTTGCTCGGTCTATGGAGTTGCTTGGTCCAGGCATTCGCCGGCCCCCTCAGCCTCGTTCTTCCTCACTTACCGAGGTATGACTATAGCATTTTGCGACCGCCAGTGTTGCAATCAACTCAGTCGCCGGAGGCGCTGTGGAGGAATCTACTATCAAAACAAGCCTTGGCATGAACGCCGACGCAAACATCACGCCCATAACTGTGTGTATGATCTCTCGGGCCGGGATTGACCGACGTGCAATACGAGTTCTCCTAGGCTATGAGCTCAACAACGAGGAAGGGCATTGGACGGGCGGCGATCTCTCTATACCGGACGATCTTATCGATCCGCTCTTTCTTGAGAGGTTCCTTGCGGCGCATCGGAATAAGGCAAGGGCTGACGCGATGCTTTGGCGTCTGCGGCGAATCAAAGATCCGTCGGATGCCAAACCCGTCGTTCTGAGGGAGGGGACCCTATGCGAGCTGCTGCAAATAGGCATAAGGCCCTGGGAAATACTCAACTATTGTCTTGACCATGGTGCCGCCCGAAGCAGAGACGAGAGATTCGTCAAATGGCAGAGCCGAGCGGGCAAACTTCCGGGAATGGCTAAGACTCTTAAGGCCGTCGCAGAAATTCTCTTGATGCTAGATGAAACACCTTTTGTTGTTCCGCTGAGCAGGGGCGAGCCGGCGTCGACAGCCACATGGCGCTCCTCGCTGGATGCTGATGGAAATCCGGTACCGCTAGAGACCCCGGTTGAGACTGAGAGCCGACCACTTGGAATTACGAGCCCGTCGCGCGCTGAATTCTTGCTTTCACCAATTCCGCCGTCAATTGCGCGGAACTTTTTGAACTTAGCTGCCGATGTGAACGCCATCTCGATAGTGTTCAGAAAATATGCTCCATATCTGAAGCGCTCAGCGCATAGGCCGTCTGACGATAAGGAAGACTCATTTATTAGAGACTGGGCTGGTCTCGTATCGCGCGTTCGGATGAAGAATGGTCGTCCCAAGACACTTGACCGTCAGGGATGCGAGCTATTCAACGTTACATTCCAAAAGAAAATCACACCGGCGACATTTCGACGCTATCGACTCGGACTCAAGGCTGCCTCGTCAACAGTGACAGAACTCGAGACGCGTTCTCAGTAACGTCAACCTTCGACAGAACTGCACCCATCTAACATCTTGTTGCTCGTAAGCGCGGTGATGCGCCGAAGAGCGAGAAGATGCACGACAGTTTACTCAGTCAGACCGAAGCTGCGAAGCTGCTCAACCTCAAACCCAGGACTCTTGAGCGCTGGCGACAGAAGCGTCAAGGCCCTCCGTGGGTATCCTACAGCGCACGCTGTGTCCGTTACCAGCTTTCTGATCTGAACGCCTGGCTGATGACCAGGAAAGTCAGGACAAACGAAAACGCGGCACAGTCGGTTCCTTTCAGCGGTCGCAGACAACAGCAACAGCCGTTAACGACTTCGGAGCATTCTCGGGTGGGGACAGGCGATGTTCCATAGAGAAGCTGACCGGCACAGGACCAAAGAGCAGCTAATGGCAGTCGGCTTTGCCTCCGACCACGCCGAGGTGAGATGGCGCGAGGGCGAGTCAGCTCAAACAGCCAGCCCGATCGTCGCTACTCGTGATCCCGCGATCGTGCGGGTCGTCGCAAATGCGATCGCTGCGCGTCTAAATCCGAAGCCCGGATTCGGTCTGGGCGAACCGCAAAGGCGAAACCCGCGGCACATCGCCGGCTGCGATCAAGGAAAAAGAGTGCCCCCAGCCGATTCCGAGCCCACAGGGAGCGGACGGTAAGGTGTCGAAATCGATGTCCCAAGCCGATGCACTCCGAATTGCGAGGGCGTTAGGCCAAGGGCGCCGCCCGCACCGGAACGGCCACGGCTATAAGACATTTTGCCCCCTCTGCGATTCCGAGAGCGGGCGACGAAAACCACGACCGACGCTTTCCCTGACGGTCCGCGACGGCAAGCCTCTCATCTATTGCCATCGGTGCAACGGCGACCGTGTGACGATCCTTCGCGAACTCGTCCGGCGCGGTTTGCTGCCGAATAACTTTCGAGAGTCGTCCATGGCGCTGGCGCTGGTCGACGAGGTACGTGTGGCCACACAAGCCGTCAGTTGGAATGGTATCGCCGCGATAACGAACCTCGCCGTGCTTCAAGTGCTTCTCGAAATTGCGAAGCAATGCTGCAGAGTCGAGTTCAGCGCTTCGGTGCGGCAGATCGGCGAGCGCGCTCGAGTAAACGCTAGCACGGTCTGGAAGTCCCTGCGTCGTCTGGTCAGGGCAGGCTGGCTCATACCGATCACTCGCGCACGGGGCGCCCGCGCAGCAACTTGGAGTTTGCGAAGCCCCACCAAGGGAGCGGATCGAGCGGCAACAATCTTACATGCTCGGAAAGCAGGTGATCATGTGTGGCCAGTCGATCCCTGCTTTACCCAGGGCGACCGGGCGGGCTTGTCCCGCTCGGTGCCCTCTTTTGACCACGACCTTTTTCGTTGGAGAAAGGGCCTGGGATTTGCCAAGGGCAGAATCTACTCGCTGCTGGCGGTGTCCAGGACAGCCAGCCAGATCGCCAAGGCGCTTGGTTATAAGCACCCTCGCAATGCCAGGCTGCATCTTCGCGTACTGATGAGAGAAGGTCTTCTTCGCCGGCTTGATGATGGACGTTATGCACGGGGCGACGCCAATTTGGACGTCCTGGCTGCCCGCCGAGGCGTGCTTGGCGCGGCTGACAAACAACGGGCGCGCCACCTCGTGGAGCGTCGCAACTGGCGGCGTTGGTCAGAGGCGTTTGAGCGCTGGCGGCAAACCGGCGAGGTCGTTGATCCCGAGACCGGCGAAGTACTGGAACCTCGACCCACTTCGCACAAGGGCGTGACAATCCGCACATTTCGCCAGCTCGTGCTTTCGATTCTCGCGCGGCGAATCGGAGTTAGCGAAGGGAAAGAGGTACAGCAACCGTGATCGTAACGAAGCGCAGACGAGCGGCATCTCGAAGGGCTTCGAGGCGCGAGGAGAGCCTAGTGGCCGAAGCCGTTGCGCTGGAGGCCCGTCGATGAGCACCCAATCTCAAAATCATGCAGCCGACTCGCTCGCAGATGCCGACCTGTGGACCGCCCCGGCGCTGCCCGCGCCGCTGGACCTGATGGCCGACGCCATTGAAGCCTACCAGCGCTCCCCCATCGAGCGCGAGTTCGCATATGCCCACGTCGGCCGCGCCGCGATCGCGATAGACCGCACGATCCGTGACATGCCGTGCTCGGTCCTCGAGAAAGCCGCGAGACTCGCGCACGCGGACTGGAACCGTGCGGCGGCGCTGATCCGCGACGGTCGATACCTTGCCGCTTACGAAATTTTCGACAGGCTCCCTGCCCGGCTTCGAACCGTGAGGCAATAAAAATGGATTACCAGAACAAGGGCATTCTGTTTCACAATGACCGAAAGCAGCCGGGCTCTAAACAGCCCGATTACCGCGGAAAATTGAACGTCGACGGTATAGAGCACGAGCTCGCCGGCTGGGTCCGCGAAGGCAGCAACGGCAGCTTCCCCAGCCTCACCGTCAAGCCCGCCGACGCCGACCAGCGCCGCCAGCCCGAAGGAGAAAGATTCTCGCGCCAGCACGGAATGGCCGCATGATGCGCCGTACCAAGTCCACGATGATCGCTTTGAGGGCGGGGTTGAAGCAAATCCTCGAAGCCAACCGTCCGTGCACGATCCGGCAACTTTTTTATCTGGCGGTCTCGGCCGGGATGATCGAGAAGACCGAAGCCCAATATAAGGGCGTGGTTGTACGACTGTTAACGCAGATGCGGATCTGCGGCGAAGTCCCCTTCGGATGGATCGCGGACAACACCCGTTGGGTGCGCAAGCCCGCCACTTACGGCAGTTGGGAAGAGGCACAGGAAAATTTCGCGCAGGCCTATCGTCGGGATTTGTGGCGGACCCAACCTGTCGCGGTTGAATGCTGGTGTGAGAAGGACGCCATCGCTGGCGTGCTCTATGACGTGACGGGAGAGTTTGACGTGCCGCTCTACGTGATGCGCGGCTATCCGTCGATAACTTACCTGGCCGAGATCGCCCAGGAGATCGACGCACGACGGAAGTCCACCCACGTCTATTACTTCGGCGATCTGGACCCAAGCGGCATCGATATAGCGCGCAACGTCGAGACTCGCGTGCGTCAGTTCGCGCCCGATGCGGAGATTCATTTCGAGCGGGTTGCGGTCATCCGCGAGCAAGTTATTGACCTGGGTCTACAAACGCGGCCGACGAAGATAACCGACTCTCGCGCGAGAGGTTTTAGCGGCCGCTCCGTGGAGGTGGACGCGATCCCGCCGAACACCCTACGGCAGATTGTCCGCCGCTGCATCGAGCAACATATCGACCGCCGGGCGCTATCGGTCACCAGGCAGGCCGAGGCGAGCGAGCGTCAGATAATGATGCGTATAAAAGGTGCCAACCCTGACCGCCTCTTGGACTTTCTCGATGGCGAGAGCTTCTGAACGCCGACGATGCAAGCCGCTACCAAACCCACCGCTAACCGCTAAGAGGTTGAGGCCGAGTATAGAGATGGCGACCGCCAGCAGGCCACAGCTAACCGCGGTGCCGGACCTTGAGCAGCTCGCCCGCGATCCGGCACTGGCCGCCAGCCTGCCGCCCGAGGTTCGAAACGCCCTGATTGCGAAGCTGATCGGGCTCTTGGGGATGCTGGCAATAACGCCGACTATCGCCGGCAACCACGTCCAGCCGGCCAATGAAAACCTTCTGACCGCGGAGCAGGTCGCCGCGCGGTGGGAGGTGCCAGAGTCCTGGGTGCGCGAACAGGCGCGAACCGGGAAACTCCCCTGCCTAAAGCTGGGCCACTATAGGAGATTCCGAGCTGGCGACGTTGATCGCTTCATTAGGGAGAATGCGGAAAAGACCTGATTTGACTTCGCGGGCAGCTCTGCGATACGCTACGTATCATGAGCGGCAAGCAGCTTCGCGAAATAAGAAAGCGCTTGGGATGGACTCAGCAACAGATGGCGGAAAAACTTGGAGTCTGGCGCAACAGCGTCGCCAGGTGGGAGCGAGACGAAATGGCGATTAGCGAACCCGTCGCTCGTCTTATAGAAATCCTTGGCAAGAACAAGAGGCGGGGAAAGTGATGGCAATCAAGAAACTCAAAAGCGGCCGTTATCAGATCGACTTTCGAGACGCTTCCGCGATACGGCATCGCGAAAGCTTCGATACGCGAGCCGAGGCAAAGGCCGCGCTTGCGAAGACCGAAACCAAAATCAACGAAGGCACCTACACCCCGCCGCGCCTAATCCCAACTTTCGGAGCAGTCGCAGAGGAATGGATAGCGGGAAAAATGAAGCACCGCCCCGCAACCATCGCGGCCTGGCGCGCGCATATCGGACACGTCTGTCCAAGGCCTAAACCGCCCGATGGAAAGGTTGAGCTGCGCGTGAATCAAGTCGACCTGACTAATCGCCGTCTCGATCGTATCGACGTGGCGCTGATCGAAAAACTGCGGGATGAGCTGGCTGACCCTGTCCATGGAGCGGGGCTCGCCGCTCAAACCGTCAACAAAGTGCTGACCACCGCCGGGGCTATCTTCAAGCTGGCCGTTCGCCGTAACCACTGCCAGATCAATCCCGTGGCGCTCGCGGAACGGTTGCGGGTGGCACAGGGCGAAATCACTGGCGATGGCAAGGACCGCAGTTCCGGCGTTGCCGTGCGCGACGAGGAGGTGCTGGCGGCAGAAGAGATTCGGCGCTTGCTTGCCGCTGCCGACAGAGGTTTCTTCCACACGCTCTTTCTCACTGCGGCGCTTACCGGGTGCCGTCACTCCGAGCTGCTGGCTCTGCGCTGGGCCGATATCGATTTCGATTCCGCCAAGCTCTATGTACGCCGCTCGCTATCCTGGGCGCGCGCCGAAGGAACCGAAGACCATGCTGTCAAGCCCCGCTTTTTCGCCCCTAAGACCGAGAGCGGCCGGCGCACACTCCCGCTCGCGCATGAACTTCTCGCAGCTCTAAAGCAATGGAAACTCGCCTGCCCACCTAACGATTATGATCTGGTGTTCCCGACTCCCAGCGGCACGCCGGCGCATCGAAGCAACATACTGCGCTATGGGCTTTATCCCGCGCTCGCGCGGGCCAGGCTCCGCCGCGTCAATATGCATAGCCTCAGACACTCATTCGCATCGAACCTGATCATTCAGGGGGCTCCGATCACCGAAGTCCAAAAGCTCCTCGGCCATTCAAATCCCGAAATCACCCTACGCGTCTATTCACACTGGCTCGAAGATGTGAAAACCGACTCGATCGCGAAGCTCGCCAAAACCATTTCACGATCAACTTGGACACTTTTGGACACTTCCACCCCGAGGACCGAAACGGACGACATTGCCGAAATCCAAGAAAAGCCTTATTCTACCGAAGAAATCTTGGCGCCCCCTGCGGGATTCGAACCCACGGCCCCAGGATTAGGAATCCTGTGCTCTATCCATCTGAGCTAAGGGGGCGCGCCAAGAAAGTTGGCAGTATCAGAGGCTTATCAACTTCGCCACCCTTGGACGGCTTTGGCGAGTGCCCACTTTGTCCCCACTTTTTCCTAATTCCCCGAAAAAGGGAAGCTTTGCAACTTTGAAAACAGTGACGGATGAAGCGCCGAGAGGAACTGGGCGGCCAGGTCTCGGGCCGCCAGATCGAACGGCTGGTCGATGAAGTGATTCGGTCGGCGAAGATCATCGTCGCCGACCCACCGCGCCGCCGGCCGGGTCGCGTTCTTCCTAATCTTTGCAGCCTACCAGCCACCCCCGCCAAAGTCGCGACACATCCCTTACCACTCAAGGCGGCGCATCCGGCTGGCAAACGTGGCTAGCGAGGCGGGCGCCCTCGGTCCGACGAGAGAAGCCAGCCGCACTAGTGCTTCCGGCAAAAAGGCTATCCTGACACAGAGCCTCAAGTAGAAGCTGGCGCAAGGCTCCACCGCGAGGTCGAAGACAAAACGATCTTCAGCGCGATTGAAGCGCGAGATTCCCGTCAAGCTACGCGCGTACGTTAAAGCGAGTTAGCCGTGTTGGTAACCAGGGAGCTGATTTGAGTGCCCAGCGCGGTATACGCCACCATCGCAACGACCGCGATCGCCGCCATTATCAGCGCGTACTCCGTCATGCTTTGGGCTTCTTTCCGGCGAATACGAGCGAGCAAGTCGAGAATGACGTTCATTTGGTTAACCTCCTTGGTTGACCGAAGCAACGAGAGCAACATTCGTGCCCGATGGCGTATCGCGGGCGGCCTAGATTTAGCTGGTCAATCACGAAATACTACAGATTGTAGCGAAGTGCGACAGGCTTAATGCACGTCAAAGTGTGTCAGCGGCGCGACAAAAAGCGCGGAAAAAGACAAAAGGAGCAATGGCTGCAAATCCGCGCCAGGTCAAGCGACCATCACAATTAAACTTGCGGTAACACCGCTGCAACTATCGGTCGGATAATATCAGGCTCGCGACGCTCGCAGACACGCGGCAAGCTATCAGGCGCTCGCCGAGCGAGCGCGGCAACCGCGCATTCACCACGAATAACGCCGCTGCGAGTGCGCCATCCGGCATCGCCGCGCGCGGAGCGCTATATCGCGGCCGCTTGTCGCCTAAAAGATTTCCCGATGAGATACTTGAAATTGATCAGATGCTCGCAGTTCAGACGAGGACGCGGAGGACCGGATGGCACGCGATCTTTCCGAAAATGAAATCAGGCTAATCGATGCCTACTGGCGAGCCTGCAACTATCTGTGCCTGGGGATGCTCTATCTGCAGGACAACCCGCTGCTCAAGCAGCCGCTTAAGCCTGAGCATATCAAGAACCGTCTCCTCGGCCATTGGGGATCAGACCCCGGCCAGACGTTTGTCTGGGTGCATCTGAACCGGTTGATCAAGGAGCGCGACCTCAACGTTCTCTACGTTTCCGGCCCTGGACATGGCGCACCGGCGGTGCTGGCCAACAGCTATCTCGAAGGAGTTTATTCCGAGGTCTATCCCGACCGCAGCCAGGACGAAGAGGGGATGAAAAGATTCTTCAAGCTCTTTTCGTTTCCCGGCGGAATCGGCAGCCATTGCACTCCTGAGACTCCGGGCTCGATTCACGAGGGCGGCGAGCTCGGATACAGCCTCTCGCACGCATACGGTGCCGTATTCGACAATCCCGATTTGATCGTCGCGTGCGTGATCGGCGACGGCGAGGCAGAAACCGGGCCGCTGGCGACTTCGTGGCATTCCAACAAATTCCTCAATCCGATCCGCGACGGCGCCGTGCTGCCGATCTTGCATCTCAACGGCTACAAGATCGCCAATCCGACGATTCTGGCGCGCGTGCCGGCCGAGGAACTCGAAAGCCTGTTCGTCGGCTACGGGTACCAGCCTTACGTGGTCGAGGGCGACGATCCGCCGGTGATGCATCGGCTGATGGCGGCGACGCTGGAGCGATGCGTCAGCGAGATCAAATCGATCCAGGAACAGGCGCGCAGCGGCGGCGCGCCGTCGCGGCCACGATGGCCGATGATAATCCTGCGCACCCCGAAAGGCTGGACCGCACCCAAGGAGTTGGATGGTCATCGGATCGAGGGCTCCTGGCGCGCGCATCAGGTGCCGATAACAGACGTGGCCTCGAATCCGGCGCATTTGAAATTGCTCGAACAATGGATGCAGAGCTATCGGCCGCGCGAGCTTTTCGATCCGAACGGCCGTCTGATCGCTGAGCTGAGGGCGCTTGCACCGACGGGAACGCGGCGTATCAGCGCCAATCCGCATGCCAACGGCGGATTGCTGCGCGAACCGCTGCGGATGCCGGACTTCCGCGATTACGCGGTCGAGGTGCCGCGGGCCGGCCAATCCAGAGAATCGAGCACTTCCATCCTGGGCCAATACCTGCGCGACGTGATGCGCAACAACATGCGCAATTTCCGCGTCTTCGGCCCCGATGAAACCGCGTCGAACCGGCTGCAGGCGATTTACGAGGTAACCAAGAAGACCTGGCTCGCCGAGATGAAGCCTGAGGACGCCGACGGCGGCGAACTATCCACCGACGGGCGCGTGATGGAGATGCTGAGCGAACACACGCTCGAGGGCTGGATGGAGGGCTACGTGCTGACCGGGCGCCACGTCCTGTTCAACACTTACGAAGCGTTCGCGCATATCGTCGATTCGATGGTGAATCAGCACGCCAAATGGCTGGAGAAGGCCAAGACCGAGGTCTCGTGGCGCGCGCCGCTTTCCTCGCTCAACATCCTGATCAGCTCGACCGTCTGGCGCCAGGATCACAACGGCTTCACTCATCAGGATCCCGGATTCATCGACGTGGTCACGAACAAGAGCCCGCGGGTGACGCGCATCTACCTGCCGCCTGACGCCAATTGCCTGCTGAGCGTTGCCGATCACTGCCTGCGAAGTACCGACTACATCAACGTGATCGTGGCCGACAAACAGCCGCATCTGCAGTTCCTCGACATCGAGTCGGCGATCAATCATTGCACCAAGGGGATTGGGCTGTGGCCGTGGGCCAGCAACGATCAGGAGGGCGAGCCCGACGTGGTGATGGCGAGCGCGGGCGACGTCGCCACGATCGAGGCGCTGGCGGCGGTCGCGATCCTGCGGGAGGAGTTTCCGAATCTCAAGATTCGCTTCGTCAACGTCGTCGATCTGTTCAAGCTGCAGCCCGATCGCGAGCATCCGCACGGCCTCACCGACCGCGACTTCGACAGCCTCTTCACCACCAACAAACCGATCATATTCAACTTCCACGGCTACCCGTGGCTGATTCACAAGCTCGCTTACAGCCGGACTAATCACGTCAACCTGCATGTGCGCGGCTACAAAGAATGCGGCAGCATCGATACGCCGCTGGGGCTCGCGATTCACAACCAGACCGATCGTTTCAATCTGGCGATCGACGTGATCGATCGCGTGCCGAAGCTGCAAGCGATCGGAGCGCACGTCAAAGATCGGCTGAAGGACATGCTTTGCCAAAGTATGGATCGTGCCAGCGCGTTCGGTATCGACAAGCCGGAAATCACCGATTGGAAGTGGCCGTATGAGTAAGGCAAATTTCCAGCGCGCGATTGCGGGCGAATCGGCCGCGATCGCCAATAATTTTTGAAGCTGCGAGGTGGCTCATGAATGTGAATCCGCTCGCCGGCAAG
>JBEKLA010000131.1:0-10993 GCA_050010455.1 Binataceae bacterium (SeqCode) | reverse complement strand
CCGAAAAACGGGCTGCGAGGATACATGCCGCCAGAATAGCCGCCGGTTTGACCGTGCGACCCCGCCACATCCGCCGCGTCTCCGAAGGGCCGCGAGATACCTGAAAAGAGAAACCCCCCGGTGCTGAAACACCGAGGGGGCTTTAAGAACGACACTTGGGAGAAGTGCTATGCGCAGATTATCAACGCCGCGTCAAGCGGCCGACGACTACGATCCCGACAACGGCGGTGACGCCATACGGAACGGCTGGCGGCCGGAACGCGAGACGCTCGAAGCGTGGCGCGAGCGGCGACGGGCGCACTGGCGCGTCGAGAGGGATCGGGTTTTGGCCGGTCTCAGTCCAATCTAGAAGGGGCCTGGGCGCGGCTGTGAGCCTCGCTGGTGAGTTTTGGGTGCCGGAAGGCTGCTGGACACCGGACGTTTCGGTTTTCGGGGAGACGGCGACCGCTCTTTTTAGATCAATTCACAAAACGACCTACGACGAAAACATGAACTGACTGTAATGTTCGCGAAACCGCTGCGGCTCTAGGCTAACTTGAAATCGTCTCTCCGCTTGCGACGGGTCAGGGTTAGGGCTATCCCGGATCAACAAACAAGGAAACGAGCAAATGACCACCTACACCATCGAGCAACTTCCTTCCGACCGATTTGATCGTCCGGCTTGGGTGACCCACCGCGTCATCGGCCCCAACGGCAAGCCAGCACGCTTTCGGGGACGCCGCTGTTGCCATGGGTCACTACAGCAATGTGAGACTTGGGTGCGCTGGTTCGAAGCGCAGCGCGCTCGCGCATCGCTCCGAGTAATCGAAGGGGGAACGCGATGACCCTACGAAAAGAGAAGGCTCTCGAACGGCAGATCGCCGTCCAGCGTCGGCGCGGCGATGCCTTCAAGGCGAGGCTGTTGAAGGCGAAGCGCGACATCGTAGTCGAGCGCAGGAAAATCGCCGAAGCGTACTGCCAGGGCAGTGCCGAGACAATGTCCGCCGTATACCGTGCGCTGCCGACTGACGACGCCGCGATAGCCCTCAGCCAACTGATGATGGCGAACCGAACCAAGAAGCCGCCGTTTAATCTCAGCCCCGAAGTCGAAGAAGCCGCACGGCGCGAGGCGATTGCCGTGCTGCAAGAAGCTGGCTTCGACTTCGACGGCGACGGGTCCAATGAACTTATGAAGGAGATTGCGCTGTGAGTGACACCCCGAAGCTGACCACCCTATCAGACGATGATCTAGATCGCGTCTGGACGGCGGCTATCGAACGCAACGATGAGCCATTCTGTACGCTTTGTGAGGTCGAGTTCCGCCGAAGAACCATTCGCGGATCACGAACACCGCTTGTACTCGATCTTGAGAAACGCGCCGCCGAACGCGCAGGCAAGCCGCCGTCGCGGCCGACCGCGCGCGTCGATTACGGAAACCCAAGTCAACCAGGAGAGAAGGACTGACACCATGAACATTCAGACATTGAACGATGCCGCCTTCCACGCGGCGTGTGACATCGCATTGCACGAAACGGCTAAAGTGATTTTGCGCGAGGCTGTGGAAGCCGCGTGCGAGCAGCTTGACCTGTGCGGCTACAGTTCCGTCGAGATTGACGTAATGGGGATGGTCCGCACTTTGCTGATCGACCGGCTCGAACGGAACCACGCTGAGTATCTGAGGGATGTGGCTACAAGTCACAGCCCCCGCGATAAGGCTGCGATCAGCGGCTCCTATCGACAAGACATCGCCGCGCTGAGGGTGGCGTAAAAAAGATTGTGCCCCCCGGTGAGCAAACCGGAGGGCACGGAAACAAGGAAACACAAGATGAGCAAGCCCCAAAATAAACAGTCCGACGCAAAAGTCAACCCCGATCCTCTGACCCACGCAGTGAGCCGTCTCAAGGCTGGCGTGCCGGAGCCGATCTGGAAGGCTGCGATTGCTAAGATCAAGGCTAAGTATTCCACCCCGGTCCCGAAGGATAAGCGCGCCGAGGCTACGCTCGAACTGCGCGTCGCGCTGGCGCTGCACCTTGCGACCATCGGTGCCATTCACCCGCTGATATCGGAGACGAAGCGACCGGCGACGCGCAACGGCGTCCTCGACGCGACCCAGGACCCGAAGATCATCCGCGACTGGTGCGTCCGCTTTCCCGACTGCGGTTGGGGCATCACCCGCAACGTCGTCGATGTCGATAGCGCGGTGAAGCCCGGCAACACGCAATCCGGTTCGGATACTTGGAACCCCATCGTCATCGAGCACGGCGAACCCGACACGTACAAGGTGACCACGCCGAGCGGCGGCGAGCACTACTACATCTGTGAGGAACTGCCGAACGGCGCGAACACGTTGGGCCAGGGCATCGACAGCCGGGCAACCGGCAAGGGTTACGTCGTCGCCGCAGGCTCACACGTCACGAAGAATGAGAAGGAGCGCGTGGCGGTCACCGGCTTCTACATGGCGGCGAACCACAAGCCGATCAATTCGGTGCCGTGGATCACGACGCTGAAAGGCTACACGTCGGCCGCACCCGAACGCGGCGATGAAATCGAGAACCCGGAACCGATCATATCGAATGAACTGCTCGCAGAATGTCTCGGCGCGCTCGATCCTGTGAGCTTCCGCGATCAAGCCAAGTGGTTCAAGCTGATGTGTTCGTGTCATCACGCGACCGCAGGCCAAGGTTATCCCGAGTGGTCCGACTGGTCGTGGAGCGACAAGAAGTACGCTGGCGACAGATCGAACATCGAAGGTCGGTGGAATTCGCTGCACACGCATGAGAGCGGCGATACTCAGATCGACAGCGCGGGCGGCCTGATCGAGTGCCTCAAGGAAGTCGGCGCGCTCGGCTTGGTCATGAAGATCGACGGCCTCGACGGCGAGGAACCGGCGAACGACAACGAAGATGTCGGGACCAACGCCGACGCGAAGCCGAAGCACGTTTACGATGCGGGCTATTCGGGCGATGAACTCGCCGATACTCAGTTCGCGCCGCTCGAAGAAATAATCGAGGGCATGTTGTTTGAGGCGTTGCCTGCGACGCTTGATGGTGACGCGGGTGTCGGCAAATCGCTAATCTCAGCGCAGATGTCGGTTCACCGCGCGGCCGGTCGAGACTTCCTTGGCCGCAAAGTCAAAGGCGGCGACGCGATCTTCATCACGCATGAGGACAGATACAATGTCGTCAAGGCGCGCATGGAGGCGACCGGGAAATATCTCGGCTTCCCTTTGACCGTCCGCCTGCCGAATGGCGAACTGGTCGGGATGAAGGGCGACGAGGATTGGGACGAAGAATTTATCGCGAAGAACGATGGCTCATACCTGCGCAACCTGCCGCACACGCTGCGCGTCATCTGCATTGATGACGACGATCTGACCATCGCCATCATCGCGGACGATGGTCAGTGGAAGAAGGGACCGTATTACGACACCCTCGACGCGCTTCTGGCGACGATGCCGGGTGCGCTCGCTTTCCTCGACTGCCGATCCGACTTCGCCGCTGGCGATTTTGTGACGAGCCGCGATGTGCCCAACACGTTCTATAAGAAGGTCATCGCTGGCCTCAATCGGAAGCACGGCTGCACTATCGTCCCGCTGTGCCATCCCTCGAAGGCGAGCATGGCGTCGGGCGCGTTCTATGAGGGCACCACGGCGAACAAGACGGCGGTGCGCGGCAAGCTGGTCATGAAGCTGGCGTCGGCGAAGGATGAGGACGGGCCGCGATGGTTCGGCAACCTCAAGCGCCAGTACGGCAAGAACGGCGGACTGGTCAGGGTCGTGTTCAATCAAGCTCACGGCATCTTCACGACTGACACCGATCCGAACCTGACGGCCGACACGCTCAAGACCTATCAGGCGGTCATCGACAAGGTGCTGGAACTGATCGCGAAGGATATCGTCGTCTGCAAGCACGCACAGTCGAGCGGGCAGGGTCCAGCAGCGATTGCGAAGGCGCTGGCGGAGGATGACGAGGACGGCATCGAACTGACGCCTGCGGAGGTCATAGCGGCACTGGAATGGGCCGAGCGTCAGGGCAAGCTCCGACACATCCCCCGCGACAAGAACAAGCACGTCAAGGATCACTATGAACCACCACGACAGGAGCGTCCGATATGAGACAATTACGCGCCGACATCATCGCGGCAATCGAGCGAGCGGAGGCTCGTGTATTTGACCCCATCGAGCGCGCTACGGTGAGACGACTTCGCGCCGACATCGACGCAGCCTTCGGTCGTCGAATGGGTCCGCGTAAGCCCAACACTAAACGGCGGGCGGCGTGGCGGGTGGCGAAAGCCGCTCAGCGACACCCCAAGTCAGCAATCTAAAATGCGCCGATGCGCGGTTGCGCGCTCCTATAAGCGCGCACGACACCGCGCTTTCGGATTTTCGGCGACCGCGCACAACACCGCGCTTTTTGATAATCATGGTCTATCAATAACTTAACACCGAAAATGCGCGGTTCCAAGAATGACCGCGCACGACACCGCGCATGTAACCGCGCTTTCGACACCGCGCACAACACCGCGCATTTCTTTTTAGACATATCTCATACTTTTGTGAGGTCAGACGGTCACGACGGCGATGCCGGTCGCTAACGTCGTCATCACGGCAACGATGTCGCTGTAGCCGCTCGGAAAAGCGTCGAGTTTCATTTGTTGCATCTGTAACCATTGCGACCGATCCCGCCGCGATCCCCCGCGAAAAGGCCGCCAGGACCGGCCCGTTAACCCTTTATTTACCGTATTATTCGATAGAACTTGACATTTTCCGCGCGATCTGGGCGCGAACGCGATGTTCCAGAACCCGTATTATGCGAATGGAATTCAAACGCGCGTTTGAACGCGGATCACGCACTGTTGATTACACTTTAGCTCAAATTGTCGGCCTGCTTCACGCGCGCGTGAGGCTCATGTGGGGCTGTATCCGGCTGGATGTAGCGGCCACCCTCCGGCCGCGCCCGGCGCGGGGATTGGTTTGGTCAAGCCCGCGATGAGGCTCTTAAGGACGGTTGCATTTCTACGGATTGCAACCCGCCCCTCCCGGCCGCGCCGACGCGGGAGGTCCCGACTTTCAGATTAACCACGTAAGTCGATGAGCACTTAGATGGTTAATCTTGAAGATACAACTTGTGAGCGAGCTATGGGGTGGGTCCCAAAAAGCCGTGGCGCGGCCCAGGTCCGTATGCGAGTGCCCGTAATGCCCCGATGACCCGAAACGCCGGAAAAGAGAGAGACGAAAATTTCCGAGAAAGTCAGTTTCGCTGAAAAACGCAAACGTTGTAGCTCCGGTTGCGCCAGGGTCACAATAGGCGCATCTGAAAGTGATCGTGCTCGCCTTGTGAGGCTTGAGCGCGATAGAGGCGGCCGGGGTTCGCTCGGCGGTTGCCCCCGGCCGCCTCATCACAACGGAGTGGACATCATGCCTGCGGCGATCAGCAACGACGTGAAACGCAAAGTGCTCGACCAGCTAGTTCTCGCACCGAAGATGAAGGCTGCGGCGCGCCACGCTGGCGTCCCGCCCGCCACGTTGTTCCGCTGGATCAAGGAGAGCATGGCCGACCCGAACGCGCACAAATTCTCGTGGCTCGGCAAGGTCGCGCCCTTTCATGTTCACGTCAACGCCGCACGTAAGCTCTCGATCATCGCCATGGACCACAGCGCCCGCGATCTGGCAATCAACGGCTTCGAGGAGCCGCGCCTGCACGACGGCAAGCCGGTCTACGTCCACGATCATCAGGTCGCGGCCGACGCGCTGACACTCGACGACTTCGATTGGGAATTGAAATACGCCAACCGCAAACGTGACGACACCTTCATGCGCGACGAGAACGGTGCGCTGATCCAGGATACAATTCGGCACCCACCGAACCCGCAGGTCTTGGTCAAGCTGCTCACGTCGCTCGCGCCGTCGATCTACGGCGAGAAATCCGAAGTGAGCGTCACGCATCAGGGTAGCGTCTGGATCGAGGGCGGCGGCTCTGTTCCCGGCGCTCGACCGGAAGTGAGCGATGCCCACAACTTCGACGAGGCGTTCGCGCTCAAGACGCCAGCGGATCAGGTGAAGCGGCCGGACAACACGCTGGCGCTGCCGCGTCCGTGCGCCAACAGCGAGGAATTCGACAGCCGGTTCCGGCGCAAGCTGTTGCGCGAAGTGATCCTATTCCGAGACGCGGAAGGCAAGCTGCTCGGGCCGCTGCCCGACGATTGCGTTGTCGCCGGTACGCCGCAGCAGCGCGCGTTCCAGGATGCCGGATACGAAGTCAACGTCGTGCATCCGACTACGCTGCTCGACGAGGGCTACGAGAACGATTGGCTGCGCGCGCTCGCGCCTAACTACAAGCGGAAGCCGCCGAAGCCGGATGATCGTGCGGATCGCACGAACGTAGATGTCGGCGAACCTGGACATCCACAATCTAGCGCGCCGCCTCAGCCGAAACCCGGCAAGGCGTCGGCTCGGTGGGACAGCGAGAACCTGGGCGCAGGCACACCACCACCCGGCGGGAGGCGCGTACAGCTATGAGCAAGATCGGGCACAACGTACAACAGCCGAAGCGGTCTCGGGCAAAGACGCTCGTGGCTGACACTTCGGATAGCTCTTGCTTCGATGATCTGCGCTTCAAGGCTGGCGTCGCGTATGCGACCTTCACCGATGGTTCGCAGTACGAATACGACATTGACCGCGCCACGTTCAAGGAATGGATGGAGGACAGCCTTGGCGGTTTCTTCAACGCGGTCGTGCGCGAACCGACAGGGAAGAAGTGATGGGCAGCAAGGGCAATCTCGCGTCATCAATCCCTGAGTGCGAGCGGCAGTGGCACTGGCTCTGTCTCGGCTTGCTGATAAATCGCCACTGCGCCGAGTACATCGACGACGAGGACGTGCGCGCCAACTTGGATCGTGTCTGGAAAACACATCAGCACTTGATGCCATTCTCAACGGAGGATTTATGACAATGGACAGGAACCGACTTCGAACCATTCTCTGCGACCATCTGGAAGCGGTGATCGACCGATTGCCGCCGGATGCCGACAAGCACATCGCGGCGCTGCGCGAACATGAGCACGGTACGTTCGTGGCGATGACTGCGACCATCGACGCGATGGAGGCAGCGATCAAGGAGAGCGCGCAATGATGACGGCGACCGCCGAGTTCGAGCAATACTCGCGTTATGTGGACTTCTACGTCGAGGAAATCACGCAGCTTCGGATCGCCGGAGCCGACGAGGAAGCCGACATCTACCAGAGCAGTCTGCCGCATTGGATGAAGTTGCGCGAGAACGCCCGGAAGAAAGTGCTGATGGGGAAGTGACCATGCACATCGAGGAATTCAGGCTCTCGTCAACCGGCATGTATACGCCATTCGTCAAAGACGAGAACGGCAATCTGCAACAGTGTGCCGCCGCAGCCATGCCCGGTCCTGGCGTTGCGTTTTTGAGTTGCTCCCCTGACGTTCGGGAGCAAGGCATATGCGGCCCTCGCGGGTCATCTAAGACCCACATATTGATTTTGGACTATCTCAGTCAGGTCGGTCGCGGCCATGGTGTGAACTACAAGGGCGTCATCATCCGGCCGTCACAGCGTGAGTTCAATGATCTGATTATGTTGATCGAGCAAATCGCTCGACCGATCTGGCCGAAGATGCAATTCAACAAGCTGAAAAACATCTTCACGTTCCCTTGGGGCGAGACGCTGGAACTGAGCTACTTCGATACACCGGATCAGATGTCGCTGTACCAGGGTCGTGAGTTCGTGTTCATCGGTGCCGAGGAGCTACAGCTATTCGATCACTTCGAGGTTTTCCTCTTGATCCAAAGCTGTCTGCGCTCGCCGATACCGGAGCACATCCTGCCGCGAAAAATTCGGTTTACTTGTAACCCTTCGGGACCGTCGCACAACAAGATCAAGCACCGATACAAGTTGCAGGGCGTGCCGCAGGGCTTGTGCGGGCCGGTGATCGAGGAGACCGGCGCGAATGGTCAGGTGCTACGTCGGCGCATGATCTATAGCTCGTTCCAGGACAACGCGCTGCTGGCGCGCACCGAGCCGAACTACATGCTGCAAATCGAAAGCCTGTGCGAAGGCGACAGCGCACGCAAAGAGGCATGGACACGCGGCAATTGGGATGTCATCAGCGGCGGATATTTTGACGAAATTTTTTATCGCTACGGCGACACGATCAAAGAACTCGACTTCGAGCCGGTCGGCGGCAAGTTTTTCTTCTCGTACGATCATGGCGGCTCGGCCCCGGCGTGCTTCTTGTACGGGTGGGAGAATACAGACGGCACCGATTTGAGAATGGCTGACGGCAAAATTCGCAGCGGCCGACGCGGCGACGTTCACTTGATCGGCGAATTATATTTTTTCACTGGCAAGCCCGACGAGGGTTTGAACCTGCCGATTGCCGAAATGCTCAAGGCGCACGTCGAGTACAAGATCAAGCGCGGCTGGCGCACGCGCGATCCGATCAGCGGCAAGTGGTCGGACTGCATGAAGCGGGGATGCGCCGATACACAAATTTGGGATAGCTCGAACGAGCGCGTCGCCATCGCCGACGACTTCGAGTTGCCGGTGATGTTCAACGGCGAGAAGCATCCAGGCATCCGCTTCGAGCGCGCCGAGAAGGGACCGAACAGCATCAGCATCGGCGGTCAATTGATGAGAGAGCGGTTCATCGCCACCGCGCCAGCGAAGGATCAGCGCACGCGACAGGGCAAAGGGCTGTTCGTCGTCGCCGAGCACTGCCCGCAGTTTCTCCGCACGGTGCCAACCTTGTCGCGCGACAAGAAGCATCCAGATAAGATCGACGAGCGCAGCGAGAACCATCTATTTGATGCGTGTCGTTACCTGCTCAACTTCGACACGTCGCCAGCGTTCTCGACCCACCGTCGCTACTACGCATGACTTGATCTAAAAAGAAATATGAACTAACCGTAATGTGCCGGAAACCGCTGCGGCTGTAGGCTAACTTGAAAGTCTCTCTCCGCTTGATACTATTAGTTGGTCGTGCTTGATGGGGATGCTTGATGCACCTGCTGGATGCGGTGCATTCAGTGGGTGCTCTCAAGTGGAAACACACAGAGGAGTATCCCATGTCTAGAGTACGGACTGACTACGATGACGTTCTCGACGCTCAAGGAGACCTTCATCGACTAATCGACGGCTTCGGAGAAGCGGCGGAAAGTATCGCCACCGCAGAGGCCGAAGCCGCCCACCCCGAGGACGAGATTGACGAGACCACCGGAGAGTTCGCCGGAAACTTCTGGTCTCAGGATCGCGAGGCGGGGACGAAGGCCCAGGTTGAAATCCTGCGGCAGCTATTCCCGATACTTCGGGACATGCTGTCGAAATTCTCGCCCGAGATTTGGGCGGAGTTCCTAGCAGTCAAGGCCCAGGTCGCGGCAAACGATGCCGAGTACGAGGCCAAGCTACTAGCGATGGCTAAGGCCAAGGGCTTCGACAGCTACGAGGCCCTGCGGAAAGCCGAGCGTCATGCTCGGCGATCCGAAGCGGCGAAGAAGGCCGCCGTCACTCGGAAGGAGAATGCCGAGTGGCGGGCCAAGCAGGCTCGGTTCAGGGCGGCTAAGGAAACCGTCCAGGCCCTCGCCGACGACAGTGGAGCGACGCTCCACTAAGCATCAAGCACCGGGCCGGGGGAGCGATCCCCCGGCCCTTTTTATAATCTCCGCAGAGATACGCGCCTGGGCCTTCCGCATCGCTGGCCCGCTGACGACAATCATGTGCAGAAAGTATTTCTGAGAGACGCCACGCGGTACGTGCGTCGTCAGCATGTCAATCGTTAGCTGGTCGATCCCGAGCGCCGCAGCGAGACTGGCATACGTGTGGCGAAGTCCGTTCGCGTACACCGGCAGGCCATCGCTATCGAAGCGAACGATGTGACCCTTCGGCCCGCGTGCCGGGAAGATGTAGTCGGACTTTGAAGTATGCGCCTTCGCGTACTTCAAGCACGCGATGACGGTATGGTCACGTCGAGACCCGACTTCGACTTCTTGATCGTCAGTGTGCGCCGCTTCGCGTTCAAGCCATCCCAACGGACCCGCGCGGCCTCTCCGGGTCTCGCACCACAAAGAAGCGCGAATAGGTGATACGCCTTCCGGGTCGGGTTCGGTATCTTATCCCACGCCTTGCGCCAGCCGCGCCAGTCGGTGATCCCGACCTGCCGTGGCTCCTCCACATTGTATTCGACGCTGGTGCATGGATGCCGGTCGCGGGGCAGGGAGGTATCCTCCCGCGCCGCGCCCATGTACGCAGCCCTGAGTACCTTGGCGGCATGATTGGCAGCGACAGGACCAGCGTCCCTGGTCAGTGCTTGGTGCCACTCCCGGATCACGCGCGGCGAGCGCGCCAGCTTGTCGAGCCGCCAGCGGCCGAACTTCGGCAGGATGTGATTGCGGCCGATCCCCTGGACAATCTCGGCCCACTTCGGCGAGCGCGTGCGCCGGAGCCGGGCGACATGCTCGGCGAACGCCTCGTCCAGTCGTTGCTTGCTTTCGGGTCCGACCGATGCAAGCCTACCGGCGATCTTCTCCGCTTCGCGCCGGGCTTCCTTCACGCCGAACACGCCACGCTCGAAGTGACCAAGCAATTTGGACGTGACGACGCGATGGCCGTGAACGTGCGTGTCGTGATGGAAGTAGAAGGACGCTCGGCGCGGGCCGACACGGTAGAGAAGCTGACGCACTACGCGGTCCCGGAAAGTGCCGTAGTCTTGGTAGTCGAGCTTTACGTCGCAAAGGCCATCGGTGAACCGAAACGTCTTGACGATGGTCGGCATGATCTTTCCGGGCAGTTGCCGGGCAGGGGAGGGCTTTGGTCCCTGTCCGTTCACGATCAAGGCTCTAGGATACTCGCGCAAAATCAATATGCAACGGTGGTTAAAGAAGCCTTCCAAGCTTATGACGAGGGTTCGATTCCCTTCACCCGCTCCAACCTTCGCGTCTTTGGCGCTTCCACCTACGCGCTCCACGCTTCGGTGGACTTAAACCCGCCGAAGCTCGCGA
>JBEKLA010000130.1:0-11084 GCA_050010455.1 Binataceae bacterium (SeqCode) | reverse complement strand
ATCCCCCGTATCCGTTGACAGCGATCCACTGTCAACCGTGAGGTCACCGTTGTTTGCGGTGCCTAGTTGCTGTTGAGCGCGCACTGTGGCCGCGGCCAAGAAAAGTCCGACGATCGCCACCAAACTCGGGAGAACGATTTTGTTTTGAAACATGCCTTTATCGCCTATCGGGAATCAGGCTCCGTTATTGCCCCAAGCGAAACGGCTCGCTTTGCTGATAACTCCACGGATGGGGTGATACTGACCGCTGGGGCGAAACGTTCGTCGGCAGCTGCAAACTATTAGGATTCATATTGCCGGATTGGGACGGAAGAGTAGAAAGCGAATCGCCATACAGTCCGGGCTCCGTCGCGGTAGTGACACATAGAGCGTTGCCGAAAGGCGGATTACCGTATGGATACCGCACCGAGCGTGGGAGAGCGGTTCCGTCAGGTGCACCGGAGGACTCACTTGCGTCGGGCGAGCGCGAAAGGTCGCCTTCGTAAGGGGCGCTCGCAAGGTCGTTTTCGTCAGACGCGCTCGAAGGATCCTCCTCGTCACGCCCTCCGGTGACGTGGCCGCCAACAAAGCGGATCACATAAGCGTTGTCCTCTGGCCCCAGACACTGACACCCCGGCATAGTCGTAACACTGTCAAGAACATAGCCCCTTGGGATTGGCTGAGCGGCGCAGATCTTCATAATCGGGCCGCACACGGACTGTGTCTCGCGGGCCCGACAGGCTCCCGCGCAACCCGCCGAAGTGCCTGTAGCCGTCACCGTCATTCCCTCGGGCACGACGTCGTCAGCACAGATGATCTCCGTCGCAGCCCCTTGTTGAACAAAACAGCAGAGGCCAAGCGCCCCAGCAAAAAGACAAATTCGTAATGTGAATAATTTAGTCACCGTAGCCTCACGTCGGTGGCGCAATTCAATGGCACTGGCGAACTCTCATTCGAATCTCTTCGCCTTTCGACTTTGTTCTTCGTACAGGTTCACTAGCCAGTCATGAAAATCTTCTAAATCGATTTCCCACTGGCCCTCAACTTTGCGCGCCAACAGCCTTTTTTTTCCTCTCGATTTCAAATACGGAACGAGCTTGTCGACCGGTACGTCGAGGTAGTCCGCCGCTTCTTCGAGTTTCAGGAATCTTGGAGCGTTCGGCGCGCACCGCTGCTGCGGCAATGGGCCGGACACACTTCCAGAGTCCCGGGTAGGTGCTTTACGCCTCGAGGTTGGTTCGGTCCAGCGCAATAGTCAGGCCGACAAGGCTTGGAGTTTGGGGATCACGCGTCCGCCATTCCCCATCCCGGTGGACGGGGAGTCAGGTCGTGCCCCCCACTGACTAAGGCGTAACGTTTTGGCTTACATTGTGAGATTTCTGAGGGTGCGTGAGCGCCTCTCCCGGAGCAGGCCGGTAGGAGCAGAAACTTCCGGTTCTGATCGTGTTTGTTAGATACCAGCCGATCTTCGCATCCTGTTCTGAGATCTTGCCGATCGCCGAACGGATCGCTTGCGTAACACGCGACCTCGCACGCTCGGCGTCGGAACATGCCTTCCTGTCGCCTCCTCTGAGCCCAACCGCGCGCGCGAGTTCACGCGCAAGGAAGGCGATCTCTTCCTCAATGATCGAAGCCCGATGCAAGTCGTTGAATCTGCGCGCTTCCTCAAGGTTCTCTCTCAGATCTTGAAGCCGCGCGCGATACGAATTCTTCGCCGAGGTATCGAGCTGCGGGCCGCCATCTCCGCAACGTTCCGCTCCCGCGTCATAGCCGTGACCTATACGCTCCAGATCCAGCACGTGAAACTCACGCTCCGGATCCCGGATCAGGGTCACCATCAACTTGATCCCCTTCGACTTCCGCATGCCGATAGTTCTTCCGCTCATCGTCAGAACACACGTGTCGCCCTCAGCACGGAATTCGAGCTTGTTAGCGTTCCTGCTGTCGGCCGTGACGATCACCTCCTCGAGCTTTCGTGGAATTTCGTATCCGTTGCCTGTTTCTAGAACACTCGACTCCATCGAGGTCGGTATCGGCGTGCGGCTTAGCAAGCACCGCGCCTTCCTCGCCAGGCGCGCCATTCCCATGGCCTCAGCCTCAGCTAATGCTTCGCGAATGTGCAGGCGCGACTGCGTATCAGAGAAGCTGTCGCCATTCAGCGCAAAATGCCGTCCGAGATGGTAACTCGCATGAGCAGCCCAGGGCCGTAACCCTGCACTGCGGCTCATCCGAAGTGCTTCTTCCAGATGCTGTCGCGCAGCTTCGCGCGAGCTTAGCGCGGCAGCAAGGATTCCGAGATACAGCGATACCGGGCCAAGAACCAGCGCCTGCCCCATCATTGCGAAACGTGAGCTATAGGGACTCAGCAATGAGTAAAGCTTGGCGGCACGCTCCAAATCGTGAAGTTCCACGCACAGCTCACCGAGCAGCGCACCGGACGCCAGAAACATTTGATCGCAACTAAGATGCGAACTGCGGTCATCAAATAATCCTTCGAAGTGAAATCTGGCATCACGCTCCAACCCGAGGTCTATCTCAGTCAGCGCAAGCATCGTGCGGTACGACGCGCTCCCCAGCCATCGCTGCGCGACCCTTCTGGCGGTGTCGTAGGCTTCGGTAGCCGCCTGTTCCCGCAGTACAATGACCTCAGCAGCGGCTATCAAATCTTGTGAACCACCGACGACCGACTTAGCGCACTCATGTAAAAGCGTCCGCGCCTGTTCCAGCCTCCCGTCACTAAAGGCATGCGATGCTTGATAGAGTGAGACGGACATTTTTCCACGAGCGCCGAGTAAGCTTCCTGCGAGAGCTGACGCGCGGGTCCACGCCGACTCCGCAGCGGAAACTTCGCCACGCTCGAGATGTACAATCGCCTTAGCCAGGAAAGCGAAATGAGCCGCCGTGCGATCACCGATGCGGGCCGCCAGGTCACTGAGCGCTTGCGCGTTGTCGATTCGTCGATTCACCGAGTCCGGTCCCCGCAAAAGCGAATCGCGACACATGCGAATCCGAAGCTGTACGGCAGGAGCGCAGTGACTCGCGATTCCGAGCGCTTCATCGCTCAGTTCCTGTGCGCGCACGAACGCTTCGGGAAGATAAGAAAGCTCCGCGGCAAAACGAGCGCAAACCTGCGCGCGCAAAGCCGCATCCAACGGCTGGGTTCCGCCGAGAACATTCTCCGCAATCAGCGCAACGCTGCAATTCGGAGTGCCTGGCAGGGGAATCAGCTCGTCGGGCATCGCCAGGACAATCCTCGCCAGACGCGTCTTGTCGCCGAGTCGCCCAGCCATATCGCTGGCTTCACCAAGCGTCGCGAGAGCCTCGTCATAGTAACCCGCCCGCGCCTCGTTCTCACCGAGTTGCGTCAGAAAGTCGACCCGGGCCATAGTTTCGTCTCCCGGACTATCGCTATCAGAGCCTGCCTTTCCCCCTTGGCCGTGTCCGCTATCGTTCACTCCCAGCCGAAGGTGTTCAACGATCTCGGCGGCAACGCCGGGCGTGATGTCACGCAGCGTTTCGATCGCGCTCGCGGCTCGCCGATGTATTCCGGCTCTAAGAGAACCAGGAAGGCTGCAATATAGAAGTCGGCGCACCAGGCCATGGCGGAACATGTAATGTCCAATCCGCTCGCGATCTTTCTGCAGCAGCAGGGCCTGCTCCGTCTCGTCGATTAGTTCCAGCAATTCCCCCCCGGCCAGACCCGACACTCGAGCCAGGATGTCCAGAGCGAACCGGTCGCCAAGTACCGCAGCCGCATTCAGAAGCTCGCGACTTTCTCGCGAAAGCCCGTCCACCAGGCTCATGCACAAATCCCGAGCCGGGAGTGGAATCATAAGTCGATCAACCGGAAACCGATCCTTGCCGTAAAAACTCTCCCGATCGGAACACCAACTCTGCAGAGCTTGAACAACGAGCAATGGATTGCCAGCAGTCGCGCGGAAAATCCCGCTCGCTGGTTTCGGATCAAGCGGCTCGCCTGTTAGTGCCTCCGCAAGTTCACGCGTCCCCGCTTCGTCGAGTTCGGCAAGAACCACGTGAAGAACAAAACGCGCCAGATCCGCGAAGACTGAACGCTTGAACGGATCACGACGCAGATCACCTTCGCTATATGTAGCAACCGCGAATGCGTGGCTGTCGCGGATATTGCGCGCGAGAATCGGTAGCGACGCCAAAGCGTTCGCTCCCCAGCGATGGATATCTTCAAAAATTAAAAGGCCGGGCCGGTCAACCACGGCCCTTTTCAGAACGGCTTCGGCCCCCTCGCCACGACAGACACGATACAACCCGCGCGAGGACGACGCTTGCGCCTTCAAGGTCTCGATCGCGCCGGCATCTTCCAGGATCACATAGCCGTTTTCTTTCGACCGTTCCGCAGCGCAGATCGCAGGCATACCCAGAGCGTGCGCATCGCGGGTCAACTGCCTAACGAGAGCGCTTTTTCCCGATCCGCGCGGACCGCTCACGAGCGCGAACGAGCCTACTCCGCGAATCGCCCGATTCAAGCCGCTCCGCAGCAACCCGAGCTCTCGCTCCCGACCTACGAGCGCCACATCCGGACTGCTCTCGGCCCGCACACATTCCGTCAGAATCAGGTCCTCACGGCTCGGATCAACCCCGGCGCGAAGAGCCTCCTTGTCTCCGCCGAAGCCCAAGATCGAGTCCTGGATCAGACGTTGCTTTTCGATAGAGAAGCAGGGAACGCTGATTAAGGTACTCAAGAGTGGGCAAGTGGCGCGTACCGAATTCATTGTGCTCCCATTCCTTCTCGGGGTCTCCATCGCAGAAACGATGCGGTGTGGCCCGAGTTTCCTCCACTATCAACTGTGGTCTCCGTTATCGGAAAAAAGTCTTGCACCGTCTTCTGACAATGTCGCGACGGACTAGACGGAAAATCTCGCGCGGCTATAAGCCTGCGCCTTTCGACCAAGATGAAATCTACCGGACGACGGCAAACATCGCTCTATCTGATGGTGCGGGCCAGTACCCGTTAATCAATTCTCATATGACAATAGTTATCATTAGCCAGTAAGGTTACGCGGCTGCACGCGACAACTATTACTCCACGATTTGCCACTGCGTCGGAACGTTAGCGAAGATCTCGCCACTTATGAGATTGATGCCGTTCATGAACCACACCGCACGGTCGCCGGTCGCGTTGTTCTGCCAGACCAAATCGGGATGGCCATCGCCGTTGAAATCGGTTACTCCCGCGATCTGCCAATCGGTCGAAATAATGGCGAACACCTGGCTGCTAATCAGGTTGAGGCCGTTCATGAACCACACCGCGCGCTCCCCGGTCTCAGTGTTCTGCCAGATCAGGTCGGGATGGCCGTCGCCGTTGACGTCCCCCACTCCGACGATCTGCCACTGCGTCGGCACATTGGCGAAGACTTGGCCGCTGATCACGTTGAGGCCGTTCATGAACCACACCGCGCAATCACCGGTCGCAGTGTTCTGCCAGACCAGATCGGCACGCCCGTTACCTTTGAAGTCGCCGACACCAACGATTTGCCACTGCGTCGGCACATTGGCAAAGACCTGGCCGCTAATCAGGTTGGCGCCCTTCATGAACCACACCGCACGGTCACCGGTCGCGGTGTTCTGCCAGATAAGGTCCGGGTTGCCGTCGCCGTTAACATCGCCGATCGCGGCGATCTGCCATTGGGTCGGAACTGTAGCGATCACCGCGCTGCCGACGAGGTCGACGCCATTCATGAACCACACCGCACGGTCACCCGTCTCGGTGTTTTGCCAGACAGGGTCCGGTCGCCCGATACCGCCGTATTCGAAGGCGCCGATATCGCAGTAATTGTATCCAGGGGCGGGACGTACCGCGCCGCGCTGGTCCGCAGCCGGGCAACTCGCGACGGGGATTGCATCGATGGCGGGGCTGCCGGGCAGCAGCCCGATAGTCTGGGTCAGCCCTCCGTTATTCAGTAGCCCACCAGTGCTGAGCAGCGGATTAACGTTATCACCTATAGTCTGTCCGCCCGCATCGGTGCTTGTACCTAGACCACAGAAGGTGTCATCCGAGATATTATAGCCACCGTTGGCGAATGCGCTCCCCGCACAATTGCTACCCACGATACTCGCTGCCAATATACTATTGCCGACCGTCAGCGTATTGGAATCGATGATATTATTATAAAAACACGCGCCATTGCCGGTACCGGTGCCGGCGCTGTTCCCCGAGAAGGTGCTATTGATAACGCTCGCGACGCTTCCCTCGCTGCTGTTGGATACATGGTAGACGCCGGCGCCCTCGCCGGCGTTGTTGCCCGAGAAGGTGCTGTTGCTCACTGTCAGCGTGTTCGAGTTGTAGATGCCGCCGCCACCGTAAACAGCGCTATTGCCCGAGAAGGTGCAGCCGCTGACACTGAGCGTGCCCGCGTTAGCGATGCCGCCGCCGTCGTTGTCGTTGTTGGCGCTGTTGGCGGAAAAAGTGCTGTCACTGACGGTCAGCTGGCCGACGTTGTAAACACCGCCCCCCCCGAGCCCACCGCCTGTCGCTGAATTGCTGGTGAAGGTGCTGTCGTTGATGGTCAGTGTACCGTTGTTCGCGACCCCGCCACCTCCATAGCTCGCGGTATTGCCAGCGAAGGTGCTGTTAGTGACGGTTAGCGTGCCGTTGTTGCAGATAACGCCGCCGTAAGTGCCGGCCTTGTTAGCCAAAAAGCCGGTGTCGGCCACGCTCAACGCCCCGAAGTTATAGATAGCCCCGCCTGCTCCCCCTACACTCCCGTTCGCGATAGTCAGGGCTTTCAAACTGAGCGTGGCATTCGAGCTCACCAGTAACACTCGATACGAGCCAGCGCCGCTAATCGTAGTAGTATTCTGGCCAGTCCCATCGATTGCGAGAGAGCCACCCGAACTATTAGCGATCGCTGGCAGCGTGCTTCCGAGGCTTATCGTTCCCTTGACACCAAGAACTATCGTGTCCGTACCGGTACCAACTACGCAGTCGCCACCGGTGGTATCGGTGCCGGGACTGTTGGCGTTGTTAATCGCCTCGCGCAAACTGCAGAGGTGATCGCCC
This sequence comes from Binataceae bacterium (SeqCode), assembly GCA_050010455.1. Classification (GTDB taxonomy): domain Bacteria; phylum Desulfobacterota; class Binatia; order Binatales; family Binataceae; genus DATJOQ01. Next base: position 4,069 of record JBEKLA010000130.1, on the reverse strand, counting down.
GGCGTACTTTCGTCGCTCAACGTGTTGACCGTTATCGTGTTAGTGGCTGCGTGGGGTTGGGGTTGGATTGCGATCAGGCTAAGCGGCACGATCAGAAGGAGCAGGACAAACAAAATCGGCAGCCGCACCGATGCGGTCGACGCGCACTCGCCCCTCGCGATCGCGCGATCGGTGCGGAGGATTAGCTCCGGCCAATATTGCGACCGGACATCCTTGTCGTCCACGGCTCCCCCAGATTCGACAGTCAGTAACGAAGTGAAGCGGCGAGCCTCTGCAAAGCGACGTCGTCGGAATCGACGCCCCGTGCAATCAACGTCTGGCTATCCGAAGCCCAATACTCACTAATTACCATAATCGGTCGAAAGGTCAACTTAATAGTAAGCAGCCAGCATGAAATTGCTATTAAGCATCTGCGATGATTCCAATGGCCAGAGCTGATCGCTTTCGTCCGCGCTCGCTCTGCTTCACCTCATCGAATATACGGGGCGTCGCGAGCCCCAAAATGTCAAGCGGCATGCACCGGTCGAATCACTACTGCACGAGTTGCCACTCGGTCGATATGTTAGTGAAGACCTCACCGCTAATCAGGTTGATTCCGTTCATGAACCACACTGCGCGGTCACCGGTCGCGGTGTCCTGCCACAGCAGGTCGGGATGGCCGTCGCCGTTGTAGTCCCCCACTCCGACTATCTGCCATTGGGTCGGTATGTTGGTAAACACCACACCACTAATCAGGTTGATGCCGTTCATGAACCACACTGCGCGGTCGCCGGTCGCGGTGTCCTGCCAGATCAGGTCCGGTTGGCCATCGCCATTGAAGTCCCCAACTCCGACGATCTGCCACTGGGGCGGTATATTGGTAAACACCGCACTGCCTTTCAGATTGAAAGAACCGTCCATATACCACACCGCACGGTCACCGGTCGTAGTGTCCTGCCAGATCAAGTCTGGATGACCATCGCCATTGAAGTCCCCGACTCCGACAATCTGCCATTCGGGCGCTACGTTGGCGAAAACCTCAGCGCTAGTTATAGTGAAATTGTTCATGTACCATACTGCGCGGTCACCAGTCGTGGTGTCCTGCCAGATAAGATCGGGTTGGCCGTCGCCGTTTATGTCTGCCACCGCCGCTATCTGCCATTCGGGCGCTATGGTGGCAAATACGAAGCCGCTTACGAGGTTGATACCGTTGACGTACCACACTGCACGGTCACCAGTCGTGGTGTCCTGCCAAACCAGGGGCGGATTCGTAGGAACCGTCGATAGCTTCGTAACGAAAGCGTTAGTCGCGGTGTTAGCGGCACCGTTGTTGGTAGTCTGGAACGCCCCGGGAGTGGTAGGAAAGTCTGTTGAAATCGCGGTTCCTATCACATAGGCGTTTTTGGCAGAATCCAACCCGATGCTTGAGCCATTATCGCCGAAGTAAGCCGGCACCTGCGGCACGAAAGTGCCGCTGCCACCAAGATATGTCGAATTGATCAGTGCCGTGCCCGCGGGGTTCAGTTTGGTCGCGAAGGCGTTGTCGGCGGTGTTTCCCGCAGCTTTGTTGATGGTCTGGAAGGCTCCAGCGGTGGTTGGGAAGTTGGCGGAATACGAGTCTCCCGTAATATACACGGCTCCGGTGTTATCTAGCGCGATGCCAGAACCATAGTCGCCGCCACCAACGGTACCGCTACCGCCCAGGTAGGTCGAATAAACCAGCGCCGTGCCGGTGGTGTTCAACTTGGTAACAAAGGCATTGTCGGCGCTGTTCGCAAAAGCGTTATTGTTTATTTGGAAAACTCCGGCAGTGATCGGAAAGTCCGAAGAATACGAATCTCCCGTCACGTAGGCGGACGTCGCAGAGTCGAGCGCGATAGCGGTGGCGTAGTCGCCGTTACTACCGCCCAGGTAAGTCGAATAGATCAGCTGAGTACCAGCAGCGTTCAGCTTGGCCACAAAGGCATTGTCGGCGTCACTTCCAAAAGCATTGTTGGCACTTTGGAAAGCACCGGGGGTGGTGGGAAAATCGCCTGAGTATGTGTCTCCCGTCACATATGCGAATCCGCCAGAATCTACCGCGATGCCACTCGCGTAATCACCGGAAGTACCTGAAGAGTCGCCGCTTCCGCCCAAGAAGGTCGAATAGACCAGCGTCTTTCCATCAGTCGCCAGCTTGGTCACGAAAGCGTTGTCAACGCCATTTGTCACCGCACCGTTATTGGTGGTTTGGAAGGCGCCGCCAGTAATCGGAAAATCAGGAGAATAGGAGTCTCCCGTCACATAGGCATAGCCGCCCGAGTCGACCACGATCCCGTAGCCATTATCACCGAGACTACCGCCGAGATAGGTCGAATAGATCAGAGCCGTTCCATCAGACTTCAGCTTGGTTACGAACGCGTTTGGGGCCGTCCCGTTGGCGTTGTTGATGGTCTGGAAAGCACCAGAGGTCGTGGGAAAATTGGAAGACCATGCAAACCCGGTCACATATGCAGAGAGAGACGAGTCGACCGCGATGCTGACGCCATAGTCGTCGTCGCTACCGCCGAGATAGGTCGAATAGACCAGCGCCGTGCCCGCCGGGTTTAGCTTGGTCACGAATGCGTTGGCAAAACCATTGTTGGCGCGCTGGTATGCACCAGCGGTGGTTGGAAAGTCGGCCGAACTAGCCATTCCTGTTGCGTATGCGGCCCCGGTCGAGTCGACAGCTATGGCGTAGCCAGTGTCGCCAGACCCGAATACGGTACCACTGCCACCCAGGTACGTCGAGTAGACCAGCCCGGGATCTATGTAGAGCGAGTGGCTGCGGTCGTACGCGGCCAACGCGAACCGGGCGGTACGCTGCCCCTCCAAGATCCATCTGCCGCTCACCGGTTGGCGATGACCGTCGCGTTCTTGATAGGCGACCGGTGCACGATGGATCACCTCGCCGTCCGAGGCTAGCTTCACATGCAGATCACCGTTGGCGCCAAGCGCCAGCTCCTTAGCTCCGTCGAACTTGATCGCGATCGCACCAGGGTCGGCGCCGCTTGCCACGACGAAGTCATATTCCAGCTCGCGCTGTCCGGTCCCGTAGTAGACGAGATCTACTCCCGGGTAGACACTTCGATAACGAACCCGAGCATAAGTTAGGATATTGGTGCGCCACTTTTTCGGATCGTTGCCGATAAAATAGTTGACCTTGCCGGACAATTGATCGAGGCCGTCGATTTGTGCGTGGGGATTCCCGCCAACTAACTCGACCCGCAGCACCTGGCCTTCGCTTCGTCCTGGAGCCGAAGCATGGAGTCCTTTGTGCTTCTTATCAACGGCGGTCAGCTTCGCCGGCTTGCTTAAAGAGAGAACCGTTTCTTCGCCTGTGAGAAAGAGCGTGTAGCCCTTGCCGTGGGACAAGAACTTCACCCGCGAATCGGTTTGGCCCAGGTTCGGCTCGAAGCTTAATGGGAGCCCAGCCAGAATGTTCCCCGCGCGCTGCTTTGCCGCGGGCACCTTCCCTTCGGCTCGATCGGCGCTCGAGCGGATGTTCGACGGCGTGGTCGCCAGCATCGAACACGCCACCGCCACCATCACGGCAACCACAAGACCCGTGAATCGAGGCTTCATTCTCAAACTCATAGAATTCTCCCTTATCAACTTCTCGCCTGATCGCACGCCTTGGCTGATGACTGTTCTGCATCCCGTGCGTAGGCTCGAAAAAAAACCGCTGGTCAGCGCCGACGCCGCGTCCATCCCTTCGTCGATCGAACGCGAATCGCGCCGTCATCACCAAGGGCCCGCAGTAAGCGGGACAAAAGGGTCACCAAGAACCTGCTCGAAGATAGTCTCGCGTCCCCTGAGGGGTCTGCGCGTTACGTCCAAGGAACTTTACCGGCTAAGGATGAACTAAGCCACACTTTAGCGAGTACGCGTCTCGCGCAAACGGTTACAAGTAAAATTACGGCCGGAGGAAATGGCGTAGATAAAAGCCGGACTCGGGACTCGATTCCCCTCTTCCTGGCGAGCCGAGCGGCGCATTTTCGCCTGTTTTGCGCCGTGCGCAAACCATGTGCTCGGCAAAACCGATCAGGATGATCAAAATGCAGGGCGAAGT
>JBEKLA010000129.1:0-11285 GCA_050010455.1 Binataceae bacterium (SeqCode) | reverse complement strand
GTACTCAATCGCACCTGGCTCTGGATCCAGAGCCAGGTGCGATTGAGTACGGACGGCGAGTTGGATAACTACACCTGCGGACAACCGTTCCCCACCGCGTCGTTGAGCACCGCGGATCCAACGTCCGGAATCAAGGCGGCGTGGAATTTCGAATACCGGTGGCAGAATTATGGACTGGCGATCTACACGCTGCCGTGGATGTGGGTCCGTTTCGGCGGCGGCCACGCGCCGATCGACATTGAGAAGCCCCCCGAGTTCTGGGACACCGGAACTAACTTCAAGGGCCACCTGCCGGACAAGCAGGAGATCATCGAGGACTTTGCGGGCGGTGGAAGCTTCCAACGCGTGCTGCAGTGTGCCTACCAGCGGGTCTATTTCTCGCATCTGGCTCCGCTAGCAGACAAGGGCGGGCTGCTTCCGGTCCCCAACGCCAAGGACTTCGAGTTTAAGGAGTTCACCGGCTTCTTTGATCCGTTCGATATCCGGGGCACCGCCTTCATTATCTATCGCTACGCGGATCCGCGCCGTGGCGACGACGCTTGGGCCTACCTGCCGGCGCTGCGCCGCGTCCGCCGGATAACGGTTGAGGTGAAATCCGACTCGCTGATGGGCACGGACCACACGCTCGAGGATTTCTACAGCTTTTCGGGCCGTCCGCTCGAATGGAAATGGCGCTTCCTCGGCTGGAAGGACATCCTTGCGGTGATGAGTTCGAAATATGACTACGCACATTATTTCGGCCCCAACGGGGTAATCCCCAACGATCGCTGGGAGCTGAAAAGGTTTGCCGTGGTGGAGCGGATACCGCTGCGCCCACGCCATCCATACAACAGCGCGATCGACTTCTGGGATCCTGAGAACTGGGATGCTGCCTACGAGACTCCATTCGACCATAGCAACAAGCTTTGGAAGGTTTTCCAGTTTACGAAGGTATGGACCGAGGACGTTAAGGATCCCGACCTGCAGCGCCTGAACAAGACGGTGCGGACAACCATCTTCCAGACGGTCGCGGTGCAGGATTTGCAGAATCGGCGGGCCACGCTCAACCCGCTCTACGGGCTTGGATTCCCCGACGTTACGGCTCGACACGTCGAGACCCTTTACGATATCAACCAACTGGAGCAGATACATCGGTAACGCGGCGCGCGGCGACGGAACAACATCACAGGGGCTGATTCGGGACAGAACCCGTCTCGGCCCCTCTAACAGCATCGAGGTCTGACTATGCAGTTCGGCGTCAGTTTTCCCACCTACGTCCGGGCTTGGCAGGATGTGCAACGGGCCGAAGACTATGGCTTTACGCACGCGTGGTTCGACGACTCGCATATGTGCTACAGCGACGTCTTCTGCACGATGGCGCTGGCGGCCGAGCACAGCAGTCACATCAAGCTGGGAACATTCGTGGTGGTCGCGGGCAACCGGGCCGCGCCGACGGTTGCCACCGCGATGGCGACACTGAACGAACTTGCTCCGGGCCGGGTCATCTTCGGCATCGGGACCGGCTTCAGCGCGCGCAACGTGATGGGGATGCCGGCGCGGCCCCTCAGTGTGCTCAAAGACGACGTCGCGGTGTTCCGCAAGCTGACCACAGGCGGCGAGGCCACCTATCGCGAGGGCGAGCGCGTTCGCGAAATCCGCTTCCTGCATCCCGAAATGGGTTTCATCAACGTGCGCGACCCGATTCCCGTTTACGTCGCGGCAAACGCCCCCAAGGCTATAAAAGCTGTCGGCGAACTAAACGCTGAGGGCTGGATCGCGGTGACCAACGATCCTGGATTCGTGCGCGACGGAATCAAGGGCATCAAGGCGGCGGGCGGGAGCGGCGGTTCGCTCGACACGGTCGCGCTGGTCGGCGCATGCGTGATGCGTCCCGGAGAAAAAGTGATGTCGCCGCGGGTCGTCGATCGGATGGGCTCGTGGGCGATGCTCACGCTGCACACGATCTGGAGCCCGGAGAAGATTCCGGTCGGTCCGTTCGCTCCGCCGTCGCTGTACGATCTGGCCAAGCGCTACCGCGACGAGTGCATCATGAAGATGTCCACGCCGATGGAGAAACGCTTTCAGGAGATTCATTCAGGACATCTGATCTTCGTGAAGCCGGAGGAAAGGCGCTTTGTCACCGAGGATTTAATCAGAGCCACCAGCCTGGTCGGTTCGGGTGCCGAGATTATCGAAAAGCTCAAGGCGCTTGAGGAAGCGGGCGCCACGAGTATCGTGTTCCGGGTGACCGGCACCGACGGGCGCGAATTGATTTCGGAAATCGGCCGCGAAATCATCGCCAAGTACTAGCGCTATTGCACTCGACCGCTCGCGAATAAGCGGTCGAGCGCAACTGCCTCGCGATATCAGGCGGAGGAAGAGTTTGCCGCCCTCCCCGATACCATGTGCGCGCCGCGTCAGCCCATCGCGTGCAGCCGGCGCGGATTACCCACCATCATCGACTCGACCTGCTCCGCCGAAGCGCCGAGCGACTTGAGCCACGGAATGATGTTCTCGTGCACGTGCGAGTAGCCCCATCCGCCGTAAGCCTTGTAGCAGGTCTTCATCGCGACCTCGGCGCACAGCAGAACACGGTCGGCATAGCCCGCTTCGAGCATCTCGGCCACGCAGCGCACCTCTTCCTTATCGGTCGAGAAACCGCGCCCCGGCCCCATGATATTCTCGAATAGCTCTTCGTGCCCCAGTTGGTCATATGAGACAAATCCGACGCCGCGCTTGAGGAGTCGCTTGGCCACGGCGGCGTCAGGATAGAGGCCGAGATGCGACATGTAGCATTTGCCGAGGTTCGCGCCCTCTTTCTCCAGGACATCGATGTAAGCGTCCCAGTGATCGCCGAGAAAATTGGGATGAACGGTTAGCGATACGCCGGTCGCCTTCTGCGCGCGTGCCGCGGCTCTCAGCACCTTCTGCTCGCCGGGCTGGAAGGGCTCGTGCGGCTGGCCGCTCATCGCGATCTCGCCGATATTGCCAGCCTTGATGCCGGTGTTGCCGATCCCGACCGTGATCTCCTTGATCATGATCTCGCTCAGCTCTTCGACACTCTTGCCGGCGATATCCGGCGGATGCGACGCCTGAACGTACCATCCGGTCGACGCCACGATATTGAGCCCGGTGGCGCGTGCGATCTTTTGCAGCGCGATCGGGTCACGTCCCATCCCCGGCAGGTCGCAATTGATCAACGTGTCGCCGCCGGCGATCCGGTACTGGTCGGCCTCTCCGATCGCGAGCTCGAGATCGTCCTGCACCAGGTTGTCCTTGAACAGCATCGCGTTGCGACGCACCATCCCCAGATTGTGCAGGTTGATCCTGCTCTCGCTCAGGCCTCGTAGCACGCCCGAATCCGGCGGATGAAACCAGCACATGATGTCGATCGTCAGGTGGACGTGAGACATGGTTTGGCCGATCTGATTCGCGTCGATCGGCCCGAGCACGGTGTTAACGGTCGCCATCGTGACACCTCCCTCTACTTGTTGACACCTGGGTCGCGCAGCTTAAGCCTCCAAAGTTCAGTTCGATCTCCGGGCTCATCACTGCGACATACTGCACGTCCGCCGATTGTGCAAACCGCCGACCCGCGATTAGTCCTTCGCTGCTATCATATGCTGCGACGGTAGCGAAGGTATTTCTTCGAATTCTCGCGGTAGTCCGAGTATATTCACGAACAATGATTTGAATTTCGCCATTTGCGCGATTGCGGCATGCGGCTGAGTCCCAAGCCGGCGGAGTCTTAGGACGCCACCTCAGAATCGTTGGTAGGGAATAGTTCGATGCGCGGAAATCAAGCTTGGAGCGGCGCTTTGCGGAGGATGGGATTGATCGCCTTCACGACGATTTGGGCGATCTCTTGCCTCCATGGTTGTGCCGATTTTGGCGATCGGCCCGAGTTCCATCCCGACAAATGGGCACCGCCACGTCCCGATCGCGCGTGGACCGCTCCACCGGCCATCGCCAACCAGATAGCGTTTACGGATACCGCGGTCGGAGCCGAGCCGCACGCGTCCGCGACGATTCAGACGGGGCGGGAATATGACCTCCCCGCGCTCATCGATATCGCGCTCGTCAACAATCCTGAGACCCAGCGTTCCTGGAGCGCCGCACGCTCCGCAGCTGCAAGCTTCGGAGCAGCCCAGGCGCCGTACTATCCGCAAGCCAGCTTTAGTTCCGACAACGGCTACCAGCGCGAGATGATCCAACTGCCGGCCACTATCGGCGCGCTCAAGCAATGGCAGGCGGACCCGATTGTTGCGATAGACTGGACGCTGCTCGATTTCGGACGCCGCGAATCCGCTTCGGATAGCGCGCGGGAGCGGCTAATCGCGGCCAATCTCGCGTTCAATCGGCAGCTCCAGAGCGTGGTGTTCCAGACCGAATCCGCTTTCTACGCGCTCGACGCCGCGAACGGCGCGGTGATCGCCGCTGAGCAAAATCTCAAACTGGCCGAGACCGACTTCGACGCGGTCCGCCAGCGCGTCGACCTGGGCCTCGCGACCGAGCCCGAGCTGCTGCTCGCCAAGCAGACTGTGGCGCAGTCGCGTTTCGATCTCGCCAACGCTCAGTTGATGGTACGCGACGCCCAGGCGCAAATGGCGGTGGTGCTCGGAGTGTCCGCGGACCCGCCGGTCAGAATCATGGGGCTCGAAACTCGTCCGCCGCCGCAGGAACTGAATCGATCGGTCGAAGCATTCATTGCCGAAGCGCGCCGCCAGCGGCCCGACCTCGCCGCGCGCGTCGCGAGCCTGCACGCCAGCGAGGCTGACGTCAGGCAGGCGAGCGCGCAATTTTTTCCGGTCATCGGGTTGTCGACGAATTATGGCGAGGATCTATGGAACTTCACCTTCCAGGTCCCGCGCACCGTCCAGATAGGGCAGCCGCAGTACTCTGCCCTGGCAACGCTGCGATGGGACATCTTTACCGGTTTCAGGCGGCTCAACGACGTACGGCGGGCCGAGGATGAGCGCGACGTCGCGCGCGCCGAGCTCAGGTCCGAGGAACTCAATACGATCGCCGAAATGTGGCGCGCTTATTTTGAGCTCGACTCGTCGCGCAGCAAATTTGCCTTCGCGCAGAGCCTGGTTGCCGCATCCGAGGAATCCTACGACGCCAACCTTGAGACTTATCGCCAGGGCCTCAGCACAATAATCGAATTGCTGACCGCGGAACGCGACCTCGCCAACGCGCGCTACACCCTCATCCAGAGCAAGGCGCAACTTTTCACCTCATACGCCAGCGTCGCCTATGCGGCCGGCGCTGTGCACGCCAAATGACCTCGCGCGGCATATCGGCACTCCGGTTAGCGATACCGATCGCTTTGCTGGCACTGGCGGCATGTGATCCGGTGGTTAATATCGCCGGAGCAAACTTCCCCGCCTGGCTGCTCTGCGCGATCGTCGGCTCGATACTTGCCGCGATTTTCAGGCCGCTATTCGCTGCCACCCGTATCGAGCCTTATCTCGGGCCTCTGCTGCTTATTTACCCCTGCCTCGCCGTCCTGCTCGCATGCGCCGTCTATCTGGTCTTCTTCAACCGCATCTGAGGAACCGCAGTGCCTGAGTCGCAACCGCCACCAACAGAGAGCCCCCTCGAACAGGCGCGCACTTTCCGACCCGAGACTTCGACGCTGGAATTCGCGATCGCGTCGCTCCGTCGCGCCGGTGCGACGCCAGCGCCAGATCCCATCGCGCTTCGCCTGATTGGCCGTCTGCTTGGCGTTCTGATTGTTCTCGCTGCGCTCGTACTCAGTATCTACGTCACTCGCCTTTACTATGTATATCCGCGCACCGACGACGCCTATGTGCGTGCCAACGTCGTAGGAATTGCCGCGCACGTAAGCGGCCCGATCGTGCAAATGCCGATCGTCGACAATCAACACGTCAAACCGGGGCAGTTGCTATTCGAGGTAGATCCGAGACCGTATCAGTTCGCGCTGGATAAGGCCGAGGCCGCACTCGCTCTGACGAATCTTCAAATCAAGGCGCTCGAGGATGCCATCCGGTCCGCGAGCTCGCGACAGGTTCAGCTCCAGGCGCAACTTTCATACGACAAGCAATATCTCGAACGAATCGAACCGCTGCTGAAGCGTCATTTCGTCACCGCCAACGACGTCTTCAACGCGCGCAGCAGGCTGGAAGCCGATGAGGCTGCGGTCGCGAGCGCCCATAGCGAAGTCTCCAAAGCCCAGAACGACCTCGGGCAATACGGCAACATCAACGCACGGCGCAAAGACGCCGAAGCCGCGTTATACAATGCGAAACTCAATGTTGAGTATTGCTATGTTCGCGCGCCGTTCGACGCGTATGTAACCAATCTGAACATCACCGTCGGCCAATATGCGAACGAGGGACGCGAAGTATTGAGCTTGGTGGATAATCGGACGTGGTATGTAATCGCTAATTTTCGCGAAAACTTTCTCGGCCATATCAGGCCCGGGATGAACGCGGTGGTGTACCTGTTGAGCTACCCAAACACGCGATTTCGCGGCCAGGTGCAGGGCGTCGGATGGGCGCTATATCAGGACAACGGCGCAACCGTTCAGGGACTGCCGCAAGTGGAAGAGACGCTTAACTGGGTGCGGCTATCGCAACGCTTTCCGGTGCGCATCACGCTCGAAACCCCCGAGCCCGACTTTCCGTTCCGGATGGGGGCAACCGCGGTCGTAACGATTGAGGGCCGGCGCTAAGCAGTGGCCATGGCCGGCTTCGCAGGATTACAACTCCGGGTTGCGGCGCCGTTTGGTTGGATTGATCGGCTCGAGGCGCTGCTAGCGAGCGAGCTTGCACCCAGTGCGCGGAAGCTTCGCACCGCGTTTCGCTTCACTACGATTGCCACGATCGGCGCGGGCGTGGTCACGATTTGTCACGTCAACAACGAGCTCGGTACCTATATCGTCTGGCTCCTGGTGGGGGCGGGCCCGATGATGTCGGCGCGCAAGGCGGTAGTGGTGCTGGTCGCGGAAGCGTTCGTGCTTGCGGCCTCGGTAGTGATGGCACGTGCGTTGGCGGAGACGCCGTGGCTGATGCTGCCGTTTCTCTTCGCAATAGTTTCGTTCGCAACCTATTTGGGAACTACACAGAAGCTCGGCGCGGCCTTGCTGCTGATGGAAGTGGTCAGCCTCAACACTTTTTATGGCGTCGTCTTTGCGCCCAAGGAAATCGGCTGGAGTGCAGCAGGCGCTTTCGGCGGCAGCGCGATCGCCTTCGGCGTGGTCGTTCTGTTCGATAACTGGCTGTGGCCCGATCCGGGTGAGGCGATCCTGATGGAGTCGCTGGGCGCGAGCGTCGCGCGCGCGCGTTCCCGGCTCGTCGCAGCTTCGAAGTATTACCTCGACAGCCAATCCGTGCGGCGGCCGCCGATTCCGCCGCCAACTTCCGACCTGCCTGCGCACATGGTTCTTCTCGATCAGGCTGTGGCCGAAGGCGTGTCAGCCCATCGGCATGCGATTCTGCTTGCGGCGATTACGCGGGTGGCGCGGATCGGTCTCGAAGTAGATCGCTTGACCTTCACGGCACGCGAGAACGTTCAGCACGAGCTTCGCCCGATGGTGCGGCCGGAACTCCAGGCAACGGTCGAGGCGATCGCGCAGGTATTGGACGAGATAGCCTGCGAGCTGCCAACGCACATTGCCGTTGGCGTCGACAAGCCACCCCCCGCCTCGCGAGCACGCGTGCGCCTGGCGATGGACGCTTTGACCAGGCGCATCGTTCAGGTCCGGCCGACCTACATCGGCACTGCAAGCCCTGCGGAGGTCGAGAATCTCGCCTCCTTTACCAATTCGCTGGCGGCGCTGACCGGATTCGTCGAGCGGCTGCTCGATGAGCCTCCGCAGCCGCCGCCCGCTGCCGCGTCAAACATCGCTCGGCCGCGCTCAACCGCCGCCGATCCCGCGGTGGTGCGATTCGCCGCAAAAGTCGGCCTGTGCACGGTGATCGGTTACGTAATCGGAATTACTACCCAACGCGTCGATCTCTCGACAATCCTGACCACGGTATTGATAACAGCGCTCCCCACTTATGGGGCTTCTCTGCGTAAGATGATTCTGCGAATAATAGGAGCGGCACTCGGCGGGGCGGTGTCCCTTCTTGCTATTATCATCGTCTCGCCCAATTTCGAGACGCTCCCGGCATTTCTGCTCGCGATCTTCATAGTTTTCTATGTCTCGGGATACGCTTCGCTCACGAGCGGACGGATTGCATACGCCGGCAAGCAGATCGGTACCACGTTTGCGCTGGTGTTCACCGGCTTGAGCCCGGCGGTCGACATCTATGAACCGCTGTGGCGCATATGGGGCGTTCTGCTCGGAACTGTGGTTGTCGCCATCGTATTTTGCATCCAGTGGCCGGAATACGCTGGCGATTCGCTGATGCCCAGATTGCGAAAGGTCCTTCGCGAGACGCTCGCACTCGTACCCGGAGGTTCCGCCGCAGGCACAGAGGACGCCACCCATCAGGCCAATTCGGAGACGATGCGCGTACTCGCCGAAATCCTGCAGGTCGCGGATGACGCGCAGATCGAAGGACGCACCAGCACGATCGATCATAAGGCAGTCGTCGATGCGGCCGGAGCGTTGCGCCGGATCGCTAACCGGTTGGCCTCGATCGCGACCGATCGCATCGCCACTCCGATGCCGCAATTGGACCCGGCGACAGAATTGGCGCGTCAGGCCGCGCTCGACGCGATTCGCCGTAAGCTTCAGTCGTGGCTCGATTTCTTTAGCGGCGAAGAGCGCCTAAGTGCGTCCGCCGCTCACAGAGTTGCGCTGTCGCATCCGCCGGATGAGGTGGCAGCGCCGGTTGCAGAGTTCGGGTCACGCCTCGAAGCAGGAGAGTTCGCACTGATCGAATCCTGGGGTTCCGAGCAGCGCCGCGCGATCCTCGCGGAACTGCAGTCGATGCGCCGCCTCGAATTCCTGGTATCCCAGTTGAATCGATGGTTTGCGCAAATCCCTGGCCCAGCATCGAGCCCGAATTCGCGAATCGCGATGGCGCAGGCCCATTGATACCCGCTAACCGGACTCGAATGCGGAGCAGGATCGGCCGGCGCTTGCGACGCCTTGGGCCGATCCCGTCCGACTGATTACCGTTCGCCGCGAATTCGCGTGGAATCCTGCGACGGAACCGCGCGCACCCCGAGTCGTGCGGCGAGCCGCTGCGTGAGGATGTAGAAAACCGGCACGAATGGGATTGCCAGGAGCGTCGAAGCAAGCATACCACCGAAGACTACGGTGCCGAGCGATTGTTGGCTCGCCGACCCGGCACCGTCGGCCGTCATCAATGGCACCACGCCGAGGATACACGCAATCGAAGTCATCACGATCGGCCGGAAGCGGCGGCGCGTCGCCTCGACCGCCGCGTCGACGGCCGACATCCCTTCGGCCCTGATTTCGCGGGCGAACTCGACGATCAGGATCGCGTTCTTGGCCGCCAGCGCGATCATCAGCACCAATCCAATCTGGGTATAAAGATCGGTAGGGAAGGCGCGAACGACCAGCGCCGCCAGCACGCCCACCAGCGCCATCGGAACGGTCAGGATCACCGCCGCCGGATCAGTCCAGCTCTCGTACTGGCCGGCCAGCACCAGGAAGACCAGCGTGATCGACAGCGCAAGATGAAGTAGGCCTGACTGCCGATCAATTTCTCCTGATAGGAAAGGCCGGTCCAATCGTAATCGATCTTGAGCGGCAGGTTGCGCGTCGCAACGCGCCCCATCGTGTCCAGCGCCTGTCCCGAGCTGAAGCCGGGCGCGGCACTGCCGATAATCGGAACCGCCGGATACAGGTTGTAGCGCGTAAGCAACTCCGACCCCAGCATCCGGCGCACGCTCAGCATGGCGCCAAGCGGCACCATCTGACCGTCGCGATTCGCGACGTACAGATTTGAGATGTCCTGCAACTCGCGCCGATAGTCGGGACCGGCCTGCACGCGTACCTGGAAGCTCTGATTGAACTTGTTGAACTGATTAACGTATGTCGATCCGAGATACGTCTGAAGACTCAGAAAGACATCGTTGATCGTCACTCCCAGCGACTCCACCATCGTGCGGTTGATTTCCAGATACAGTTGCGGACTGGACGCGCTGAAGGTCGTGGTGACTCCGCGCAGCTCCGGCTCACGATCGGCCTCGTGTATCAGCTGCTGCGCCGCCTTACCCAGTTCGTGCAGCCCGGTGCCGCCGCGATCCTCGACCATCATCTGGAAGCCGCCCGTCTGCCCGAGTCCGGGGATCGGCGGAGGAATCAGCACCGAACAATCAGCCTTGCGGATCGCGCGCAGGCGCGACCTGATATCCGACACGATCTTCGCCTGAGGCAGGTCGGGCCGCTCGTCCCACGACTGATACATCACGTATTCGGTCACGACGTTGGAGAGGTTGGCCGAATCCAGCGCGGAGAATCCGCCGCTGGTGACCCATCCTTTGACACCGGCGATCTGCTTGAGGATCGAATCGATCGAGTCTGCAACCTCGCGCACGCGCGGCTGCGACGCGCCGGGCGGGAGCCGCGCGACAACGATACAGTAGCCCTGGTCCTCCGTCGGCAGGAACGCCGTCGGATGGTTGGCAAACAGCAATCCCGCCATCCCGACGACCACGACAAACAGGCACGCCATCGCACCCGAATGATGCGCCATGCGGCTGACCAGGCCGACGTACACATCCTCGACCGCCTGATACGCCGCGTTGAAACCGCGATAGAACCAGTTCACCTTCCGGTCCTTCGCTACCGGCTTCAGATACAAAGCGCACTGCGTCGGCTTCAGCGTCAGCGCATTGAGCGCGCTGATTATCGCCGTCGACGCGATCACCAGCGCGAATTGCCGAAACATCTGCCCGGTGATTCCCGGCAGGAACGACGCCGGCAAGAACACGACGTCAGCACCAGCGTGATCCCCAGTACCGGACCGGTCAGCTCGCTCATCGCCTTGATCGCCGCGTCCTTGGGCGTAAGCCCGGTCTCGATATAGTGCGAGGCGTTCTCGACGATTACGATCGCGTCGTCGACCACGATGCCGATCGCCAGGATCAGCGCGAACAGCGTCATCAGGTTGACCGTGAACCCCAGCAGCGCCATCGCCGCGAATGCGCCGATAATCGTCACCGGCACCGTGGTCGCCGGCACCAGCATCGCGCGATAGTTCTGCAGGAACAGCATGATTACGATCAAAACCAGTATTGGCGTTGTCCCGAACTCAGTAGGAACTAGGGGTGGCGGTCTGACGCCTAGATGTTAAGCGGCCTTTCCCTCATTAGCAACTTGATCTTCATTTAGTATCGCCTTGAGCATCCAAAGATCG
>JBEKLA010000128.1:0-11374 GCA_050010455.1 Binataceae bacterium (SeqCode) | reverse complement strand
GCCCCCCCCCCCCCCCCCCGCCGCTCCAGCATTCCCGGCACCCGCGATCGCGACGTCCTCCTGGCACGTCGCCGAACCGATACCCTTGACGCTGGTTGCGGCCCAGTTAACAGTCAGGAAGCGACGGACTCGCGGCCATACTCCGGGCTGCTCGTTGATACCGACGTTATTCATCAGGATCGCCAACCCGCCGATCGCAACCGCCGAGGCGGTGATCGTAAACGCGAGCGTCAGCGCGATCCTCGTGATTTGGCGGAGTCGCGGAAAGACAACCAGAATCACCACCACAGCCGCAGCCGCCACCGCAATCACTATAGCCATAGAGACAGTAGGGCTAGCGGCTTGCGGGGCGCGGGCGCAATAGCGCCGGCGTGGCCAATACGAGCGATCAAACCTTGCTACGCCGGCACTCCCGCGAACTCTCCGCCCTCGCCGCGCAGAATCGCGTCGAAGCGGCCGCCGCCCAGATAGTAGCGGCGCGCGTCTTCGTCGGTAATCGCGGCGCGGCGCACGTCGCGCCGGCGGATCTGCCAGACACCGCCGACCATCGGATGGCGCCCCTGGCGATAGCTGAAGAAGTAGTAAACGAATTGGCGGACTACCGAGCGGCGCGCTTCAGCGGCGAGCTGTCGTCCTCCGCTTACCGTGAAGATCGTATGCAGCAAGCGCCACGGCGTGTAGAACTTCTTGAACGCCTCGGTATAAGCACGCATCCACTCGTAGCTATCCATCTTGTCGTGCTTGAGCGTGACGTGCTGCGAGTCCAGGTTATTGAAATCCCAGTCGATTATCTCGCCCTGCTTCGCGTAACGCTCCTGATCTTCGGTTCCCGGCAGCGGTGTCATGATGAAGAACGACACGATATCGAAGCCGAGCTTCTTGAGCATCTTGGCCGCGACCCGGCCGCAGTCCGGCCCATCGAACGGAAATCCCAGCATGTAGCCCGCGTGCACCGAGATTCCGACCTTGTGCCAGTTGTCCACTACGCGGCGATACTTGCTGATCACCCGCCGCTCGGACTCTGCCGCTTCGAGCACATGCGCTTGGGGGTCGACGTTCTGGTACTTGGTGGCATGATGGAGATTTTCGGGGCTGAGAGACTCAATCCCGACGAAAGCCTGATAGCATCCGGCCCGGGCCGCGAGTTCGACGAAACGGCGGCTGCGATCGTGCTTCGCACCCTTCTTTTCGCCTTCTGCCACGTTGGCGTAGCACGACGCGTCGACATCGACCTGCATCATGAACGCCAGCTCGGGGTGGTCCTTCTTGACCTCGACTATACCGGTCAGGATTTCTTCCCATCGCGGACTGCGGAAGAAATCGTCATCCACCAGAAACAGCGACGTGATACCGTGATTCTCGCATGCGTCGCGCAGCCACTGAACCACCGATTTCGGATCGCGCGAGCGCATCGTCCGCCCCATCACGTTCTTGACGCTGCAATACGAGCAGGTGAACGGGCATCCGCGCGACGTATCGATCGTGGTCATCTCTTGGTTGAAAAAGCGGGTGAGATAACGATCGTCGACCAGCGGCAGTTGAGCGTCGGTGATAACCGGCACCATCCGGTCGCCGGTGCCGGTCTTGGCGCGAATCCCTTCGGTCACCGAGTAGTGCAGCTGCAGCTCGCCCTTGAGGAAGTCCTCAACGATCGCGGGCCACAGAGTCTCGGCCTCGCCCGCGATGGTAACGACACCGCACTCGTTAAGAAACTTGCAGGAGTCGGGGTAGCCGCTGACGTGGAAACCGCCCATCATCGTGGTCAAGCCCTGGGCCACGAATTGCAGCGCGAGGTCGCGCCCACGCGGATATTGATTCGATTGCACGCCGGCCAGACCCATCAGCAATTCCACGCCGTCCTCGCGCGCCTTTTCCTTAATAGCCTTTATGGTCGCAGGCGATATGACGCCGTCGCAGGTCTCGTCCCAGATGACGGTTTCCAGAAAGACGTTGCGCTCGGCCGAGTGACGCTTGTTAAAGGAATCGGTGAGAGCGGCCAACACGGTTAGCGTGTTGCTGGGCTGAACCCCCCATCGGAAATACTGAACGCAGCCGTCCTCATCATAACGGGCCGGCTTGACGAAGTAGACTCTTACCGTGCGACACGGCTCCGGCCGCAACGTCGCCTGATCAATCGCACCTTTTCCGGCCGTTAACTGTAGGCGATTCCCGGACCGGGCCCGGCCGTAACGATTACGCCCCAACACAAAATAGCCGGTCGCGACGAGTGCGCCGAACACACCGGCTATAGAAATCAAATATATCATTCCGCATCCTTTCCCGGCGTGGCTTACGCAGGGCGATGAGCCTATGCTCCGCAATTCCAGTCCTAACCGACTGGTCAACGCTCAACAGCTATCTAATCGAAGGAGATGAAGTCAAGCTTGTGCGTGTGATTCTATCGACAACTTGCGCCCGCTTCCAGCGCCTACGCGCCAACGACTCGCCGGCGCCGCCTCGCGAGCTAACGGTACATCTCGACCAAGCTTAGCAGATCCAGCTTGCGGTATTGTTCGAACAGGTAGCCCTTTATCTGCTTTACCGTAGACATTCCGAGGACTTCCCGCGCGATCCGGCGCGCGGTGTGATAATCGGTCTCGCGCAGGATCTTGCGGATCACCGGGATAAAAAACGGGCTCAGGCTCAGTTGGCCCAGCCCCATCCCGGCAAGCACCAGGGTGGCAAGCGCGTCGCTGGCCATCTCGCCGCATAGCGATACTTCCTTGCCCGCGGCCTGCGCTACCCTGACGACCTCGGCGATAGCGGCCAGCACTGCGGGATGAAGTGGCTCGTAGACCTGGGCCACCTTGGGATTGTTGCGATCGGCGGCAAGCATGAACTGGATCAGGTCGTTGGTTCCGATCGAGAAGAAATCGACCTCGTTAATCAGGCGTGGAGCAAGCCATACCGCCGCCGGCACCTCGATCATAATGCCGACCTTGATTTTGGGGTCGTGCTCCAATCCCTCACGAAACAGTTCGGTTTGCGCCTCGGCCAGCAGCTCGCGCGCTCTTATCAGCTCGTCCATGCTCGAGATCATCGGGAACATGATTCGAACGTCGTGCTTGGCCGCGGCGCGCAGAATCGCGCGTAGCTGCACCTTGAACAGTCCCGACATCTCCAGCGATATCCGGATCGAACGCCAACCCATGAAGGGGTTGTCCTCGCGCGGCACACGCAGATACGGCGGAAACTTGTCGGCGCCGATATCGAGCGTGCGAATCGTAACCGGCCGCCCTTCCACGGCCTCGAGCACACGAGTGTAAAGCGCCACCTGCTCGGCTTCGTCAGGAAAATCCTCGTAAGTCAGGAACGAAAACTCGCTGCGGAACAGCCCGATACCCTCGGCGCCGTAGCGCAGCGCAAGCTGGATGTCGTTGAACAGCGCGATATTGGCCAGCAGCCGGACGCGATGGCCGTCGCGCATGACCGTGGTTGGCTCAGGATTGGCCATCAACTCGCGCCGGAACGTGTTGTACTGCTTGATCAGGCGCTCGTACTCGTGCTCCACCTCGGGGCTGGGCTTGACGTAAATGATTCCGGAGTTGCCGTCGAGAACCAGCCGATCACCCTCGGTAACCGATTCCATCAGATGCTCGACACCGACGACGGTCGGAATCTCGAAGGAGCGGGCGAGAATCGCAGCGTGCGACGTTACACCTCCCGATTGCAGAGCGATCCCGGCCAGATTCTCGTGCGACACCAGCGTCAACTGGGACAGAGTCAGTTCCTCGGCAACCAGCACCGTCGGCCGCGAAAAAGCGGCGTGCCCATCCTGGCGCAGATGGCGCAACAAACGATGGCCGATATCGCGAAAATCGACCGCACGCTCGCGCAAGTACCCGTCCGACAGCGCCAGCATCGAGGCGCTGAACTCATCGATCACGCGGAACAGAGCACTCTCGGCAGCGTAGCCGGCCTTGATGGCTTCGCGGATTCGCTGGATGAATTCTTCATCTCCGAGAATCAGCCGATGGGCGTCAAAGATCTTAAGGTCCGCCTCCGGCATCAGCGGCGCCATGCGCTTCTTGAGCGTTTCGAGCTCGGCGCGAGAATGATGGATGGCCTCTTCCAACCGCTTCAGTTCCGCGGCGTGATCGCGGGCGCGCAGATTGCGATCAATCGTACTGATAAAGCTGCTCACCGGATGGGCCGCGCCGAGGCTGAAGCCCGGTGATGCCGGCAGGCCAACCAATCGCGGGCGCCGAATTTTGACCGGGGCCACCATCCTGGTCTTGCCGCCCACCTTCTCGTAGTCCTTGAGCTGGCGAGTGGCCTCGATCATCCTGCGGCGATACTCGTCGCGCTCTTTCTCCTTGGTGGCGAGCGTCTGGCGCAGCCGGAAATGAGATAGCGCTTGCGCCAGCTGGTTGGCCGCTGTCTTCAGCAGGCGGATATCGGTTTGGGTGAACTTGCGCCGCCGCAGCGTTTGCGCGACGAGCACGCCCATCGGCTCGCGCTTGCTGTCCACCATCGGCACGCCCAAAAAGGCGTGGTAGCGCTCTTCGCCGGTCTCTGGAAAATATTTGTAGCGTGGATGCGCGGCGGCGTCGGCAACCGCGACTGGCTGCATGGTCTCGATGGCCAGGCCGACGAGTCCCTCGTTCGCCCGCATCGTGACCTTGCCTACCGAGTCGCGATCCAGGCCCACCGTGGCGCGCAGCACAAGTTGCCCGCGTGTGGGATCGAAGAGATAGAGCGAGCAAACCTCCGTCTCCATCCCTTCGGCAATCGCGGCCATCACCGCGTCGAGGGTCTCGCGCAGATTGGTGCCAGTCGAACCCACCAGGGTCGAGATATTCTCGATCAACACGAGCCGGTCGCGAACGGGCGCCATCAACCTAACCTATGCAGACTTATATAGTAACAATTTGACGTGAAAATTTTATCTCAGCCTCTTGCCGGGTCACAATCCGCTCGCTCGTCCAAAACTCCTTTTCCGAGCGCTGCTACTCCTTATCGCTGCCGAAGACCCGAACCGCCTGTTCGAGCAAACCCAGGCCCGCCCGGCACTCCCGCGCCTTGATCGCCTCGATCAACTCGCGCTGGTTGCGGATCTTACGCGCAAACAGCGTCGTCACGCAGCCAACCGACCGGCTCGAATGAGAATCCGATCCCGCCACCTCGGCTAATCCGAGATGGCGAGCGACTCGCAGCGCGAACTGATTCTCTTCTTCCGAACACGCGGCGTTGAGCACCTCAATCGCATCGGCCATCTGGATGATTTCGAGCGCGGCGGCGCTCGCCGCATCATTCGGATCCAACGGCGGCCGATCGCCGTTCATGAACGCCCCCTTGGCGTCGAGTCCGTAGCGAAACGGATGATTGGCAATCAGAATCGCGCCCTCGGCATCGGCCACCCGCCGCAACTCTTTGAGCTTGTAGATGCCGCCGACGTAGCGGTCGAGCCCGAACACTCCGACATGGCCGGATTCTGTCGTCACCTCCATGCCATGCAGGATTACTACGCCGGAGCCGGCCGCGAGATCGTCGATCTCGCGCGACTCCCACATGTTGTCGTGCTCGGTGATGCAGACCGCGCCGATCTGAATTTCACGCGCGCGCTCGACCAGCGCCTGCGGCGAAATATTCGAGTCCGAACTGCCGCGGGTGGTATGCAGATGAAGGTCAACTGTGAAGTAGGGCCCATCAGGGTGCCCGCTTCCTGCCGACGGCATCGCGCGCTCACGCCCGCCTATTTCGGCGGCTCGCTCGATAGCGTGATCTTCTTCATATGGTCGCCGACCTTGATCTGGTCGACCACATCCATCCCTTTGATCACGCCGCCGAAAATCGTGTACTGGCCGTCGAGGAACGGCGCCGGCGCAAGGCAGATGTAGAACTGGCTGCCGCTCGATTTGCGCTCCGGATTCACGTTATCGCCCAGCCGCGCCGTGGCGAGCGTGCCGCGCAGATGTTTTTCGCTGGTGCTGAGTTCCCCCGGAACGTCATAGCCGGGCCCGCCGGTCCCGTTGCCTTTCGGATCGCCGCCCTGCACCACAAATCCAGGCTCGACGCGATGAAACGTCAGGTTGTTATAGAAGCCATCCTTGACGAGCTTCTCGAAGTTCGCGACCGTCTTGGGCGCGACCGCCGGATAGAGCTCGACTACGAGAGTGCCACGCTCGGTTTCGATCGTGGCATAGTGGCCGGTATTACGCACAGGCAAATCCTCCGATTTTGCGGCACTGGCGCCGAGCACGATTGCACTCGCCGCGGTTAGAATGGCGAACAAGTGCGGTAAGCGTCGAAATTTGCTTTTCATGACCCTCCTGCTAACCCATCTCAACTATTCGAGCAGGCGCCGGCATTCAACCTCCGGCGATCGCTGAGCGCCGCGATATTACCACGAAGCGTGAAGCCTGCCAGCCGTCACAGGCGCCAATAATGCGATAGCTCTTCAAACTCCCGCTCGATCAGCGGCATCGCCTGCGACCGCCCAAACGCCCGCGCGTACGGCTCGCCGGGATCGCGTCCCAACTCCTCGATCACGGCCTTGCCCGAGCCTGCCAGCGCTTCCAGATCGTAGCCGCCCTCCAGCAACACGACGAGCTTGCCGCTGCAGCATTCGGCCGCCAGGCGCTTGATCCGGCGGGTCATGGCGGCGAATCCGTCCTCGCTGACGCGCAAATCTCCCAGCGGATCCCGGAAATGGGCATCGAAACCGGACGACACCAGGACAAAATCGGGCGCGAACTTGCGCCCGATGGGGAGTATCACTTGATCGAAAATGTCGATGAACTCGGCGTCGCCGAAGCCTGCCGGAACCGGAGCATTGATAGTGTAGCCTTCGCCTCGCCCCGTACCCATCTGCTCCATCGCACCCGTGCCGGGGTAGAACGGATACTGATGAATCGACGTGTAGAGCACGTCGGGCGAGTCGTAAAAGATCTCCTGGGTGCCGTTGCCGTGATGCAGGTCCCAATCGACGATCAGCACCCGCCGTGCGCGCATCTGTTTGATCAAAAAAGCCGCCGCGATCGCGACGTTGTTGAAGAAGCAGAATCCCATCGCACGCGCCGGCAGCGCATGATGGCCGGGCGGCCGTACGATTGCAAAAGCGTTGTCGGCGGCGCCGTCCGCTACCGCCTCGACTGCGGTAAGCGTGCCACCCGCCGCAAGCATCGCGGTTTTGAATGACTCAGCACAGGTGTGGGTATCGGGATCGAAATCGTAATGTTCGAACTGTGCCGTGCGCGCGACGGTAGCGATATAGCCGCGCTCGTGACACAGCGCGATCTCATCGGTCGTGGCTTCACGCGGAACGTGGAACTGCAAATTCGGTCGCTCCAGCGACTCCGCCATCTCTATCATTGCCTTGGCCCGTTCCGGGCGCTCCGGATGATGCCGGCCGGCGATGTGGTTCAGATACCGGCGGTCAGCGATCAATGCGGTCTTGAGCATCGTTTGACACCCTGAGGATGGGCTAACATGATGGTCGTATATTAACAGGATTCGTCGCGATAAGGATCTGTCCGCCAGGAGCGGGCGAAAGCACGATTCAGTCCTACGTTTGACCTATTCGAAATAATGGTGATCCTCGTGATCGCCTTGATCGTAATCGGCCCCGAGCAGATGCCGTTGGTGTTACGGACCGTGGCCAAGATCATCCGTGAGCTGCGCGCCGTCACCAACGAAGCAATGAGGGAGCTGACCGAGGCGCTGGACGAGGAGGAGGCCTCGCCGAAGCCGCGCCCCAAATTGCCGCCGCCTCAATCGGCGCAATCGGCGCAGTTGCCGCAACCGCCGCCAGCTTCCCAGGCGAGCGAACCGCCTGACAGCCCGGCGCGCTCTTGATAGATAACGTTACGGCCTTGAGCGTGAAATCGCGCGGGCTTCGAGACAAGCGACCATAAGAATGCCCGACGAGCCTATCGATAGCGCGCCCCTCGAAAGCGGCGATTCTCGGATGCCGATCATAGGGCATCTCAAGGAGTTGCGCGTACGGCTGATCCGCTCACTTATCGCACTGACTATCGGCTTCATAATCGCGTACCTGATTGTCGATTACCTGTTCGCGGCGCTGACCTGGCCGATTCGCGACGTCTCGAACAACAAGGTGCTGCTGATCGGCACCGGCGTCGGCGAAGCGTTCTTCACCAAGATCAAGGTCGCGATGGTCGCCTCGCTTTTCATCGCCAGCCCGGCGGTGTTCTACGAAATTTGGAAGTTTATCGCGCCCGGCCTCCATCAGTCTGAACGCCGGATGGTAGCGCCCTTTGTGA
This sequence comes from Binataceae bacterium (SeqCode), assembly GCA_050010455.1. Lineage (GTDB taxonomy): Bacteria > Desulfobacterota > Binatia > Binatales > Binataceae > DATJOQ01. The sequence continues at coordinate 3,149 of JBEKLA010000128.1, read as the reverse complement.
TTTTTGGATCAATTTTTTTTCTGCTGGGCGGCTATTTCTGCTGGGCGGTGGTTTTCAAAGTCGGCTACGCGTTCTTTCTCAGCCAATACGCCTCGATCGGCGTCACGCCGACGATCAGGATTAGCGAGTATCTGGCGTTCTCGGCCAAGCTGTTGCTGGCGTTCGCGATCACTTTCGAGATGCCGATTTTCGCCTTCTTCCTCACCCGAATCGGATTGATCGACCATCGCATGATGGTGAAGCAACTACGCTACGCGATCCTGATCATCTTCATCGTTGCCGCCGCGTTGACGCCGCCCGACATGATCTCGCAGTTCCTGCTCTCGATCCCACTGCTGGTGCTTTACGGACTGAGCATCGGCGTCGCGTACTTCGCGCGCCCTCAGCCGGCTGTCGAGCCCGAAGCGGCGGCGATCGAACCGCCGCCGCCCTAATCGACCTTGATGATTTGGATTGAAAGCTGCCCCGACAGCGCCGCGATCAGCTCGTTGATATCCGCCTCCAGCGCCTCGTCGAACCACAATTTCAGATGGTGGCGCACGGGGTCCTCGGTGCGCAGCGTGGCGAGATTGTCGTAAGATTCGATCACGGCCTTGAAGAACGCGATATCGGCCGGCGCCACCGCCAACACCATCGTGCGGATTCGCGCTTCGACGCGATCTTGCGGCGGCGTTATCTCACTGCGACCCGGCATATGGACTGTCACGGCCTTGGCGCTTAGATTTTAGCCGATGGCCCTGCCCCGTCTGATATTCATTACCGGCAAAGGCGGCACCGGCAAGAGCACCGTGGCGGCTGCGATCGCGCATGCGTTGGCGCGCAGCCATCCGGTGACGCTCGCCGATATCGATCAACGCGGCTCGGCGGCACGCATGTTGGGCGCCGATCTCAACGGCGGCGGCTCGGCCCAGATCGACAAGCGATTGCACGTGCGAGCGCTGAGCCCGCGCGTGGAACTGGAATCTTTTATCGAGCGGATCGTGCCGATCCGGATGGTCTCGCGGCGGATGCTGAAGAGCCGCACCTTCGGCTACGTCACCGCGGCGCTGCCGGGACTCGAAGCGTTCCTGATGCTCGATCGGTTGCGCATCCTGGCCGGCGAGGCCGCGCGCGGCGGCGGCTATCTGGTGATTGATGCCCCGGCCACAGGAACCGCACTCGAATTGCTGTCAGTCGCGGGCGGACTTGGACGGCTCGCGCCGAGCGGCCTGCTGAATCGCCTCGCCGCCCAGTTGGAAGAATTCCTTACCGACCCCGAGAGCTTTGGCGTGATGATCGCGCTCAGCCCCGAAGAGGCCGCGCTGCGCGAAGCGATCGAGACCGCATCCGCGCTGGACGAGCGGATGCGCATCCGGCGGGTCGCGGCCATACTCAACGGCGTCGCGGGCCGGCTCTTCAGCCGCGCCGAAGCGAATGCGGCCGGCGAGTTGGGCGAGCACGGCGAACTGATGGCGCGGCGATTCGAACTCGGCGCGCGCGCCGAACTGGCGCGTCGCCGCCTGAGCGCTGCCGGGCTCGACGTAATCGAGTTGCCGATGCTGTTTCAGACTGCGATCGGCAAGAGTGAAATCTTTGAGCTGAGCCAGGCGCTCGAAACGGCTCTGGCGCGTCAATGAAATCGCCGTTGTCACTCGCCGACTATCGGCTGATCGTTTGTCTGGGCGCCGGCGGCGTCGGCAAAACTACGATCGCCGCCGCGCTGGCGCTGGGCGAAGCGCTGAGCGGCCGCGCCGTCGACGTCATGACGATCGACCCTGCGCCGCGCCTGCTCGACGCCCTCGGCCTCTCTACCGATAGCGTCGCGCCCCACCCTGTCGAATTGGACAGCATAGGCCATCGCCGCGGCGCGCGGCTGCGCGCGCTGAAGCTCGACCCCAAGGCGACTTTCGATTCGCTGGTCGAGCGCCACGCTCCGTCGGCGGCCGCTCGCGACGCGATCCTGCAAAATCGCATCTATCGCAACCTGTCGCAGGCGCTGGCCGGAGTGAGCGATTACATGGCGATGGAGAAGCTGCTCGAACTCGACGCCGACCGCGGCACTGATTTGATCGTGCTCGACACTCCTCCCGCGCGTCACGCGATCGATTTTCTCGACGCGCCGCGCCGCATCCTGGAATTGCTCAACTCGCGCGCCGCCGTCCTGCTCGGCGCCTCCAGCGGCTTCCTTGGCCAGAGCCTCAAGCTGGTCGATATCGCGGCCCGCGCGGTGCTATCCGCGTTCGACCGGCTGACCGGGCTCGGATTGCTCGCCGACGTCCAGGGCTTCGTGCGCGGCTTCGAGGGCATGTATCAGGGCTTCGCCGAACGCGCCGAGCGCGCACAAAGCCTGCTGCGCGATCCGCGATGCTTGATCCTGGTCGTCACCACATCCGAGTCGGAGCGCCTCAACGAGACTCGCGCCTCCATAGATTCGTTGCGCGCGATCGGACTCGACGCCGGCGCCTTGATCGTGAATCGCGCGATGCCCGAGATGCCGAGCCTGGCCGCGCTTTCGCGGATGAAGATCGCGCCCGAACTCAAGCGCAAGCTGCGACGCAACTGGAAAGACTTCGCGGCGCTCAAGGCGCGCGAGGCCGAATCGCTGAGCGCGTTGCGCGCGATGCTCCCCCGTCGCGCGATATTGGCGGTCGCCCACGATCTCGGCCACGAACCGGCGACGCTTACCGACCTTGCCGCAATCGCGCACCGCCTGTCGGGCGTGAAATCCGAGGACTCGCTCGCGGAGCCCTCGAACTGACGCAACGTCTCACCGCGATCGCGTCGCGAGATCCGCTTGTTGATCGCGAGGCGAGTGCCCTATGATGCGGCGAAACGCTCGATTCGTTGACCTGCGGAGAGATCGATGGGTAACAAGGTAACCAGCCTCGCCGACGCGGTGCGGCCGATCCCGGACGGCGCCACGCTCGCGATGGGCGGATTCGGAATCGGCTCGGGGCCAATCGCCCTGATCCATCAACTGATTCGCCAAGGCACCAAGAATCTGACCGTGCTCGGCACGATTCAGGGCAACGACGTTGACCTGCTGATCGGCGCCGGCGCAATCAGCCGGGTCGACGTCTCCGGCGTCACGCTGGAGGATTTTGGCCTGGCGCAAAACTTCCGCCGCGCCGCGCAGAACGGCGAGATTATCATCCGCGAATACTCCGAGG
>JBEKLA010000127.1:0-11414 GCA_050010455.1 Binataceae bacterium (SeqCode) | reverse complement strand
GGCCCAATACGTTGATCTCCAGCATCTGCCCGGCGCGACGCGCCTCCTCGAGATCCTCGCGGCTATAATTCCGCAGGCCGAGGTCTAGACTCTTTCGAGCGGTGGACTGTTTGACGACCTCGTCATGGCGTTCGAGTTGGTTTCGAATTGCCGTGCGAATGAAATCGGTCCTGTTCGAGTAAAAGCCGTCCTGGACCATCAGATCGATATGGCCAAGATCGACGTAGCCGAGATTGATCGTGATCTTTTCGCTGTCACTCGGCTTAGGCCGCAGTTGATGCACATTCTCTGTCATATGTTACCATCCGCAAGACATCCATATGGATGGTATACGGATGGCAAATACCCCAGTCAAGGGGGTTGTCTCGCCACCGACGTGGGGATCTAGTACGGCCGCACCGGTATGTGGCAGTTGCGCTCGATCTCGATGCGCTTCAGGGGCAGCACCGCGTTTGCCGGCTGAGGCGCCGCGCCAGGTTGTTGACGTTAAAGAGGGCGGGTTCCTTCAAGCGCGTCGCCACGCGGACAAACTCCGGGCTGTCGAGGCTCGGACCGCACCTCGGCGCAAGTCTCAGCATGTCGAGAGGATCGATCACGCGCTAGCAAAGGGTAAGAGGTCGTCCTCGAATGGACTGCGTCCTCTTCCGCTCCGGAGGCCCTTAGCAGACCTCGCCGCCCATTCGAGTCCGCTTTTTGCGCCAATCCTGACAGCGGGACGCGCGATCGGCGTGACGATAATTCCGGGTTATGTGCAGTTGGCACCGGGCCGCACGAGTTTTCGGTGCCGTTATGCTCCGTATCGAGCGTGCAGCGGATCGGTTCGCTCGGCTCGATCTCCTTGCGCTTCACCCGCAGCCATTGCGCGAGACGGCGGCCCTCCCCGGCATTGACCAGATAATGGCCGGTCGGCTTGCCGCGCGGGCCAAGCTCCGGCTCCACGACCGGGTTTTGCAGCATGCCGAGCGCGGCGATGCTGGCGGCAAGGGCCTTGATGTCCGCCTTGGTGTGCGGGACCTTCCGCACATTCTTGGGCGACTTTTTCAACTTGCCGAGCGGGACGAACACAATTTTCTTGGCCTCGGCGGCAATGGCTAATCTGTTGCTCATGGTCTCTCTCCTTTTTGGTTTGGGGTTCTGCGCAAAGTCCGCGCATGAACCCCTGCCCGTCGGCGAGACCGGGTGGGGGGAGCAAGAAGAAAATCGGAGGGGGGACCGCCCGGTCTACAGCGATCCCCGCCCAAGCGGGGGCGCGCAGACCGGGGGATACCGATTTTGTTCTTGCTGGGGGTGCCAGGGCAGAGCCCTCGCACCCCCGACCAAACAGACAACGTGCCGCGCAGCTGCGCCGTACCCTTGCGCGCGGGATGGAAGCCGCATGGCCGAGACCCGCGTTCCCGCTCGCGGGATGTCACGGGGCTCGGTTCACGACAGCCCAATCCTTCCCTGGAAGGACGCGCTCGAGACTAGCCCATACCTCGATGAAAACGCGGTATCTGATTAAAGATCAGATCGGCCATCTCTTTGCGGTGCTGTTCGCGCGCTTCAGCGTCTGGATCGGCAACAAGCCGCCAACCTGCGCTGCGGTCCCATCCATAAACAATACTATCGAGGTGAAGAATCAGAAACGCCTGGTTAAAACTCGACAACGACAAGCTACCGTGGAAAAGGCGGTTCAAATCTTCAATGCTGACAACATGCGGCATGATGGTCGTTGAAGCCGCGCCGCCCCAGCGGTTGAGAGAGGCCGAGACAATCAACCACGTCTCGGCGACCAAGGCGCGCGTATCATAACGCGACGCCAGTGCGATCTTCTGATTGATGCGTCGCGCCAGTGCGGGCCTGTAATCGGGATTCGCCCACGTGCCAAAGGCCGTTTGCGTTGCTCGCGCGGTCGCCTCCTCCTCCGCACGGGCCGACGAGCCCCGCTTGCCCGGCACCTGGCCTTCGTCGAAATGGAACACGGTGTGCTGAGCGCCGAATCGGCGTCCACTCAGATCAAATACGACGTCGATGCCCGTCTCGTCGGGGCCAAATTCGGATTTGGCATCACGAATATCGGTGATGCTCATTCCCGTAAGGAGGGCGAGGTGCTGAACGCCCCCAAATTCTACATTATTATCAGGCATAGCATGCTCCGGGCCTGCGCGTTTGGGGCGCTCGAAGCACAGGGTCGTCCCGGCGATGCTATACCCAGGTCCATCGTAGCCGGGCTAATAAATCCGCGTCAAGAATGAGCAAACGACCATGCGCGCGCGGCCGTCCCTACCATTATTAAAGGCGCTGGAGGCGGGGTTTACGAATTGGCCGCGTGCAGAACCATTTCCAGCCGGCGGCGTTGAAAGTTCGCCAATTCGCGCTCGTAGAACCTGACCACTTGCCGAGCCTTTTTAGCGAATTGCGGATTCTCCTGGTCTGCGGGCACGCCTTTCTTCCATGCGTCGAGAGCGCGCGAGATTCGTCTTTGAATATAGGCCGGAACGTCGTGCAGCGGCACGCGCAGACGTTGGGGATAAACGCCGGTCATAATATATGGGCGCCGCAAACTATCCCCATAAACCTCGCGCTGCGCCGACCACAAGGCGGCGGGAAGCGGCTTGCCAAAATGCCTTGAAAGCAGTTTGACGGCGACATCGTGCGCCTCGCTGGTCATCACCGGGAATAGCGTTCCGATATAAGCGCGCGCGCCGCCGAACGTGTAATTCGCGGCAAGCCGGTGCCATGAGCAGCACGCATTGTTCAGGATGATGGGTGTTCCCTGATCCGCGACCGATCGTGGCAGCGAAATAAAATTATGATCGTGCATCTTAAGGACGGCCGAGCCTAACACGCGCGGGACTGTTTCTTTCTTGACGGGCTTGAGTTCGTTGCGCGCACCTGTCTTCGTTCGCTCCATGAAATCGAGCATTGCACGTCCGACGTAAACCTTGTCAGCCTTGTTGGGATCGTGCCAATCCACGCCGTCGAGCGAAACGAAGTACATGAACTGCGTAACATCAACCATGTCAACTTCGCTGCTCGGCGCGAAGCCGACAGCGAGGTCAACGACAAGAGTCCGTTCGAGTCCCTCCGAGTCCGTGAATTGATAGGTCCACCGATATCCGGGCGCGTCGCCGCAATGCGTGGCGATAATCAGAAGATCGTAAGGGAACAGCTCCACCATTTCGGTTACAGCCCGGACACTGGCTGCCGGTCCGCGATAGGCGCGCAAATAAGCGCCGCGTTCGGGCAACAGCTTTTCGGCCGCGTCGATTTCCGGGGCCGGCGTCGTATCGGGAGACACGACGACGGCCACGGTGCTGCCTCGTGTTTTTGGCTGCTCCGCTGCCAGCCCGTTGATGACGGCTATGCCGAGGTCGGGATACTTAAAGAGATGCGTCGAGGGAACTTCGGGAAAGGCGAACCCATATGGCAGTTTATTTGTAACGAATGTCAGTGAGCCCGAAGGAGGAATCGGAACGCCCCCGCATCGTTGGCGAAGCGTCGCTTTGAGATTATCGAGCGCATCCGCGGGCGCAGTGTCTCCGTCATGAAGACTGTAGAAATACTCAAGTATTTCCTCGGCTTCGCGGTTATCGGTTTCGGGAATGAGATAAAGTCCCGCCCGCAGCGCAAAGGCGTAATTGGCCGCGATGACCTGCGAAAGATCGTCGCCCTCCTCGCATACGACGAGATGATCGGATTTCGGCGGTACATGGTCGGTCGGCGATGGGCCGTCCGAGAACGAAATGCCCGTGCGGGCGTACAACGCTTTAAGCAATCCGACGCCGATACGATCACGGCCCCACATGATCGGGGAAGGACGAAGCGGAGACATTTTCGCCGCAAGGTCGCTTACCTCGGCCGCTGAAGAGACGCGACGGATCTTGGCGCGGAGCCGAGGTCTGAAACGATTGACGATCGCGGCCGCCGACTCGTCGGCGAGACCCGCCAGGAGGTTGTGATCGGGCTTTGCTCGGCCGGCGGCGTTGTTTCGCCGGACGACTTCCGCGTCGCGATCCGGCCTGGCCAGCCTGGGTCCCTCCATCACCGGCACGTAAGCGCCGGGACAGGCCAACGTGCACGAGATTTGCGCGGCGAGCCGTGCGTCATCCGTAATAACGAGCGTCGGCGCGAAGGTTGGCGGATTCATGAAGCTAAAAAAAAGAGCCGGGCTGCTTGGCAAACACGCGTTGGCCAGTCACTTTCTCCAAAAACTGCTCGGGGAGCACTCTTTCAACGACCGCCAGGAACGCTTCAATAAGAACGCGCATGTGGTCAAGATCGCCCTCTTGAACTCGCCGCCAAATGCTGGGTCTGTAGCGGACGATGATCGAGAACGCATAAAGCAAGACGACACTGATGGCTCGATATTCATCGATAACGCCGAAGATCGGGCGAATGAGCGCCTGACGCTCAAAGGGACTTTGATGGATGCGAAGAGCCTCCCAGTGGACGCGCTTGCCGGGATGATCGACGGCCACGCGGAAGTGACGGCCGGGGCTCTGTGACGCAACTTCCGTGATCTCGCTGATAGGACCAGCGAATAAAGCGATGTCTTCCTTTGTGAGCCGGCCGGTGTCGTCAACGAGCTGCAAATAGCTTCGCGTTGCCGGCGTCCGGCCGCCAAAGAGAGTGATTCCGGCATTGGCCGCCTTATCGTAGACCGGCCGAACCCAGCTTGGCTTGGCCTCGAAAATATCGCTGAAAAGATCGGCCACTTCGGGGATCGAAGCGAACAGCGTTTCAACCGAGACCCAGCTTGCCGGGGAATAGGATGCCAGGTCCTCGAAACGTCGGGCTTTCTTCGGGGGAATGGCGCCGATTGGCGATCCCATGGATGCCGTCCAGGCGGGAAAGAATCCCGCAAATACGCCGACCGCAATCTGCTCCAGCCCATTGCCAAGGCCATCGATCGTGTACAACCCGTGGCCGACCTTTGTGCTGTCCTCGATTTCCGCGAGGGTCTTGGCCCCGTTCGGCGCCGCCAGCATTTCGGCAGAAGCGAAGGCAAGGCTGCCGTAATAGAGGTTGAGGATTCGCTGGCTGACGTTGCGTCCCTCCTTGGCTTGAAAGTAATCCGAGGCGTTGCGCAACGCATAGGCAACGCCCTCGGCCTTTGATTGAATTACGGCTTCGTCCAATTGAACGCCGTCGGCGAGCGCGCGCCTTTCGATAAGCTTCTTTGCGAGCATGACGCTTTGAAGCTGACGAATCCGAAGCCAGATCGCTTCGATAGGCTCCTCGGACAGCAACAGGCGATGCTTAAGGGCGTTTGCCTCAATAGCCGGTGTCTCATCGCTCTCGGGAACAAATTTTCCGTCGACGCTGATCCTATTCCATTCCACAAGCACCGAATGGAAGTCATCCGCCGAACTGACCGGTTTGTCGACGCCATGCGTGTAGGCTTCGACCTTGTATGGCTGGCCGTTGAAAAAGATGTGCTCCACCTGCGTTGCAAGGGCTTTGTAAATGGCGTTGTCGGTGGCGGACGTATAGATCAGCGCCACCTTGTGTTGGTGGCCGCCGCGCTCGGCAGCGATTATCATGCCGTCGGGAATCTCACGCTCGATCGTCACGTTCCATTTGTGAGTGCGGAGCGGATCGAGAATCTTCCTGTCCGCGTCGCGCCGCAGAATTTCCATCCGCGCTTCCTGTCCGGTGTTCAGAACTCGGTGGATTTGGGCCATTTAAGGGTACCTGTGCGGTCAGACTGGCAAACCGGATTGAGTTAGTTGCTTCGGCGTTCTCGACCTGGCCGCTTTAGCGGCGCGTCTCGTTTGTCGGGAAAATCTGCACGGAAGCCGACAAAAACGTATAGAACATTTGAAGAACAAAATCAAGCGGCAGATTTGCCACCAAAGCATTGGGATTTAACGCTCTTATGGCTTTAGTGTATATTAAACTAGACATTATGAGTGATATTGGCTATAATAATGTACATAAGGAGTTAGCCCTATGCGCGCCTCTCATCCCCTTCCGCTACCTGTAAAGCGGGCACTTGCCAAGCTCGGCGACGATATCCGCAGCGCGCGCCTGCGACGCCGGATTTCAACGTCGATCATGGCCGCGCGGGCTTTCATCACGCGCACGACCCTCCTTAAGGTCGAACGCGGCGATCCGGGCGTCTCGCTCGGAACGTATGCGACCGTGCTCTTTATTCTGGGTCTGGTCGCGCGCGTCGAGAAACTGGCCGATGTGACGTCTGATGAAGTCGGACTCCAGCTCGAAGAGGAGCGCTTGCCGAAACGCATTCGTCAGTCCGGCAAATCGAGGAGCCGGACATGACCGACAAGCAGCTTTTGGTCTATGTCGATCTCGAAGGCGAGCCGCAGCTTGTCGGGCGTCTGTGGGCGCGCAGCCGCAAAGGTCGCGAAAGCGCCTCCTTCGAATATGACGCCTCATGGCTAAAGCATCCATCCCGCTTTGCCCTCGAACCGGCGCTGGTGCTCAGCCATGGCCAACATCACACGGCTGTGGGCCGCCGGTTGTTCGGCGCGATCGGCGATTCCGCGCCGGACCGCTGGGGCCGGCTGCTGATTCAGCGCGACGAACGTCGCAAAGCGCGGGAAGCCAATCACGAGCCGCGAACGCTCAACGAAGTCGATTATCTGGTCGCCGTGGGCGACATCGCGCGCCAGGGCGCGCTCCGCTTCACCGAGGCCGAAGGCGGGCCATTCCTGGCGGTAGGCGTGCAAATTCCGCCGCTTGTGCGCCTGTCGGCCTTGCTCAACGCGTCGCTACGCATTACCGCCGACGGCGGCAGCGACGAAGACCTGAAATTGCTTCTTGCGCCGGGATCGTCGCTCGGCGGCGCGCGGCCGAAGGCGTCAGTCGTTGACAATGACGGCGAGCTGTCGATCGCCAAGTTTCCGCACCCTGCCGATTTGATCCCTGTCGTACGGTGGGAGGCGGTCGCGCTTACACTGGCGGCAAAGGCGGGATTGCCCGTTCCGGTCTGGCGGATCGAGAAAGTTGTTGGCCGTCACGTGCTTCTGCTGCGCCGGTTCGACCGCGCCAATGGGCGGCGCATTCCGTTTCTGTCGGCGATGAGCATGCTCGATGCCGAGGATAACGAACCGCGCAGCTATCTCGAAATCGCTGACGCGTTACGGCGCTACGGCGCCAAACCGGAGGACGATTGCGCCCAGCTTTGGCGCCAGGTGGTGTTTAATATTCTGATTTCAAATTCGGACGATCATCTGCGCAACCACGGCTTCCTGTACGATCCGGCTGGTGGATGGCGGCTGGCGCCCGCCTATGACCTCAACCCGGTACCGGTGGACATCAAGTCGCGCGTTTTGACTACGGCTATCGACGAGACTGATGGAACGGCGTCCCTCGATTTGGCCTTCGAAGTTGCGACGCATTTCGGCGTGAAGCCTGACAGGGCAAAAGCCATCGTGCGCGAGGTCGGCGAGGCGGTGAAGCGTTGGCGCGAAGCTGCCAAGGCGACGGGACTGTCGGCTAACGAAATTCAGCGCATGACCTCCGCCTTTGAACATGAGGAGTTGAAGAAGGCGCTGTCCGAATAAAAATATCGCAAGGACCTAAACACATGAAAGTTCAAAACGGCGAAACGGAAATGTCCCAATGAACGAAATCTTGGGTTACATTCGCGATACGCTGGATTCGAGCGCGCCGACATGGCCTGTTTCTTCATGCCAGCGACTTGGCGTTCGCTAATTCGCTTGATTTGAGAAAGGAATGCTATTAGGCGCAGTAACGCGCTCGCCCTCAAGAGAGTCGGTGAGCCGCAACACACGCAGCTTGAATGCTTTGGAGGTGCGCGATGACTTTCGGGCGCATGAAGCGGCTACTCAGCAAGCTCTCGCGATGGCCTATTCCGGAATGAACGATGCCGGAAGTGCCGAAATTACCTGCGAGCCGCCCAACTATCCGCCCGCGCACTTGCTCTATCCGTATGCGATCGAGAACGTCCTTAAAGGACTGATCGTCGTGAATGATGCGACCGTCGTTGATGAAAACAAGATCAACAAGCGGCTGAAGTCTCATGACCTTATCGAGCTTGCGGGCGATGCCGGAGTGAAGGTTCATGTCGAGGAGCAGCCGGTCCTTGCGGCTCTTTCGGATCTGTCGATTTGGGCGGGGCGCTACCCGGTCGCGCTGACGAAGGAGGATTATTTTGGAAAGGAAAATCCCCACGCGATGCTGGACTACGGATCGCGGAACGTCATCATGCGCCGGTTCTTGGGCCGCATCGTCAAGGAGCTAGAGGCCAAGCTGCCGCGCGCGCCGGGCCGTTTCGAAGTCGTCGTCGTATTTCGGCAGCCAGGCACCTAGCGGCTGTGATAGCCCCGACGGGCGTCATAGCAGGCTCATTTGCCTGATCTCGTCGAGGCGGATGATGCCATTGATCAGCCATGTGTCCGGATATTGGGAGTGCGTGCCCATGGCGAGAACCATGCCCTTCTTCGGATAGTCATCGCCAAAAACTTGCTGCATATTTTTCAACGCCGCCCGTTCGCCGTAGTGACGGCTCCAATTGTAGAAGGCGGCATCCGTCTCCCAATCCTGGCAGGTGCCCTCGCGCTCGCCGTCGTCGGTGACATAGCTATATTTGAAAGTATAAGGGCATGGATCGTATGGGATAAGTGGGGTCGAGTTGAACATGTCAGCCTGTGCTGCGAGCGCTTCGAACTTCCGCTTTTCCTCGTTTAGGTCTGTGAGCGATTTTTTCTCGATTGAGAATTTCAGGTCACGTGGTCGCAACAAGGCCAGCGTCTTGCCTTCCGCCTTGATCTTGTTGATGGATGAGACCTCAAGGCGAGACAGGAAATTGAGACGCTCTTTCTGCTTCAGCTCGCCGATGACCTCGATCGACTGATGATCAACACGCAGGCTCTCGGGGCGTTTGTCATCTTGCGGCCTTTTGCAGCGAAATCGAATGCGGTCCCAGCGGCGAAACTGACTCGCCTGATTCAGGGTGCGAAAACTGACGGGATAAAGCCTAACCCATTCGCCTTTGTCGTTGACGCCGGCACAGCAAACCGTCTCGCCGTGTCTCTTGCCAACCTGAGGCGCGGCTTTGACGAGAATGATGGCTTCGGATGTGCCTTCGAATTCAGACATAGGATAGAAGAAACAATGAGGTTAGGCCGCGACTCGGCCAACATCTGCATCATGAACAGTCAAGGGCGTTACGGTCAATTGTGTAATCTTTGCGAGCCGGTCGGCAACGATGCTGCGATGACACCGTGCGTGATTGCATTCGAAGCACATCAGGCAGGCGCGACGGGCGCGCACTAACTCAGCCGCAATGTCCATGTCGCGCAAAGCCGCCTCAGTTTTCATATGCCGACCGAAGATTGTTAGAAACTCTCTGTAATTACCGGCACGCGCGGCTTGGCGGCCAGCTCTGGGATCGCCTAGCCCACGCAAATGAACGTATTCGATGCCAGCGGCGGTGAGAGCCGCGGACAGTTGGTTCTTCGAGAACCCCTTCTTCCTTGATAAGGGCAAGTCGCGGACGTCAATCAGCAGGTCAATCGAGACCCTCCGAAGAGCAGCGACGAAGTCATCGATCAACGATCCTTCGTAGCCGATGGTTGCAATGGTGCGATTCATGGCTGACTTCCCTGAACCGGTAGCTTACACATTGCTAGGCGGGCTGTTAAGGATTCGTTAAGTCTGCGGCGGCCGAGACGCAATCGACGATACTTTGCTCCGTGACGAGCCAGACAGAATATGAGCGATCGAGCAAAAGAGTTTGTGGATCACTGGGAATCCGAGCACGTCGAAGCGGTGGCCGATTCCGAGAAAGCCAGGGAAGCAGAGCGGCTGGCATTGCAGTGCCGAGAAGACGCCCTTCGTGCCGGGATCACGGAGCAGGATTTAGAAGACGCGGTCGGGGGTGATTTGATAGGCAATATGCTGCAAGCGCTTAAAGCCGCAGCGCTCCGCGAGTTGGAAAAATGAATGCTCCCGAAGCTGGATCACTACGTGGTGCAATAAACGTAGTCCTAACCGGGCCAGCTAAGGTGCGCCTATAAGGATCGCAGTGACGCGGATTAGCCCTTTGCAATTGTTTTCACGCCAGCTTCCGTTAGGAGGTCGTACAGTGGGGCGATCTTTGTGCGAGTGCCGCGTGAAGCGCAGTACGAGAAAACGACGCGCTGCTTGGCGCGGGTGAAAGCAACAAAAAATCCGGCAGTAGCTTCCTGTGTGTCGTTGCTGAAACTCCACCATGCGCCATCGTCAAGACCAACAAATATCACCGTATGGTACTCAAGACCCTTGCTCTTTATCGAGGGCGTCAGACCAATTCTTAGCGGTCTGGCATGAGGCTTCGAGGTGAAGCGTCGCGGCCTCCGTGACCTTATTGAGCCAATCGCCTTGCCGATAAGCAGGAGACGATGCCAGAAGGTTCCGGCGGCCTACAAAATCGATCAACTCCTGCACAAGCGCTTGAACTGAACCACGGTTGTTCGGAGGGACAGGATAACTCTTCTTGAACGTCGCGCCGAAGTCGTTGAGGTCTCTAACCACTCGCGATCGTCCGCTGTCATCATCCGAAGCCAAGCCTCTGAGCATGCATATGGTCTCAAGACATTCGGTCCAGTGGCGGCCTGCGCGCTCGCTCGTTAGGAAACGCAACAGCGTCACGAGAATTTCGGAGAGGTCCTCGGCGAGCAGTTCTTGGAGTGCTATTGGGCCAATCTGAGCTGCTTCATTTCGAAGATATAGTCCTTTCGCTGCAAAATGCGGCTCCAGTGTCTCCATGTAGGCGGCAGCTTTCTGTCGCACCAATATCGAGAAATCGCGTGGCTTGAGTTTGTATTCAGCCATTTGGTTTTTCACGAAGTCGGCAAGGCAAATCGCTTCTCTTGCGGGCGAGGTAAAATCCCACACAGCGCAGCTATCGCCAGCGATCGCCCCATCAACCTTTGAGACAGGCATCAACGACTTTGCATCAAGAGCCTTGGCAAGCACGTCCTGAATGCGAACCAAATCAGGCGAAGATCGATAGTTGTTCAGGAGCGGTGTCCGTTGAGCCTTGAAATCGGCGTCGAAGGCTGTGAATGGATCGTCCATTGCCATAGCCCATCGCATAATCTGTTGCTTGTGGTCGCCAACAGCCGTCACGATGCGTAGTTCAGTGGTAGAACGACAGTTTCCCAAGATCGCCTTCACTGCCTCTCGGGACCATCTGAGGTATGGGGTCAAGAGTCCGACAAATCCCAAAAACGCAGGACCATAGTGCCCTTTCCCGGCTTCGATTGCGCAAGTCAAGGGTGCCAAAATTCAAACTGAGACACTACCTAAAAGCCGATCCGGTCGATAGCATCTTTCAGTACCGACAGCGGATAGCCCGCGCCGTGCTTGTTGCCGTATTTCCTAGAAGTCTTTTTCTTCTTGCCGTTCGCCCATCCGCCAATAGCTTCACGCAGGCTCTCATCGGGGATAGCGCGCAGGCG
>JBEKLA010000126.1:0-11447 GCA_050010455.1 Binataceae bacterium (SeqCode) | reverse complement strand
TTTCGCCGATCAGCAGCCGTGGATAAGAAGACGCCCCGCACGTCACCGAACGCGCGGGGGACCTACGCGCAGCGATTTTATCCTTGCCTGCCAATGCCTTTCAGACCTAATCGCTCCGCGTCCATCCCTCGGCTGCGCTGCGCTCCGCTCTCGGGATGACAAGCGTAAACAAGGTGCGGGCTAAGCAGGCGTTCACAAGCCAATTTTTTCACAGACTCTCAGCAGGACATGCATGCATTGCGTAACTTATTTCTGGGACACGCCACTACTAGTGTAATGTCTCATAAGTTGCAGTACCGAATGAGGCATTACACCAGCGACGCGCCTTATCGCCAGATGTCGGTGATCGGAGCGGCCGCGGCGGAATGGCCCAGATGCGAAAGTTTATACATGTCCTCAATACTGCGTAGAACACTGCAATGATCGATTCTTTCACTGTATTGACCCGCTTTGACCATCGGTCCAACAAAAAGCGTTGGAATCCGATTCTCTCGGGTGCCGTCATCTTCGTCCCAGTCGATAATCAAAAGACTATTGTTGTCGTGTGCCCATGTGACATAGCGAGATAGTTTATTCCGCAACCAATTGTCGGCTTGCTGGATCGAGCCACTGTGCATGTCATCAACTTGATCGGGAATCACCCATGAGACCGTGGGCAGATCGGCGAAGTTCTTGGGAAAATTGGTGAAAGGCTGGTTGTTAGCCGGTGGATCGTCCGAAAAATCCGTCCATGGAACGTGCTTGCGCGCGTAGTTGCCGGATCTGCAGACTTGCGATCCCGTCGACGGCAGACCCTCGGAATACCCCACGAACGTCAGTCCCGCACCGATTAATTCACTCTCCAGATTCCGCGCCGGGAAGGAGTGAGGGCACGAATCGTCCGTGACATCCTGCGTCGATCCGGAGAACAACGCGAGGTAATTCGGCAGACTGGGATGCGTGATGGCGTGCGCGTCCGTAAAGCAAGCTCCCGCCATCGCCAGACTGTTGATATACGGCGCTTGCGCGGAACCGACGATCTGGGTGTATCCGTGGTTTTCCTCCATCACGACGATCACATGGGCGGGAGAAGGAATGCTTCGGGCCAGAGCGCCCTGGCCTGCTGCGGCACCAACCGCGCCGAGAATCCCGAACAGCACCCAAAACCACGGCTTCTTCCCCGTTATATGCATGAATCACTCCTGTGCTTTGCAATACCGCAGGTTGACGGCGCAGCGCTATCGATTCCAGGGCCAACACCGTTGGAACCGCGTTGTCAAGGTGTGTTAATTGAAACTAGTATTCCGACCGAGATCTAGTCGCCTACGCGAGCAAGGGCGCGCAGGCAGAACCGTGGGCGTTGGCCGAGAAGCGTCGGCGCAGTTGCAAAGGACGTTGACGGGAGAACAAGCATGACGGATCGAACACGAGTTGCTAGTTTCGGCCGGAACGAAGACATTCTGTTCGACAGGATTAACGGCGACGACGGCATCTATGTCGTCACTATGAACAACCCTAAGACTTTCAATACCTTGAGCGTCGGCTTGATGCGTGCGATAGCCGAGGCGTTCGATTCGATCAGCGAACGCGCCGATCCCGATCCGAACAACGACGAAGTGCGCGCCGTAGTCCTGCGGGGCGAAGGACGCGGTTTCACGATCGGAATCGACATCGGCAAGCTCGATGAGTACCTTGCCGGCGGCGTGTCCGGTAAGACCGATCCGTGGCGCGCGATGTGGGCATGTCCGTTTCCGATCATCGGCGCGGTGAACGGTCCGGCTGTGACCGGCGGTTTCGAGATCGCACTGGCCTGCGATGTCCTGCTTGCTTCGCCGCGCGCCGTCTTTATGGACAATCATGCCAAGTACGGCGTTCATCCGGGGCGTCGTCTGTCCCAAAGACTGACACAGGTATGCGGCACCAACGTCGCGAAGTTCGCGACCATGAGTTCTTTTCCGATCGAGGCCGATCTCGCGCTCACCTGGGGATTGGTGCAGCAGGTCTACCCGGACAACGAAGCACTCGAACGTGGAAGTATCGAGGTCGCGCGCATGATGGCGCGTAACCATCCCATGATGGTTAAACGGTACAAGAGTCTGATCGATCGTGGCGCGCTGGGTACCTATGCCGATGGACTCGCATTGGAAGATGCTTCCGATCGTACTTTCTACAAGGACCTTACGGATCTGAAAGCGACCCTTGCGGACGGTGCGGCCAAATTTCAGCAGATGGTCTCGTGGGCCGCGGCCTGCAAGTAGCCACGCCGGGTACTCATCGTACACGGAATATTTCCGTCGCAGCGCACCCGTGTTGCACTGACTAAGATTGTACGGTCATCTGCTCGGTACACGTGCTGAGCGCGAGAAAGTGATTGCGCTCGCGCAAGTCGGTGGATTGCACCACTGCTACGAACGCCTCGCAGAGTAACTCATCACACCGATCTCTGAACGCTTGTCGAAGCGAACGTCGCGGAAATGCTGCGCACACGCGCTGTGTCCAATGGATGCAGGCGCCCCGCTTGTAAGACTATCTAATACGCGCTAGTGAGTAATTAACAAAGACTAATAATTCTGGAAAGGAACAAAAGAACCTACACCGTCCCACTTCGACCAGCGACTTAAGGAGAACCAGCAGGCAGCCGAAACCCGGAGTCTGTTCCACGAGGTAGTTATCCCGGAGGTGTCGCATGCCCCTCGAACTCGAATCCAAACACGACCCGGAAACGATTGGCGAGCATTTGGTGCGCTGCGGCGTCAGCCGGCGAAAGTTCCTCGAGTTCTGCGCCACGCTGATGGTGGCCAGCCCGTTCGGCCTGGCCCTCACCGGCAAGGCGCGCGCCTCCGAGGTTGCGCGAGCGGTCGCACAAGCGCGGCGTCCATCAGTGCTCTGGCTCCACTTCCAGGATTGTACCGGCTGCACCGAGACCCTGCTGCGTACCTCGAAGCCCGACGTGGCGGAGCTCATCCTGCATGTTATCTCGCTCGACTATCACGAAACATTGATGGCCGCGGCCGGCCAAGACGCGGAGAATGCTCTGTACAGCGCCATGGAGCAGAACGCCGGGAAGTACGTCATGGTCGTCGAAGGCTCCATCCCCCGCAAGGACCAGGGCATCTACATGAAGCTGGCCGGCAAGCCGGCCGTGCAAGTTCTTGAGGAGGTAAGCAGGCACGCAGCGGCAATCATCGCGATCGGCTCGTGCGCGTCGTGGGGCGGCATTCCCTCCGCTGATCCCAATCCGACCGGCGCCGTCGGTGTCGATGCCATCATCAAGAACAAGCCCATCGTGAATATCCCGGGCTGCCCGCCAAACCCGTATAACCTGTTGGGCACAGTGCTGCAGTACGCGACCGCCGGCACGCTGCCGGAACTGGATGCGCTTAAGCGGCCGAAATTCGCTTACGACCGCGACATCCACGACCAGTGCCCGCGCCGGGCACACTTCGACGCCGGCCGCTTCGCGCGATCTTTCGGCGACAAGGGCCATCGACACGGCTGGTGCCTTTACCATCTCGGCTGCAAGGGTCCGCAGACGCACGCCGGATGCTCGACACGCCACTTTAACGAAATCCCCGACGTGTGGCCGATCGGCATCGGCGCGCCCTGCTTCGGTTGCACCGAGCAGCACCTGGCGTTTCGCGTCCCGATGTTCGAGACCGTGAAGATCCACGATGTGACGCCGCCCGACACCTACGCACCAATCTCCGCGCCGCAGGGCGTCATCAGTCCGGCGGCCACCGGTGTGGCTGGTCTCATTGGCGGCGCTCTGATCGGTGCCGGTTTGATGGCATCGAGAAAACTGGGCTCCTCCGGCGAAACCGAGCCGGAATCGAAACCAAACAAGGAGTAGGCCCATGGGCATATCCAGACGCACAGCCCTCAAGGCCATGGCCGCCGGCGCCGCGAGCGTGGTGGCGGCTACTCTCGGCGTGGAGAGGACTCAGGCTGCGGCGGTCGTGGCCCGACCCGACGCCGTGGGGATGTTGTACGACGCCACGCGCTGCATCGGCTGCAAGGCCTGCATGGTGGCGTGCAACGAAGCCAATGACGTAACGCCCGACACCGATGCGTCCGGCGGCCTGTGGGACATGCCGGTCGACCTCAACGAGCACGCCAAGAACATCATCAAGCTCTACCGAGACCCGGAGACGGGCGCACAGTCGTTTGTCAAACGGCAGTGCATGCATTGCGTCGATCCGGCGTGTGTCGGCGCCTGTATGCTGGGTGCTTTGCAGAAGGGCGAGAAGGGCATCGTGTCCTACGATCCCAGTCTCTGCATCGGCTGCCGCTACTGCCAGATGGGCTGTCCGTTCAACGTCCCCAAATTCGAATGGTCCAAGGCCATCCCGAAGGTGGTCAAGTGCGAGCTGTGCCGACAACGCATCGCCAAAGGCCAGGGCCCGGCGTGCTGCGAGGTTTGCCCGGTGGGCGCAGTCATTTACGGCAAGCGCACCGATCTTCTTGCTGATGCGCACCAACGGCTCGCGCAGAATCCCGGCCGCTACGTGCCGAAGGTGTACGGCGAGCACGAGGTGGGCGGCACGCAGGTGCTGTATCTGGCGCACGTCGACTTCGAGAAACTCGGCCTGCCGGCGTACAACGACGAATCGGTGCCGAGGCGAGTGCGGAGGCTTCAGGGCACAATTTACAAAGGCTTCGTGGCGCCCGTGGCACTGTACGGCTTGCTCGCGGTGATGATGCTTCGCAACCGCGAAAAGCCCGATCGCTCGGGGACCAAGGAGGGCCAGCGATGAACGAGCAGCATAGTCCGCAACCAATCGGCGGAGTCATCTTCACGCGGCCGGTGCTGGCACTCGTGGTGTTCGCGGGGATCGCCGGCCTGCTCATCGTCTGGCGGTTCGTTGTTGGTCTGGGCGCAAGCACCGCGCTCAACGACGGCTACCCATGGGGCCTGTGGATCGCGTTCGATGTGGTCACCGGTACGGCGCTAAGCTGTGGCGGCTACGCAGTGGCGATGCTGGTGTATATCCTCAACCGCGGGAAGTATCACCCGCTCATACGTCCCGCATTGGTCACCAGCGCATTTGGCTACAGCATCGCAGGCCTGTCGGTGGTTATCGATGTCGGCCGACCGTGGATAGCCTACAAGCTGCCATTCTTCTGGCATTGGAACCTGCACTCGGTGCTGCTTGAGGTGGCCTTGTGCATCATGACGTACACCGTCGTGTTGTGGTTCGAGCTGTCGCCGGCGTTCCTCGAGGGGGCGCGCACCAGCACCTATTACGTGTTCCGCCGCATCGGCGAAATCGGGCTCCCGGTGGTGCAAAAGGTCCTGCCCTGGATTGTCGCGCTCGGCATAGTGCTGCCGACGATGCACCAGTCGTCGCTCGGCTCGCTGCTGCTGCTGAGCGGGCCGCGCCTGCATCCGCTGTGGAACACGCAGCTGCTCCCGCTGCTCTTCCTCATTTCGTGCATCGCGATGGGGTTCGGCGCAGTCGTGATAGAGGGCGCGCTATCCTCGAAGTTTCTCGGCCGCAAATCCGAAACAGACATGCTCGCCGGGCTCGGCTTCGCGATGCTGCCGCTGCTGGGGCTGTATCTCGGCATCCGGCTGATTGACCTTGGGCTCCGCGGACAGCTCGGGGCGCTGTTCGCATTCGACCTCTACAGCGTGATGTCGCTCATCGAGTTGGCGCTGTTCGTTACCGCAGGTATCTTGCTGGCAACGGACCGCCTCCGGCGCGACGCGGGGAACCTGTTCCGCGCCGCAATGATACTGGTGCTGGCCGGCGCGCTGTATCGCTTCGACACCTTCCTCGTAGCCTTCCTGCCCGGGACGCAATGGTCGTACTTTCCGAGCGTCACCGAGATTCTTATCACCACCGGGCTTGTGGCCGGCGAGATCGCCGGTTACATCGTGCTCATTAAGCTCTTCCCGATCATGACCGGCGAGGCGCAAGCCGCAACGGCTTGACCAGAAGGAGAAACATTATGGCTCGCATCACCATAGACCCGATAACTCGCATCGAAGGCCACCTGCGCATCGATGTCGAGGTGGATGGGGGCAAAGTGCAGAATGCATGGGCGAGCTGCAGCATGTGGCGCGGAATCGAGACGATTCTGCTCGGACGGGACCCCCGTGAAGGCTGGATTTTTACCCAGCGCTTCTGCGGAGTGTGCACCACAGTCCACGCCGTTGCCTCGGTGCGAGCCGTAGAAGATGCGCTCCAGCTCGAGATTCCCGCCAACGCGCAGTACATTCGCAACCTGATTCTCATTGCGCACGCCCTGCACGACCATATCGTTCATTTCTACCAATTGTCCGCTCTCGACTGGGTAGACGTCACTACTATTCCCAAGGCGGATCCGGCACGCGCAGCATCCATCGCAGACGGCGTCGGCGCCTGGGAGGGGAACTCCCATCGCAGGCTCGAGGAGGTTCAGAACAAAGTCAAAGGCTTGGTTGCGAGCGGTCAGCTCGGAATTTTCGCCAATGGCTACTGGGGCCATCCGGCGATGCGCCTGAGCCCGGAACTGAACTTGATTCTGTTTGCTCACTATTTGCAGGCCCTGGAATTTCAACGCAAAGCCTTACAGGTGGTCGGGATTCTTGGAGGGAAAACACCGCACATCCAGAACCTTGCGGTCGGCGGCGTGATGAACGCGATTAACCTGAACAGTCTCGCGACGATGAATATGGACCGCCTCGGAATGATGCAATCTTTGCTCCAGGAAGTAGTCCCGTTCGTGCAACAGGCCTATTTCGTGGATGCCTGCCTGCTCGCCGCCTCCTATCCCGAGTGGTTCCGTTATGGACGCGGTGTAGCGAATTATCTTGCTGTACCGGACCTGCCGCTGGATGCAAAGGCCACGCGATTTGATCTCCCCGGTGGCGTTATCCTCGATGGGAATCTAGGGTCCGTGCGACCGATTCAAAATTGGCGCGACGAGGCCATCCGCGCGGCGGTTGCCGAAGATGTCACGCGCGCATGGTACCTGGGAGAAGGCGCGCAGCCTCCCTGGCAAGGCAAGACCGAACCTTACTACACCGACTTCAGGGAGAAGGGTAAGTACAGTTGGGTAAAAGCGCCGCGTTACAACGGTCATCCGATGCAGGTCGGTCCTCTTGCGACTATTATCGTGGGCTACGCCTCCGGCCATCCGCTCACGCGCAAATGGACCGACGAGGCTTTCAAGAGAATTTCGTCGCTTCGTGGCCCGAATGTAACTCCAGATGATTTGCAATCGACAATGGGGCGCTACCTCGCCCGCGCGATCCGTGCGGCGATGCTCTCCGACCTTGCGCTCCAGCACTTGCAGTTGCTCAGCTCGAACATTCTCAACGGCGACGACACCACCTACAATCCACCCCAATTCCCGAACGGTCAGATTACAGGTTTAGGGCTGCATGAAGCGCCCCGCGGCACACTTTCGCACTGGGTCGTCATCGACAAGGGAACTTTCGCCAACTATCAGGCGGTTGTGCCGTCGACGTGGAACGCCAGCCCTCGTGACGAGAAGGGCGTCCCAGGACCGTACGAAAGCTCTCTCCTTGCCAACCCGGTGGCCGATCCATCGAAGCCGCTGGAAGTACTTCGCACCGTGCACTCCTTCGATCCGTGCATGGCCTGCGCGTGTCACACGTTCGATGCGAGCGGCCGCGAAATCGCTCAAGTGAAGATTCTATGAACACGGGCGGCCGCAGACCCGCGTCAATCTGCGTTGCCGGCATAGGGGACGTTCTCATGGGCGATGACGGTTTTGGCCCGTTAGCCGTCGAAATGTTTCGTTGCAAGTACGAATGCGGCTCGAATGTTGAAATCCTCGACCTTGGCACGCCCGGGTTGGATCTCGCACTGTATTTGTACGCCGCAGACCTGGTCGTAATAGCAGATGCTGTTAATGCGCAAGAGAAGCCGGGCACGTTGTGCATCTATTGCGAAGACGACGTCGTTGCTCGCCGGGCTCAGCTTCGTCTGACGGCGCACGATCCGGGAGTTCGGGAGTCTCTCGCGCTATTGAAGCTTGCGGGCCACGGCCCGTCCGAAGTAATTATCATCGGTGTCGTTCCCGAATCGTGTGACCTTGGCAAGGGTTTTAGCGCCTCGGTGCTAAGCACCTTGCCGGTGGCGATCGATAATATTGCTCGTCTGCTGGTAGAGCGGGGAATCGATTGCCGGCGCCGCCAAGCTCCGGTCCAGCCGAATCTCTGGTGGCTGTCTGATGAGCATTCGAAACTCGTCGCGCTATGTTGAGCCCTCAGGAGACCTGGGAGCTGGTCGCTTAAATTCTTTTGATCGCCGAGCTCTCCCGAAATGATGGCTGCAGCGTATCCGAGCTGTGATCTTGCATCGCCCGCGGATCGCATCGAAGGCCGGAGGATCAGCGGCACGGATCGACGGGCTCTTTTCATGGTGGTCGCGTTCCTCTTGACGGCCTGCCACGGCCAAGTGGATGCCATGTCTTTCAACTACAGGTTGCGCAAGCCGCAGAATCAGCAGGGATACTCGACCCTGCATACGATGCCCGACGGCGCCTTGCTGGTGGTCACCAAACGGATCGAGCAGCCCAAGCAAATCTGGACTCTGCGGCGTATCGCGGCCTGGGACTCCTCGCAACCGCGTGAGGACGAGCTGGATGTTGACGTCGGGCCGAACAATGAACCGCTCGATTGGCCGCTTCAGAAAGATCGGTACGATCGGAACGATCAGCTCTTGATGGACCCCGGAGGGAATTATCTCGTGGTCCGTTTGAGCCAGAACGCAGATGCATGGAAATGGCGCCATCCCCCCGGCAAACCTGCAAAGCCGCCGCGATCCGTCCTGAACATTATCGATCTCCACGGATTCAAGCTTCTTAGCCGCGTCGAAGTCACCGATCCTCTGCTGGCCGCAGGCGACATGGGTTTCAGCCCCAAAGGGGTTTTCCTAGTAAGCGGCCTTCAGGATTATAGGAGCGAACGGATCGGCGGCAAGGTGACCAATACGGGCCATTACGCGATTGAAACCTTGACCATTCCCGGCCTGAAGCCTGAAACGGTCTGTACCTATACTATTATCAACAAACTCTATCTCGCCGGGACCGCTTCGACCTCGGAAGAAAAGGCCTGTGGGCCAAAACTCGCTGCGCTTGGTTTCTCCTCGTTAGACGATGCGCGTAAAAATCTCGGCTCCCTTGGATTGCAGAAATACCGCGCGGAACACTCGCGGAGAGTCCCACCCCAGTCGCCTTGGGGTTGCCAGTTCGAGGATCTGTCCCAAAATCTGAAATATGAGCTGTTCGATTGCGACGAGAGCCGCGTTCAATTGACGTTTCTCTCCTGGTATCGCGGGTTCAGGGTTTTCCACCTCGAGGATGGAACACAAATCATGGATCTGAAGCTGCGGCACAGCCCGCGGTATTCCGGCGTGCTAGCTACGAACCGCGAGGTCACATACGTGGTTTTATTGCGTGATGGTGCCGAACTGGAAGGCTACCCTGTTCCTTAGGCTCACCAGGAAGGCGTATCCTCCGAGCGACTTTCGGTTTCCTAAAGTGCCGCTCACGCGAAATCGCGCCAGTATTCGCAGCATTGGGGACTCGAGCGCGGACGACGCACTCTGATGCGAACCAATCTTTGCCCCTAAATTCCCTGTTACGCAGGGAGAATACAGGGAATTCTTCTCGATTTCGGCCTTCGCCGACAGTCTCTGCATCGAGGACTCGGGAACGGATAATACAGTCTGACGCGAAACAATCTCTAGTTTACATGGTTGTTTTCGCCAGGCGGAGGGTGATGAAGATTTTTAACCGTACCTCGCTGCGAAAACTATCCGATTATAAATGGTCGGAAATTGGGGAGCAGGCCAACTTGTCTGGGCGTCTTCTTCCGGTACCCCCACCAAGACGGGCGGCGATTTAAGCGTCTTGAAGACGCTTCGACTAGCAATCGTCGGACGAGAGAACTTTGCTACTCGATCTATAGAGCATCGGGGTATGATCAGGTGTTCGGGTAAGAAGGAACGCCGGCGTTTCGTGGCGAATCACTTGAACGGCCACGCTGCTATCGCGGGAGGTTAAGAGGGAACCCTGCCCCTCGTGCGATGCTGCCTTAAATCACGAGCGAGACTCGTGTTCTTGCTAGATTCGCGCAACTCGCGATGCATAAAATGGTTCACGTATGGATCACGACGACGAGACTTGGCGCACGGAACCTGCCGCGCTGCTGGCGTTGGCGAAGCACCTAACCGACCTGCTCACGGATTTGCGCGGCTGGCGTCAGCTCAGCCGGCCGGAGAGCGCCGGGTTGAAGCAGGCCGCCGCGTGACGGCCGGTCCGAAAACGGCTTGGCCGATCGCGCCGGGCGGATCGAAAACCATCCCAGCCGAGCCAACCTCCCCGCGCCGTCTCACCGTGCGGCACGTCACCGTGTACCGCTATTCGGAACCGGTGGCATTGGGTGAACATCGGATGATGTTCCGGCCGCGGTCGAGCCATGATTTGCGACTGATCAAGACCAGCCTCGCGATCACGCCGCAACCGATGGATCTTCACTGGATTCACGATGTTTTCGATAACTCGGTCGCGGTGGCAAGGTTTAGCGGAGAGACCGCCGAGCTTCGATTCGAGAGCGCCGTCACGCTTCATCATATCGAATCGGCGAGTCCGGAATACCGGCTCGAACCCGAAGCAAGAACCTATCCGTTTGCTTATTCGAGCGACGAGCGCGAGGATCTCGCGCGAGGCATGGAGCGACGCTACCCGACCGACGATGTGCATCAATGGGCGGCGCGCTTTCTGGTCTCGTCCGGACCGATCGAAACGATGTCCTTGCTTCGATCCATGACCGTGGGGATAAACGAACAATTCGAGTACAGGCGTCGCGTCGAGGGAGGAGCGCAGACCCCAAGCGATACGCTCCGACTCGGGTATGGGACCTGCCGTGATTTTGCGCTCTTGATGATTGAAGGAGTCCGATCCCTCGGCTTTGCCGCCCGGTTCGTGAGCGGCTACATTTTCGTACCCGACGCCGATCCGACGCCGGTCGGCGGGGGAGGCTCGACCCATGCCTGGCTCCAAGTGTACCTTCCGGGGGCGGGGTGGGTCGATTTCGACCCGACCAACAAGATCATCGGCAACCGCAATCTCGTTCGCGTCGCAGTGGCATGGGATCATGCGCAAGTCCTGCCGCTTTGGGGGACGTTCATTGGTAGGCGGTCAGCTTTCCTGGGCATGGAGGTCGCCGTGAGCGTTCGCGACGAGACCCATTCATCAAGAGAACCGTCGAAAAGAGAACCATCTAAAAGCTAGAAAGAGCTTCAGCAGTTTTCCGCCATGGATCCGGCTCCCCGGGGGCTGCGCCGATAGATATAGATATAGATATAGATAGGACCTGAGTATGCAAATCCGAGTCGGCTATGAACTGATCTACGAGTGTCCGCAGCCCACTCCGATGATTCTCACCTTGAACATCCATTATACGCGTGCGTCCGATATCGTCATTCCCGATTTCATGACGACCGACCCGC
>JBEKLA010000125.1:0-11472 GCA_050010455.1 Binataceae bacterium (SeqCode) | reverse complement strand
GCAAGCGCTCGTCCAGCGGACGATTCGTCCGCCCTCCTAATCTTGGGGTGTGATCGAGCAAACGGGTCGAAAAGCCTGCCGTTAAGCGGAGGGAAAGAGGCACATGGAGAATCGGAAAGTGACGCTTAGGCGCCAAACCGCAGTGAGCACAGCCTTGAAGAGGCTAGGCTATGTTGCCGCTCTATCAACACTGCTCCTCGGTCTCGCTCTTGGGCGCGCAAACGCCCAGGATGTAAAGACCTACACTCGAGCCACGTTTGACGAGTGGTTGGCGAAATACAAAGACGCCAAGCCAGACTTCAAGCCCGGCGACGTCCTGACCGCCAAGGATATGGAACGAATGCGCCCGTTTGTGCCGCCCGGGTATCTTGAGCAACTGAACTTCCCCGAGTTCCAGGCGAAGATCATCCCGCCCGCCAATCACACTCCGCGTAAAGATTACGTCGAGTGCTCGGAGAAATATCAGAACCAGACCAAACTGAATTCCGACGGCGCGATGGTCAATTACGTCTGCGGCCAGCCGTTCCCGACTTCAGACCTGAAGGTCGAGGATCCTATATCGGGACTCAAAGCGGCGTGGAACTTCGAATTCCGCTGGCAGAACTACGGTTTCTTCTGCGTACCGCCCGCTACCTGGGACCGTTTCGGCGGCAGCCATCAGATTCCGACTTGGGAAGCTCCTCCGCTCGACTGGCTGGAAGGCGTGCTGAACTTCAAATGGGAATCGCCCCCTGCCGATGAGTTCAAATTGATCTACGGCGGCGGCGGCAACTTCCAGCGCAGCCTGTTGTGCGTTTATCGAAAACTGATCCATTCGCACCTGCCGATGTATGCGCCGAGCCACAATATCCCGACCCCCGACGCGGAGGCGTTCGAGTGGAAAGAGTTCACCGGATTCTTCGGCCCGTTCGATATCCGCGGTACCGCATTCATCATTTACCGTTATAACGACGCGCTCCGTGCCGACGACGCATGGGCGTATATCCCCAACCTGCGCCGCGTGCGCCGAATTTCGGCCGAGGTCAAGTCGGACTCGCTGCTGGGCACCGACCATACCCTCGAGGACTTCTATGGATTCGCCGGCCGTCCGCTTGAATGGAAGTGGAAGTTCATGGGCTTCAAGGACGCGCTGTGCGTAATGGATTCGGCTCATGACTACACTTATCTGTACGGACCTAACGGGATTGTCCCGAATGACTCCTGGTCGGTGCGCCGCTTTGTCGTGATGGAGCGCGTCTCCAAGGATCCACGCCATCCGTATAGCTCGGTAGTGGACTTCTGGGATCCCGAGATTTGGGACACCTTCTGGATGCAGGCATGGGATAAGAAGGGCAAGTTGTGGAAAACCTGGGAGTTCCAGAAGGAATGGACCGAGGACTTCAAGGTGCCTTATCTGGCCGCGATCAACAACGGCGTTCGTACCACCAACTTCCAGTCGATCCAGGTGCTCGACACTCAGAACGACCGCGGAACGATCTGGATCACGCCCGGAGGTTATCCGAACGTTGACGTTTCCAAGGCCGTAGCCTTGTACGACATCAACAAACTCGAGCAGTTGCATCGCTAAGCCTGTGCTTAGCTTCGAATTGCTCTAAACGTAGATGGCACGCTGGGCTTATGGCTCAGCGTGCCATCGTTTTTTTCCGGGCGCTTTGTGCAGCGTCCTCTCCCCATTGTCGGCGTCTGAACCCGGTTCGCGTGATTAATCGCTGAAGCGGTAAGCGAAGTGGCGGGCGAAATCTATCGCCAATTAACATTAGATTAGCTTATGGCGATCGTGGTTTGGCGGTCGCGTTCGCGCCCAAGTCGCAGCCGCCCGGGCAATTGCGGCTTAGAAATCTGTGGTTTTTCCGGACTATATTTGCTAAGTTTAACCGATTTTTGCTGGAGTTAATCAACAGATAAACAA
The DNA here is from genome assembly GCA_050010455.1 of Binataceae bacterium (SeqCode). Taxonomy (GTDB): domain Bacteria; phylum Desulfobacterota; class Binatia; order Binatales; family Binataceae; genus DATJOQ01. The sequence goes on along the minus strand of JBEKLA010000125.1, from coordinate 9,563 downwards.
ATTTTGAGATGGCGCCAGTCGGCAGTGGCTATCTTTGTGGTACTCGTTTGAGTCATATGCGCTTAAGGCGTATAGTTCGAATGCTGGCGCGAGTGACAGGGTGTCTAAGTTAGCCAGGTCGCGCGAAAACGCAATTAGAAGACGCTTGGGCCAAGCGCCGTCAGCGCCATTTTTCATGGTGTTGTCCGGTAAAGGCGTCACGTATGCGCGGCCAAAATGCCCGGCTCGGCCGGGCGAGAATCTGGAGTTCCTAGGATTCTTGTGAGTTTCCTCAGTCCGGAAGTTTCTTGGGGTGGTTTCCGACGCTCGAGTCGTCGGTTACCGCTGTGGCGTTTTGTAAGCCCGGTAGGCGAGGAAACAAGAAGTCTAATTGGCCGTGTCGTCCAGCGAGACGGCTGTCGCGATACTCGGTTCGCTTTCGTGGGGGAGACCAGCTTGAGCAGGACGGCTGATTCATGAAGCGGTATTCAATAGCCATGATCGCTCCGTGCCCCTTCCCCGCGAACTGGGGTACCCCGGGTGCCATCCGCGAAATGAGCGAGACGCTCGCCGCACGCGGGCATCGCGTTCACATCGTTACTTACCCGTTCGGCGAGGACCTGCCGGTCGGAGCGGCCAAGCTCTGGCGGCCATGGTATTGGAGCAAATCGAACCGTCTGCACGCGGGGCCGTCGTGGAAGAAGATCCTGCTTGACCTGTTTTTGCTGATCAAAGTACTGCGCGTAATCCGCTCCGAGCAAATCGACATCATCCATGGGCACAACTACGAAGGGGCGCTGATCGGATTCGTCGCCAGGCTGCTGACGGGACGGCCGCTGGTATACAACGCGGTCAACCTGATGGCGGACGAGCTTCCCACTTACGGCTTTATCAAGCCGAAGTTTTTGGCCAAGCCTTTCGCTCGTATTCTCGACCGAGTCGTCACCAAAATTCCGGACTACTTCATCACGGTCACGAAGGAATTGCGCGAAGCCTTGATAAAGCGAGGCGCTCCCGCCGATCGGATGACCTTTATTCCGTGCGGCGTGAAGACCGAAATGTTCGATGGCAGCGACGGGACTTCGCTACGCGTGCGCCATAACGTCGGCGAACGGCCGGTGGTGATGTACACGGGAATCAACAGCCCGTTCCAGCGCATCGACTATCTGCTGCGGGCCTTTTCGCAGACGCTGAAAGAAGCGCCGGCGACGCTACTTATGGTCGTGAGCCCGCTGAAGCACGATCCTGACTTGGCCGCGAATCGCGCCCTTGCCGAGTCTCTCGGCATCAATAAGTCGGTTAAGTGGATAGAGGGCCATACCCTGGCGGAGCTGCCTGACTACCTCGCGATGGCGTCGGTCGCCGCGATATCGCGTCCCGACGTGCCCGGCCATCCGATCAAGCTGCTGAACTACATGGCTGCGGCCAAGCCAATCGTTTGTTTCGATGGCGCGGCGAAAGGCGTCCGCCATATGCAAGAGGCGTACGTGGCGCCCGACAACGACTGGCAGGAACTGGGTCGCGCCATCCTGACGCTGCTTCGCGATCCGGAGCTTGCGGCGCGATTGGGAGACAACGCCAAAGAGATGGTGGCGAGGGACTACGATTGGTCCCGCCTATGCGGCAAGGTCGAGGACATCTACGATTCCGTTATGACGCCGGAGGCTCAGCCGGTAAGACTCCCGACCTCGATTGATACTCGTCGGCGAAGCGCGACCGTTACGAAACTCGAGCCTGTGCAGGCGATTTCGGTTGCCGAAACGCGAGAGCCGATTCAGACCAAGGTTAAGAAATCGGCCTGAAGCGGTTACGCCGCCGACACGCGCGCGGCTTCGAGCGCACGCAGCACCCGCTCCGGCGTTGCCGGAAAATCACAGATCCATACCCCGATTGCGTCATGGATCGCGCCGATAACTGCGGAAATCGGCGGGAATGACGTCATCTCGGAAAATCCTTTTGCTCCAAACGGTCCGGCCCCGCGCGAAGGCAACGACACCACGGTGGACTGCATCTCGGGCACGTCGGCGGTGATCGGGATGAGGTAATCCAGAAAGCTCTTGGGCGCGAGCTTCAAGCTGGGATAGTTGGGGCCGAGATCTTCACTCAGAGCGAAGCCGAGGCCCTGCATCGTACCGCCGTCGATTTGCGCCTTTATCAGCAGCGGATTGAGCGGCGTGCCGATTTCATAGGCTTGGCAGAGTTTCTTGACTTCGATTACTCCCGTTCCGGTGTCGACCTCCACTTCCGCCACACATGCAGCGTAGGCGATCGCAGCAATCGACGTCATATGACCGGTTTCGGGGTCGAAATCCTCTTTTGGCGGGCAGTAAGTACCCTTGCCCACTGGAAACCAGCCTGTCGAATTCATCTGGTTGCCCACTTCGGCAAGGGTCATGGATACCTTGGGATTGCCCTTGACGGAGACTTTGTTGTCTTTGACTTCGAGATCGTCGGGCGCGACCTCGAACCGCTTCGAGCTCCACTCGCGGATCTGGCGTTTCAAATCCTCGGCGGCCGCGATCACGGCGTTGCCGTCCATGAAAGTAACGCGGCTGGCGCCGGTCCCCATGCTGATTGGTCCGGTATCGGTGTCCGGAAGGGCGACGGTGATATTCTCGAGCGGTATGTCGAGAGCTTCGGCCGCGATCTGACTCATAACCGTGCTGCTGCCCTGTCCGATGTCAACCACGCCGAGCATCAGGTCCACGGTGCCGTCGAGCTTAAGGCGCGCCTGTGCCTGGCTGGGATCGCCCCCGCCCTTGGCTCCGGTGGGATGGCAGTAGACCGCGACGCCGACGCCTTTTTTCTTCACGGCTAGCTTCTCCTCTCGCGCGAGCTCATCGCCTTCAACCGCTCCGGCAATTCGATGCCCGCCAGCTTGGCCGCTGCCTGCATGCATTCAATCGCCGCGACGTTATCGACTACCTTGCCGGTTGCCGTCAGGTCGCCCTCGCGCCAAACGTTGAGGAAGCGAATCTCCCACGGGTCCATGCTGACCGCCTCGGCGATGCGGCCCATCTGAATCTCCTCGCACACCTGTCCGGCCATCACGCCGAAGCCGCGCATCGCGCCCGACGGCGTCCGGTTGGTGTATGCGCAATAACCGTCGATCGCGATGTTCGGGATGTTGAAAGGGCCGGCTATCATCATGGCGTTCTTGTCCACGCAATACGGCGCCATGCCGGTGTACGCGCCCGCATCGTACAGCGTGCGCACGTAGCGGGCGACGATGCGGCCGTCCTTTTTCACCCCGTCTTTGAAGTAGAATTTCCATCTTGCGCGATGCGTCGAATAGAGCGTCTCTTCTTCACGAGTCCAGCGCCACTTCACGGGTTTCCTGGTCTTCAATGCCAGCAGGCTGGCGATATGATCGGAGTGAATTTCCCATCGCGCGCCGAATGCCCCGCCGAAGTTGCCAGCCACCATCCGAATCTTGTTCATCGGCAGCTTGAGAACGCTGCTCAGCTGGCGCATGTGGAGATAGGCCGATTGGCTGATGCTGTGAATAACCAGCTGGCCGCCATTCTCGATCGACGCTACCGAGCAACTGGTCTCCATCGGAGACTGTTCCTGCATCGGGGTCGTGTAAGTGCCCTCGACGATAAGGTCGGCCTCGGCGAAGCCTTTTTCGATGTTACCGAGCCGAATTTTCCGGCACGGTCCGCTGTCGAAGACGAAGGTATTGCCCTCGGGCCGCACCAGCGGCGCACCGGGTTTGATTGCCTCTTCCGGATCGAAAACCGCGGGCAGTTCTTCCACCTCGCACGAAATCTGAGCAATGGCTTCGAGTGCGGTATCCAGATCGGTCGCGGCCACCGCAGCGATTACTTCCCCCTTGAAACGGATTTCGCCATCGGCCAGCACTGGCTGATCGGCATACATTCCATAGCGGCCGCCGGGCACGTCTTTGGCGGTGATTACCGCCGCAACTCCCCGCACACGCTGGGCGCGAGAGATATCGACGTTCAGCAGTTTGGCTTTGTCGACTGAAGCCCGCAGCACTTTGACCGTCAACATCCCGGGCAGATGGAGATCGTCAAGGTAGGCGCTGGCGCCGGTTACCTGGGCGATTCCGTCGAGCCTCGGCACCGGTTTGGTTATATATTTGTGCACGGGGTCGCTCGCTAAATCGATTGCGGAATCGAGCTTGCGGGCTTCCTGACGGCCGGCTGTCGCTCCTTCGCTTCTTTGCATGAATGCTTACCTCCGGCCGCCGTTATCTTCGGCTTTGACTGGGCTTTTAGCTGCGGCCACAGCTTCGATAGCCTCCATGACCTGTACATACCCCCCGCAACGACACAGGTTGCCGGACATCCCGACAACGATCTCTTCCCGCGTCGGTGTCGGATTGCGGTCGAGCAACCCTTTGGCCGCCATCAGCATCCCCGACGTGCAGAAACCGCACTGTGCCGCGCCTCGCTCATAGAACTCCTTCTGCAGGGGATGGAGCTGACCGTCGTGCGCCAAGCCTTCGACGGTGGTAACTTCGGCGCCTTCCACGGTCATCGCGACGGTTAGGCAGGACGTCACCGCCTTGCCATCGACCAGGACCGTGCATCCGCCGCAGTCGCCCGATTCGCATCCACGCTTGGGACTGGTGATGTCCAGTTTGTCTCGCAGCACATCCAGCAACGAGATTGTCGGCTCGACCAGGGTCTCCACCGGCTGGCCATTGACGCTGAAGGAAAGGATGTATTTCATCTTCGCACCTTGCTAAAGACTTGCCGCCTGGTTAATCGCTCGCGTTACCAGCAGCTCGATCACATGGCGCCGGTACCAGGCCGAAGCGCGTTCGTCATCGATCGGTTTGCACTCGGCGAGCGCTTGCGTCGAGGCTTCGCTGATTCGCGCCGAAGTCAACGCGTTGCCTCTGAGGATGGCCTCGGCCGCGACGCATCGCAGAGCCGTCGGAGCCATCGAGCCGGCGACGATACGCAAATCGGCGCACTTGTCGCCATCCAGCTCCATCCGCACGGCGGCGCTGGCGATGCAGCACGCAAACACCTTTCGCCGGGCCAGCCTGACGAACGCGGTTCGACCCTTTTGCGGCGGGATTCTTATTTCGGTCAGCAGCTCATCGGGCAGACGACGGGTCTTTCTGGACTGCTTCAAGAATTCGCCGATCGGGACCACCCTTTCGCCGCGTTCGCTGACCAGGACAACCTCTGCGTCCAACGCTAACAACGGAGGCGGCATGTCCGCGGCCCGCGAAGGCATCGCGACGTTGCCTCCGATGGTCGCCATGTTTCGAATCGCGGGATGGCCCATCTCGAGGGCGGTGTGGGCCAGAACCGGAGCGCGCTCGATTACCAGAGGATTGTTAACGATCTCCTCCAGAGTGGTCGCGGCTCCGATCGCGAGTCCGCCGTCGCGCGCGGCAATATAATTCAGTCCCAGCTTTCCGATATAGAACAGTGCTTGCGGCCGTAATTCTCGCGAATTCATCAAAGGAACAAGATCTGTCCCACCGGCGAGTATGGTGATTTGGTCACCACGCTCGGTCAGCAGCCTCAACGCTTGGCGCATATCGGTCGCCGCGAAGTACTCGGCATTTGGCATAGTTCAGTCAGCCTCTCTTTTGCCCATCGAAATTGGCGACGTCAGCGCGAGCATTTCGAGGTTCTGTGTCGCTCATGAACAAGCAGACCGGAATAAGGAACAGTCGGGTCTTATTATAAGTTAGGGTTTTCTGGCAATAGCCGATAAGCTGATGCTTGCTCGAATCATCCAGACAAGGACAAACTGTATCCATCGGAAGCATTCGAGCCAGGTTTCTCAGTGAAAACGAACTAAACGACGACGAGGATCGCGCGATGGAAACTCCAATTCAAAGCCATCATCATCTGACGCTGTGCGTAGGCGGAGCCCAGGAAGATTACGACTTCCACGTTAGGACGCTCGGCTTGCGCAACGTCAAGAAGACCCTGCTGTATGACGGCCGGGTGCCGATCTATCACCTCTATTATGGGAACGCTTCCGGGCAGGAGAGCACGCTCATCACTTGCTTCCCGATGAAACAGGACGGGCGCACGGGGCGCTTCGGCTCGGGCCAGGTGAAGAGCGTGAATCTGGCCGTGCCTGAGGCCAGCCTCGAATATTGGCAACGGCGGCTGGCGGACCACAAGATCGCAACCGAGCTTGCGGAACGCTACGGCGCCAAGCGCCTCGTGCTGCATCATCCCTGCGGCATCGAATATCAGATGGTGGGCGTGAAGAAGGATACGCGCGAGCCGTGGAACGGATCGGACGTTCCGACGGACGTCGCGATTCGCGGCGTGTACGGAGTGACGGTCGCGGTTCGCGACGCGGCCGAGATGAACGATTTCATGAGCGGCCCGATGGGGTTCAGGAATCTCGGCGCCGACGGGAATCACACTTTGTTCGGAGTCCAGGACGGCGCGCCCGGCAAGACGGTTGAGATCGCGCACTTCCCCGACTTGCGCCAAGGCAGTTGGGGTTTCGGGCAGGGCACAGTCCATCATGTGGCCTTCAAGGTCCAGGACGACAAGATGCAAGCCGATTTCAAAGCGTACCTCGAAGGCCTCGGCTATACGGATTGCTCAGAGCCCAAGGATCGCGGCTACTTCATGTCGATCTATTTCCGCACGCCGAGCGGCGCGCTGTTCGAGGCCGCCTACTCGTTCGACAAAGGATTCGCGATCGACGAGGCGTACGAGACTTTGGGGACGATCGTTCACACACCGCCATGGCTGATTGATCGCCGTGACGAGATGCTCGCCCAGCTCGAACCTCTGCCGGTTAACTAGCGTGCGCCGCGAGCCGCTGCCGCGTGGGATGAGACGTCGCGCAACGGAGAATCTCAATGGCCGATCCTGATTGGACAAACGAGCGCACGATGCGCAAGCTGCGCGAGCTTCAGCCCGAACTGTTCCAGAAGTTCGTCGATTTCGAGCAGGCGGTTTACGAACCGCGAAAGCTCTCGACCAAGACGAAGGAGTTGATAGCGGTCGCGGTTACTTACGTAACCCAGTGTCGCGCCTGCATGGCTCTGCACACCAGGAACGCCAAAGTGAATGGTGCGACGGACGAAGAAATCGCCGAAGCGATCTTCGTCGCGATGGAGTTGCGGGCCGGAGCCGCGTTAGGACATTTCGGGACGTCGGCGGACGTGATGGAAAAGCATCGCCACGCTGGTTCCAATCCGTAAACTTCCGCGCGCGGCGAATATCAAGCCGACTGCCGCAGCGCGGTCTCAGGTGACGTCGAAGACAGCGCTGCGGTCAGCCGATTTTCGGGACCGATACGGTTACTTCTTCCTGGACTTCGCTTCGATGTCCGCGAGCACCGGCATCAGATACTTCTTGAACTGAGCCGGGTCCTCGGCCATCGGAAAGTGGCCCATCCCTTCCATCAGCGTGTAAGTCGCGCCGGGCACCGCGTCGGCCAGAGCCTTCGACGCGGCCGGATAGGCCGACCAATCGTAATCGCCGCTGAGCACATAGAGCGCGCACTTGCTCGTGTCGATGTACTTCGCCGTCTTCCGCAGATCGTGTTCGAAGGAATAGTAATAAAGGTCGCCCTTGAATACCGGCGGCGCGCCCTGACTATACTCCCACACCGTCTCGCGCACGTTAGCTTCTGGCGCGTTCGGCGAGCACAGGCTCAGCATCAGCGCGGGTTTCGATTCGTTCGACAGGCGGGGATGGTGGAACCATTGGTTCACCAATCGATCCATCTCACCGCTCCACATCGAAGCTTCCAACCCGATACAGGCGCGGAATTCGTTCGGATAGTTGAGCGCCAGGTCTGGGGCGAGATGACCGCCCATCGAGCAGCCCATGTATACGGGCCGATCGAGTTCAAGTTCTCTGCAAAGTGTCACCCAGTAGCGCATGAACCATTCCTGGGTAAGCTTGTATTCGCGTTCCCAGTATCTGACCGAAGTCGGCGGAAGCGACTTGCCATGATAGGGCAGGTCGGCGGCAATCACGCGAAAGCGGGAGGTGATGTCACGGTCCTCAAGGATGTGCCGATACTGGCGGCCGTCGGAGCCCGCCGTGTGCTGGCATACGAGGGGGATGCCCTTGCCCGCCTCTTCGATGTAGACGCGGTACTCGATGCCGTCGAGTTCGATGTAAATATAGCGACCGGAAACGTCCGAAAACTTTGCCATTGTTCTGACTCTCCCCTATGCGGCGCGAGATTCGTTCACAGCTTGGCGCATGATCGCGTTGATGCGGCGGATCGCATAGTAATAGGCGTACGCCGATTCGAGATCGCCGCTGAACGTGAAATCGTGATGGAACGAGGCCGCGAACCAGTCGTGATAAAACGGCTTGGGAATCGGCTCCATCATCTTGCGCCAGATTTCTTCGGGACCGCCGATGTTGATCCTGTAGGGGTCGAAGCCCTGAGTGCCGTGCTGAAAGCTGTCGACTTTGCCGTTCTCGATCCGCATGAAGTAGGGATCGTTGCCGATAAAGAAGCGGATGTCGCAGTACCAGAATCGCGCGGTCAATAGAAACTCCGGGTCGCGGTTCAGACGCTCGCGAATCGTGTCGACCGGCAAGACAAGACCCACCTTGGTTTCAGTGCTCACGGTCTCCCCTCCGTTGTAATAGGCTAACCGCGACGCTCCGCTGAGCTCATCGCGCTATAGGAAATTACTCAGAACCAGGTGTCGCGGCAAGGCAAACAATCCGCTTGCGTTCATCTATAGGCCGATCAACCCATACATCTCGGCGCGGTGTTAGCTATACTAATGAATTGGGACCGTCGATCGGTTGACACTATACAGCGGTTGACAAAGGACGACTGAACGGAAGCTACAGCGCGCGTCAATTATTAGCTGGTCTTATAAACGATTTGCGATTCGCGAAGATCACGAACCTGTTTTCGGTGACATTTGAGGGGCATTCCATGGATCGAGCACCGTCATGTGAGTGACTGATTCCCCGCCACTCTCGAGGCAGAACCGCGCCTGGTCTGAGCTTGCGTGCCGGCATGGCTGATGTGCGGCGGCGTGTGTGGCCCTGCGTCCCCCGCGGCGGACCCGCTGCAGCGGTCGGTGCGTGGCGGGCTTGAGGCCGCCGAGCGCGCGCTCCTGAAGCCGGTATGTGATCGCGCATCTCAGCAGATCTTCGCTGATACCGGGCGGCGGCTTAGGTGCCGTAAAGAGTCCGCCAGCATTGCTTCAATCGGTCCGGCCCCCAAAGCCGGAAGGCTGGCGAGATTGATTGCGCGGGGTCTTAGGTTGGTGTCGGGCTTCGGGCTCGTGGTTGGCAGTCATGTAGTAGCGGCTGCCATCTCCGACAGATCTCGCCAGTCACAGACTTGTGAGGTCAGGGGGGGGTGGCCGCCGTTGCGCCCCGTGCTATCGCGACTTGCGCTGCGACCGCGTTGTAAAGCTGTCCGTTGGGGCAGGACACGTCCTCGGTGTTGCCGTGTCGACTCTGGTAAGTCCCGAGGATCCAGTACTCGTGCGACTGCTTCTCCTGATCCACGATTGCACTCATGTTGGCCGGAACCTGCGGACCGAGTCCGCCTCCCCCGAAATCGGTCGCGTAAAAAGCAATGATGAAGGCCCCGCCCCTGGTGGTCGTCACCGACTTCGCCGCCACCCC
>JBEKLA010000124.1:0-11551 GCA_050010455.1 Binataceae bacterium (SeqCode) | reverse complement strand
CGTTGGCTCCGTAACGCGTGGTGCGCGAGCCGACCATCGCGCCCATCGCCTCGCGGCTGGAAACCGCCCACAGGATTAGCGCGAAAGCTCCGAGGACGACATTGCCGAAGACAAACGGCCAGAAGCCCGAAGCGATAAAATAGTCGACCAGGCCGAACGATATCAGGACCAGCCCGATTATTCCGGTGAGCGCTGAACTCCTCCGCATCGTCCGCAACCCCTAGCGCCAGCGTGCCGATTCGACCGACCGCTGCGTCAAGAACAGAGCCACCAGAATCAGGCTCCCGAAATATACAAGGTCTTGAGTATCGATTACGCCGCGAGTCATCACGGAGAAGTGCTCCGGCAGCGATAGGTAGCGCAGCAGGCTGCCGAACGACGAACCTCCCGCCTCAGCCGGCCACGAGATCACGTACAGCATCAGCAGCGCACCGAAGCAGCTAATCGCCGCGATGATCTGGTTATTGGTCAGCGAACTCGTGAACAGTCCGACCGCGACGAAACAGACCGAAAGACATGCCAACCCCACATAACCGGCGAACATCACTCCGTTCTCGGGATTCCCCAGGTACGCCAGAATCATCGGAAAGATACCCGCCAGCGCGATCATTATCAGCACGAATACCGACGAGCCGATAAACTTGCCCACCACGATCTCCCCGGTGCGCACCGGCGAAGTGAGCAGCAACTCGTAGGTGCCGGTTCGCTTCTCCTCGGCGAAGGTCCGCATCGTCACCGCCGGGATCAGGATTACCAGCACGATCGCGAAATTGTGCAGCAGCGGTTCCATGATCCACTGGTTCAGGTTCATCTTGTCGGCGGCCGGATTCTGCATCGCCGTGTAAACCTGCAGCATGGTCTGGAACCGACCCACCAGGCTGAAGAAAAAGAAGCCGCCGAGTAGCAGGAATACCGTCATCACGACGTATGCTACCGGCTGGACGAAGTAGCTCTGCAACTCCTTGCCGGCGATCGTTAGCGCGTTTTTCATCTATTGAGGTCCCAACGAAGTCCGCCCGGCGCCCACCTCTTCCAGCTCCAACTCCTCGCTGGTTGCGTCAGGGTGATGCTCTTTGGCGATCGCGTTCAGGAAAACGTCTTCGAGCGACGCGCCCTTGGGCAGATTGTTCAGCAGCTCTTCCAACACCACGCGGCCCCCGTTGATAATCACGACCTTGTCGCAAATCTGCGAGACCTCGGGCAGGATGTGGGTCGAAAGCACGATCGTGCGCTCGGCGGCCAGCCCGCGGACCAGGCTGCGGATTTCGCGAATCTGCCGCGGATCGAGTCCGATCGTTGGTTCGTCCAGCACCATCACGGGAGGATCGTGAACCAGCGCCGCCGCCAATCCGACGCGCTGGCGATAGCCCTTCGACAACTGGCCGCAGATTCGCGAGATTACCTCTTCGAGCCCGCACACCTTGGCCACGTGTTCGATCGATTCATCCAGCGCGCTGCGCGATACGCCCTTGAGCTTGGCGACGAAGCGCAGGTAGCTTCGCACGCGCATATCGCCGTACAGCGGCGGGTTCTCCGGCAGGTAACCGATGCGCCGGCGCGCTTCGAGCGATTGGCTGAAGATATCGAGTCCGTCGATAACCACGGTGCCCGACGTCGCCGGCATGAACCCGGTGATGACGCGCATCGTGGTGGTCTTGCCCGCGCCGTTGGGCCCGAGGAAACCGAGGATCTGCCCCCGCTCAGCCTTGAAGGAGACGTCGTTTACGGCGATCAGGTTGCCATAAATTTTGGTCAGGTTTTTTACTTCAATCATTGGCTCGCGCTCGGCCGATATCTTGCGGCCAACGCCTGAATGTCTTCTATGACGCTGGCGACGCGGCCGAAATTCAAAGCAAACGCAAACAAGGGAACTAGTTAATCACGTTGTGTGGTAGAGTCAATATAAGCAAGCATTAAATCATGATGTCGAATCGGACGCCTATCCTTGCAGAATAGCTCCTACTACCCTGCTATTTTCGTATCATGCCAGACCAACGCTCCACCCTCTACCTGGTCGACGGCTCCGGATACATCTACCGGGCCTTCTACGCGCTGCCGCGGCTGACCACATCGCGCGGCACGCCGACCAATGCCGTTTACGGTTTCATCCGGATGCTGGTGAAGCTGCTGAAAGACGCGCGCCCGAGCCACGTTGCGGTGGTGTTCGATTCGCCGAAGAAAGGCTTCCGCGACGAACTTTTCGAATCCTACAAGGCTACTCGCGCGGCGACGCCGAACGATCTGATCGTGCAGATCCCTTTCATCCATCGCATGGTCGAGGCCTTCCGCATCAAGAGCCTGACCATCGACGGCTACGAGGCCGACGACGTGATCGCGACTCTGGCGCTGCGCGCCGCGCGCGAGAAATTCAGCGTGGTGATCGTCACCGCCGACAAAGACTTCATGCAACTGGTCAGTCCCGCCATTACGCTGTGGGATACGATGCGCGACAAGCGTACCGGCGTGCGCGAGGTGCGCGAGCGGTTCGGCGTTGAGCCGCGCGCGCTAGTGGACGTGATGGCGCTGATGGGGGACGCGATCGACAACGTCAAAGGCGTGCCCGGAGTGGGCGAGAAAACCGCTTCGGCGCTGATCGCGAAATTCGGCAGCCTCGACGAACTGCTTGCGAATCCCGACCGGCTGGAACAGAGCGATATCCGCGGCGCGAAAAAACTGGGCGCTCTGATCGCCGCACATCGCGAGGACGCGATGCTGGCGCGGCGGCTGGTCAAGCTCGCGACCGAAGTGCCGCTCGAAGTCTCGCCTGCCGAGCTTGCTTATCGCGGGATCGACGAAAAGGCCGCCGCCGAGCTGATGCGCGAGCTCGAATTCACGTCGCTAATCCGCGAACTCGCTCCATCCGAAGTGAAGCTGCCGCAGGCTGAGGGCACCGAAATCGCGGTCAACAGCGACGACATCGCGGCCGTGATCGAAACGATCCGCGGCGCGCCGCGAATCGCGTTCAATCTGGGGGGTGATTCAGACGGAGCCGGAGCGCTCAAGCTCAAGGGTGAGAACGACGCGCGCACCTTCGCGATCGAATCGGCGCTGATTAGCGCGACGGCGGAATTGCTCGCGGCGCCGTCGCCGCCCAAGGCCTGTCACGATCTGAAGAGTCATCTGAACCGTCTGCGACGCTTCGGCGTCACGCTGGGCGGAGTCGATTTCGATACCATGCTGGCCGGCTTCCTGGTGAATCCGGGCCGCGCGGAACCGTCGCTCGACGACCTCTATCATGAGCATCTTGCGCCGCTCGGAGGACGCGCCGCCGGTGGTTCCGAGCCGCAGTTGGTCGAGACTCTGCGCGAGGTCTTGCAACCGCGGCTGGAAGAGCACGAGCTCGGTCCATTGTTCCGCGACATCGAATTGCCAATAGCTGCGGTGCTTGCGGAGATGGAGGCGGCGGGCATCGGTATCGATGGCGAAGCGCTGAAATCGATGTCGATCGAGTTCAGCGAGCAATTGAGCCGACTCGAGCACGAGTGCTTCGAACTGGCGGGCAAGGAGTTCAATCTCAACTCGCCGATCCAGCTTCGCGAGGTCTTGTTTACCGATTTGAAGCTGCCCACCAAGGGACTGAAGAAAACCAAGAGCGGCTTTTCAACTGACGCCGACGTGCTGACCAAGCTCGCCGCATCGCATCCGATGCCGCGCAAGCTGCTCGAATATCGAGGCCTGGCCAAGCTCAAGTCAACTTATGCTGACGCGCTGCCGGCCCTGATCAATCCTGCCACAGGACGGATTCACACCAGCTTTCATCAAGCGCTTACCGCGACGGGACGCCTGAGCTCGACCGATCCCAATCTCCAAAACATCCCGACTCGCAGCGAGGAAGGCCGGCGCATCCGGCGCGCGTTCGTTGCCAAGCCCGGATGGCTGCTGCTGTCGGCCGATTATTCGCAGATAGAGCTGCGTGTGTTGGCCCATCTTTCCGGCGATCCCACGCTCATCGACGCCTTTAGCCGCGGCGAGGATATCCACACCCGCACCGCGACCGAAGTCCTCGGCATCAAAGCCGACGCGGTCGACGCCGAGGCGCGCCGGCTGGCGAAGGTGATAAACTTCGGCATCATCTATGGCATGGGGCCGCAACGCCTTGCCGGCGAACTGGGCATCAGCCTGAGGGAGGCTTCGGATTACATCCGGCGTTACTTCGAACGATTGCCGGGAGTCAGCAAGTATCTGGATCAAACCTTGAATCAGGCTCGCGAGCAGGGTTACGTCACAACGATGTTTGGGCGCCGGCGTTATCTGCCGGAACTCAATGCGGCCGAAGGTGGTGCGCGCTCGCAGGCCGAAAGGATCGCGGTCAACACGCCTCTTCAAGGTACGGCTGCGGATTTAATCAAAATAGCGATGGTCCGGCTTCATCGGCTGATAGGCCACGAAGCGTCGAAGCCCCAGATGCTGTTGCAGGTTCATGACGAATTGTTGTTTGAGGTAGGCGAGCACGAGGCGAAAACATTTTCCGGGTTGGTCAAGAGCGAGATGGAGGCGGTCGCGCCGATGCTGGTGCCTCTGGTGGTCGAGGTGAAAGCTGGACCGAATTGGGCTGAAATGAATCTGCGATTTTAGGTTTTACGGACGCATCCGGTGGGTCGTCGTGAGAGACTTTCGGCCCGTAGATGCTTATAATTTTGAGTCTCGTGCAGCTTGAGATGAAAATTTTGGCGAACCGGGGTTGGTTTTGCATCCAAAAGAGGCAGGCGGATCATCAATTCCGTTGTCTCAATGTAAAATTCGCTTGAATTTCACCGTAACACATAACGTCTACCTAGATTGAAGAGCGCTCGGCCAGATGATGATGAGCTCGGATTGGTTGAGCGGGCTAGGAAGGGAGACCGGCAGGCTTTCGGCGTCTTGGTAGAGCGCTATCAGCGGCGAGTAGTAGGCGTCGTGTTAGCGGTGGTCCATAATTCAGATGACGCGGTTGAACTTGCTCAGGAAACCTTTGTCCGGGCTTATCAGAACCTCGGCAAGTTCGAGGAGCGATCGAGCTTTTCGACCTGGCTTTATCGCATCGCCGTCAACCTGGCGATCGATTGGCGCCGGCGCGAAGGTCGCCACGTTACGTTGCGCGGGGAGGAGGCCGAGACCGAACTTGGCCGAATCCCGAGCGAGGTCGGTGATTCGTTTCGCGAGGTAGCTAAAAGTGAAACCGCAGAAAAAATTCGTCAAGCCCTCGACGAGTTGACGGCTGAACAACGGTCAGTGATACTTTTACGCGAAGTGGAAGGCTTATCCTACGACGAGATCGCCGAAGTTCTGCAATGCCCGCGCGGAACGGTGATGAGCCGTCTTTTTTATGCCCGTAGTCGCTTGCGCGAACTACTCAAAGGTGTGCTGACGGCTTAAATCCATGGCCAACTGCAGCGAGATAGCGCCCCTGCTCGGGTGTTTCGAAGACAGCGAACTCGATCCCCATGAGATGCAGGAGGTAGCCCGCCATCTTGCCCAGTGCGACGCGTGCGAAGCTGCCCTGAACGAGTTCGAGTCTATCGGCAACCACCTGCGCGCTGTGGCTATCCAGCCTCCGATGGCGAATTTCGTCACGAACGTCCAGCGACGTATCGACAAAGCTAGCGTTCCGCTGCCCGTTCGTATCAGGCTAAGTCTGGATCGGCTGAGCGAGCGTTGGGCCGCCGCTTTGGCCTTACCTACGGCTGCACTGGCACTCGGAGCCTGGGTGCTGCTCTTCGCGCCTTATGCGCAGCGCTACTTGCAGCGCGGACCGGAGCCGAGCGTGGTAGCGAATACGCAGGGTCCGGCCGAGATCTCCAGACCTCAAGACGCGAATCAGGTCGCGACCGGCCAGGGGCCGAGCGAGGGCGTGGACCCAGAAGCGCAAGAGGTGGCGTCCGGCGCGCCGCCTATGGGAGATAGCCCTCAGACAGTTATTTCGCGGTTGGAGGCCAGGACTCCCAATGTGGCTGTGTGGAGCGAGCCTGAAACCAAGACCACGGTTATTTGGATGCCCGATGCGCCGTAGGGGCACCGATCCGCAGAATCTGGCTTCCCGATGAGGCTTAAGTCAACGAGCCGCAGCGTCGTCGGCCGGACTGCAGGGGTGTTGGTGCTGATGCTGGTGATCGTCCCTATGACGGCCTCTGCCAAGGGGCCGCATCATCAGGTGTTCGTCGAAATCAAATCCGTGCTTGCCGCCGATACCAATGAGGGCTTCGATGAACGGCTGGGGCCGATGAGCCATCCCCTAAAAATGCTGTTCCATTACTCGACCTACCGGCTGGTGAGCCACGAAGAGAAAAAAACCGAGTGCGGGCGCGTGCTCTCGTTCACCATTCCCGGCGGACATATCCTGCATGTCGAGCCGCGCGGTATCGACGGCAATATGATCGAACTCGAGGTGGTCCTGTTCCAGGGAGCGAGGCCGATGATGACCACCGACTTTCACATGATGAATCGCGGCATGCTGCTGCTGGGCGGCCCGCGCTACAAAGAGGGCATGCTGATCATTTCAATCGGGGCCGCCACACCGCTGCCGCTGGACCCGTACCACCATCATCTCGTTGAACCCAGCCCGTTCCCGAGCAACGCCAATAACTGAGCCGCCCGAGCGCGTGATTATCGTGGCGGCATCCGCAGTGCGCCGTCGAGCCTTATGGTCTCGCCGTTAAGCATCGCGTTCTCGACGATAGCCCGGACCAGCGCGCCAAACTCGGCCGGCCGTCCCAACCGCTGCGGAAATGGAACCTGTGCAGCAAGCGCCTGACGCGCCGTGTCGGGCAGCAACTTGAGCATCGGGGTATCGAAGGTGCCCGGAGCGATCGTAACCACGCGGATTCCCAGCGACGCGAGGTCGCGCGCCACCGGCAGTGTCAGGCCAACTACGCCGCCTTTCGAGGCTGAATATGCCGCCTGTCCGATCTGGCCTTCGAATGCAGCCCCCGAGGCGGTATTGACGATTACGCCGCGCTCGGCGTCCGAGTTCGGCTGATTCTTCGCCATCTGAACAGCAGCCAGCCGGATGACGTTGAACGTGCCTACAAGGTTGATCTGAATCACCTTGTTGAACAGATCGAGCGAGTGGGGCCCCTCCTTGGTCAGCGTGCGCTGGGCCCGGCCGATACCGGCACAGTTCACCGCGATATGAATCGTTCCGAAGCGCGTGACAGTATCCTTGATGGCCTTTTCAACCTCCGGAGCCGAAGAGACATCCGCAGGGGTGAATAATGCGTTGGCGCCGAGTTCCTCGGCGAGCTTGGCGCCGGGCGACGACGGCAAATCCATTAACGCGACCTTGCCGCCGGCCGCGAGCAACTCGCGCGCCGTCGCCTCTCCCAGACCCGAACCGCCCCCAGTGATCAGTGCAACAGTGTCTTTAACTTTCATGTCGGTATCATTTCTCCAAAAGTTCTCACGTATCCGTAACAGGCCGGCGAAAAAAAGCAAACCAGATCTGACTGCCGAATAATCGCAGCGTTCCTAATCCTGAACGGGGATATACGCCGGAAGCGCGAGCGACGCGGCGTTCTTACGATTTCAGCAACTCGGGCAGGCGCGTGCTGAACTCCTGGCGCGAGAGCACCAGATCGAAACCAGCTTCGCGCGCCACGTCCAGCGTCTTGAGGTCGACGTGCGAGGCGAATCCGATAAGCCTGGCCTTGGGTGCGCTCCCACGGATTGCCGACGCGGTCTCGCGCCCGGGAAAATTCTGATCGGAGAGATCGGCGAAGACGATAGCGGGTGCCAGTTCGGCGCATCGCGTGCGCGCCACGTCGAGAGTCGACGCATAGGCCACCTCGACGCCCGTCACCTCAGCCGCGGCGTCGATCTTGGTCCTGAAAAACAGATCGCGAACCAGTCCCAGCGCTCGCACCTGATTCATCGCTCACCCCAATTTGATTGAAGCGCTCGCCCGGTTGCGGCGCAAGCATTTGCGCCGCGGCCGATCGCGCTTCCAGGCGATGCTGTCGGCGCGCTAGGAGAGGAAGGGGCTGGGTGCGGCGCTTCGCGCTGCGCCCAGCCCCTTCCTCGATAGCCGGACTGTCTCGCGCTACAGGTACTGGTTGAACCAGTCGATCGCCACGCGCATCGCGTCGCCGCGCCCCGGCTCGGTGTAGAATCCGAGCTGATCGTAGGGCAGCAATGCCAGCTTCTTGGGCTCGTTGGCCTTGTGGTACGCGTCGAGGACGTGCTCGATCGGATGGATCATGTCGTAGCGCGCGGTGACCACGATACACAGAGGGCGCGGCGAAATCTGATGGATCACCGCCTCGGGGTTGAACTCGATAATCTTTTCGATCGATTCCATCACCAGGTCCGCACGCCAGGTCTTCAGTCCACTCTTGGCCTCTTCCAGGAAGGCCATGATCGGGGCATCGACGGGCATCGCGCACAACCCGCCTCGGCCCGCCAGATCGGCTACCGGCACGCGAGCCGATTCGCCGGTGCGGAACCGCCGCCGCCGATCCTCTTCGAGCTTGTCCAGCAGTTCGAGCCATAGATCGCTGGTGCGCAGCGATTGCATCCAGCGCCGTCCGTTGACCACCGGCACTTGCGCGACGATAGCCTTGGCGCGCCGGTCCACCGCTCCGGTGTAGATTACCATCGCGCCGCCGAAGCTGGTTCCCCAGATGCCGATACGTTCGGGATCGACTTCGTCACGCGTCTCCAGATAGCTGATCGCGTTGCGGTAGTCCTCGGATTCGTTGAGCGGAAAGAGTTGCCCGCGCGGTTCGCCTTCACTTTCGCCGAAGCTGCGATAATCGATCGCCAGCACGACATAGCCGGCGCGCTGAAAGTATCCCGCCTCCTCGACCAGCGCCTCCTTGACTATGCTGAAGCCATGGCCGATCACCAGGGCGGGGCCGCGCGAACCCGACCGGCGATTATCCGGAATGTACAGGTCTCCGGCACAATTGATTCCGCCGCTCTTGAATTTCACTTTCTCCACCGGCATCTGGAATACCTCCCTTTGCCTAGAAGGCTGCGCGCCCTGGCAAGTTAGGCGAACATCTTGTTCGCTCGGTTCAATCTCGCTTTCGTGGCAGCCGACGCTTGGTCAACCGCATAAGGATGGGGCGATCCCTCCCTGTTCCGTTCCTAATCGATTTGCGGGCATTTGAAAAGCCGCAGGCTGGTTCCAAATTATTTTCACGGTACCGGACGGCTACAGGCTTATACTTGCGGGGTGCGACCCAATCTCAAGGAGGACGCGTATGTTTGCGGTGATGCGCCATTACCATTTCAAACCGGAGAACAGTGCAGAGATCGACAAAATGGTGCGCGAGAAATTTGTCCCTCTCATAAAGCAGGCCAAGGGGTTCGTGCGCTACTACTGGCTGGATACCGGCAAAGGCGAGGGGGCGTCCGTCAGCATATTCCAGGATAAAGCCGGTGCCGACGAGTCGATCCGCCTGGCCGCGGACTTTACCAAAGATCACATGTCCAAGCTCGTTACTATGAAGCCCGAGGTTATCGAAGGGCCGGTCAAAGCTCACGATTAATTGCAGGGCTAGCCGAGAAACAGCGCGCCGGACGATGCGTCGCTAATTCAGGAGATGCGCAGTACGGCTGCGCCCTTGAGTTCGTCGTGCTTGAGCGCCTGCAGCGCCTGATTCGCCTCGCCGAGGCCGAATGCAGTCGTGTGGGTCAGGACCGGAATCTTCGCGGCCAAGGCGAGGAACTCCTCGCCATCGGCGCGCGTGTTGGCGGTCACGCTGCGAAGTTCCTTTTCGTGGAACAGATGGCGCTCGTATTCGAGGGTCGGAATTGCGCTCAGATGGATACCGGCGATTGCCAGGATTCCGCCGTAGTCGAGCGCTTCCAGCGCTGGCCGGACGAGCTCACCAGCGGGCGCGAACAGAATCGCCGCATCCAGCGGTGCCGGAGGCCAGGCTTCCGCCCGGCCGACCCAGTCGGCGCCCATGCTAACCGCCAGTTCGCGATGGCGCCCGCCTCGCGTCATCACGAAGACGCGGCATCCCCAGTAACGCGCGACCTGAATCACGATATGAGCCGAGCCACCGAACCCGTAGAGGCCCAGCGTCGAGTTGGGCTTGACCTCGGCGCGCTTGAGGGCGCGAAAGCCGATTATCCCCGCGCACAGCAGCGGCGCGATTTCCTCATCGCCCAGTACGTCGGGGATGCGATAGGCGAAGTCTTCGTGCACGATCGCGAACTCGGCGTAACCGCCGTCGCGATCGTATCCGGTGAAGCGCGCGTTCGGACACAGGTTCTCGCGGCCACGGCCGCAATAGATGCACGTGCCGCAAGTGTAACGGAGCCATGCGATTCCAACTCGTGCATCCGGCTCGAAGCGCCTGCATCCGGGGCCGCGCCGTTCGACCACGCCCACAACCTCGTGGCCGGGAATGATGCGCGGATTTCGCGGCGACAGATCGCCCTCTGCCACGTGTAAATCGGTGCGGCACACGCCGCATACGCTAACGCGTACCAGTATCTCACCCGGTCCCGGCTCCGGCGTATCGATCTCGATCGGCGTGAGCGGATTGCTCTCGATCGGCGCCGGCTTATGTACCGCCATCGCTTTCATTTCAGATGCCTGCAAAGGCTCTTCACTCGTCAGAACTCCGGAATCTCAAGATCACGGCAGATCTTACGGGCGAGAAATTCGTTGACCTCTCGATGTCGCGGAACAGTAGAAGTCTTTCGGGCGCCGCGGTTCATATAGACCGTATGGTTCTTGCCTTCGCGAAACAAACTACAACCGTGCTTCTCGAGGTGGCGTAGCAGATCGCGACGCTTCATCGATCCGAGATTAGCAGCGCTTCTCTGATGACATCTTGGCCCTTGAGCGATTCCTCGGCCAGCGCGCGATTGGCTTCCAAGACTAGGGCGACAGCTTCTCTCAAGTTCGCACGGGCCTCTCGCAGAGTCGCGGCCTGGGTGTTCGCGCCGGGTAGTTCCTCGGCAAAACCGATGTATCCCTCGGGCACCTTCTGAAAGACTGCCGTCAGTTTCATTCTCAACAACCCTCTTTGGGCCGCTTTGCGTTTTGCTCCCGTCACAAGGAAATCAAGGCGGGGCCTCGTCCCAGTATATCAGGCGCAATCCGTAGCGGTCGCGGAAACCACCCGCTGCGATCAGAATCGTGTCGACCAGGTAGCCGATACCGAACAGGCCTCCGGTCACCAGCCACAGGATTCCGGTTCCAAACTTCCCGACGTAGAAACGATGGAATCCGAGGTAACCCAGTAGCGCGCACAACAACAGCGCTATCAACCGCGAGTGATCAGACACTTCCTCTCCAGTGCGCGTCGCGCGCCGATGCGGATGGTGCTCGGCATCGACCGGCTCGCCGCATTGCTTGCAATAGATGGCGTCAGGAAGCAGGTCTTGACCGCATCGCGCGCATCGCTTTGTCCTCATCTCACCCCGCCACATCCTCGGACAGGCGCGCCGAGTCGCGCCGACAATACTTCACGATTAGAGCTCGAAATCGGCCGCTTCCAGAATCCGGGCGACGCGGTACAGGAAGCGATTACCGAGCACGCCGTCGACCACGCGATGGTCATAGGAAAGAGCCAGATACATGATACTTCGAATCGCGATCGCGTCCGCGCCGTCG
>JBEKLA010000123.1:0-11554 GCA_050010455.1 Binataceae bacterium (SeqCode) | reverse complement strand
CGAGCGATGCTCCCGGTAAACCGTTTACCTGGAGTTTCAGCAGCACCCCATGCAGCAACCCCACTGCGGAGACCTTCGGTGGTTCCCTCACGAACAGCCTGTATGCGAACATAAACACGATTCCGTTTGAAGGCGTTGGAACAAGTCCTACGTGCAACCTCGGTAGTGCAGGTGAGGCTGTTGTAGCACCGGCAGTCACCACTACCTACGACGATGAACTAGTCGTGACAGCGTTTGATGCGTCCGGCGCCGGTCAAAGTTTGGGCTTGCCGCAAACCGGCAGCGACTTGAGTCCCGTGGTAAGCGAGTCCAACCCTAGTTTTGGTCCAAGCAATTTCGTCGCGGCTGCCAACACTCAGAATATTGG
Organism: Binataceae bacterium (SeqCode); assembly: GCA_050010455.1. Taxonomy (GTDB): domain Bacteria; phylum Desulfobacterota; class Binatia; order Binatales; family Binataceae; genus DATJOQ01. The sequence continues at coordinate 11,187 of JBEKLA010000123.1, read as the reverse complement.
CACCTTCAATCATGGTGAGTTCGGCGCGCCCGGAGTGTACGGCCCTTTTGTTGCGACGCAGTCGGTTGCCGGCGAGAGTCTGAGTCTCGCGCTCAGCGTCGTGCCGGCTGCGACGCCGACGCCGACCGGCACGCCGACGCCGACCAGCACACCGACTCCCACTAACACGCCAACTCCCACTACCACACCAACTCCCACTACCACGCCAACTCCGACCAGCACGCCGACTCCGACTAACACACCGACTCCCACTCCGACACCGCATGTGATTGTGACCGGTAGGCCCATCCGAATAACCAGCGCTGCGGGGAGCACCGTCAGCGGCGGAACCTTTCAGGTCTGCAACGTCAGCGGCGATCAGTCGATGACCACCTCCTCGCTAACGATTTCTTTCAACAATGCCGATCTCTTCACAACGGCAACTCTTACGGGCATTCAGGGCGAAAACACGGTCACGGCGACTCTTAATCCTGTGACCGGAGGCAACTCCCCCGAGCAACCGAACAACACCGTCTTTAACTTCTCGCCGCTGAATATTCCTCCTGGAGAGTGCGCGAACTTCAGCCTTTCGGTGACGATCACCTCCACCCCGCTAATTAGTACGCGCCAAACACCTCTGATCTACGCTTCGTTGATCGCAATTTCGGAACCGGGAGCAAATGGCTTGGGTGTCCTGCTGGGCGCGATGGCACTGCTCGGTCTGTGTACAGCAGCGGTGAGCGGCGCGCGACGACGGCGAACAACCATCGCTGTTATTCTTTTCCTGGCTTCACTCGCCACCCAGACCGGATGCGATACCGGCGGACTTCCGGCCTCCTTATCTCCATCGGCCGATAAGCCGCAATCCACTCAGATCGTGGTGAAGGTTAACGTCACTACGTCGAGTGGAGCAGGTGTCCCAGTCAGTGGTCTGCCGGTGCAGATATCAACGGTTCTGACACCTCCGTAACGGGAGAGCACTGCCTTTAGGTTTTCGGTAGGATTGAACCCCGAGGAGAACTCTTAAGCGGGCGGCCGACGATTTTGCCATGGCCGATGTGAAACGAACACCTCGCAGGCGCGTTTGGAAAACCGTCTTCCTCGGCACGGCCATCGTGCTGATCCTGTTCACCGCCAACGCTTTTTATCCTGCGCCACTTGCCAAGGCGGAACTGCAGCTCTTTGATCTTCGCCTGCGCGCGCTACACCATCCCAAGCAGCTTGACGTCGTCGCTATCGTGGCGATCGACGACAAGAGCCTCCAGGATTTGGGCGAATGGCCGTGGCCGCGCGCGGTTATGGGCCAGCTAATTTCAGCGCTGAGGGACTATAAGGTCGGCGCTATCGGTTTCGACGTGGCCTTCAGCGAGCCCGACGCCTACGATCTGCAACGCGCCGATATCGTCGACCGACTAAAGGCTAGAGGTATCAGCGAAGACGAGAGCCGGCTGATCGCCGGGCCTCGCAACGATAGAGTTTTCGCTGACGCCCTTAGCGCCCAAGGCGCCACTATCCTGGGATTCCCTTTTGAGAGCCACGGGCTAAAGCGCAACAACGAGCGCTATTCGCACGCCGGCTTCGCCAGAAAAATCCTGGCACCACCGCCGATCGAATACGGATTGGTGCGCGGGATCAGCGGGACCCCGCTCGTACCGAGTGCGACCGGGTATTTGCCTGATATCCAGATCATCCGCGAAGCGGCACGAGCAACGGCCTTCTTCGATATCAATAGCGATCCGGACTCTGTCATCAGAACCCAGATGATGGTGATCGGATTCGATGGGCACTACTATCTGCCGCTGCCCGTCGCGATGGTCGCGCTTTTTCGGGGTTCCCCGCTGACGACTTTGCAACTCGGTAACGAAGGGGTCTCGCGGCTCGCTATTGGTGCGGAAAACGTCCCGGTCGACGAACTGGGCCAGATGCTGATCAAGTATCGCGGGCCCGCCAAAACTTTCCCTTATTATTCTGCCTCGGATGTTGTCGGCCATCGTGTCCCGGCGGAGAAGCTCGCCGGAAAACTGGTGTTGGTAGGTGTCACCGGTCACGGTCTGGGCGATCGCGTTTCCACTCCACTCGACGGCAATTCTCCGGGCGTCGAGGTCCAGGCCAATGTGATCGACAACTTGCTCGCCGGCGATTTCATCCGCCGTTCAATCGCCAGCGAGACCCTGGCAAGGATTCTGGCATGTGTCGTGGGCGTGGCGGTTGCTTTGGCGGTCGCCTTCTTATCTGAACGATGGTCCGCGGTAGCAACCGGCTTCCTGGCGATAGGTTATCTTGTCTTCGCCCATCTCATGTTCGCTTACGATGGACTAGCTCTAAACGTTATCTTCCCCCTGCTGACGCTGGGCGTCACTTACACCGGATTGGCGGCTTACCGTTACGCTACTGAAGGTGCCGAGAAACGCCATCTGCGACACGCCTTCGAACATTACCTGCATCCGCATGTAATCGAATCGATAGTGGACAGGCCCGACACGGTGAAGCTCGGTGGCGAGCGGCGCCATCTGAGTGTCCTCTTCGCCGATATCGTCAACTATACGGCCCGAGCCGAACGCGAGAAGCCTGAGGATCTGGTCGCGCTGCTCAACGTCTACCTGAACGCGATGACGGATCTCGTGATGAACAGCGGCGGCGTCGTCGATAAGATTCGCGGCGACTCGGTGATGGCCTTCTGGGGCGCGCCCGCACAGGTGCCCAACCCGTCGCGCCTGGCGGTCGATTGCGCGCTCGCCATGCTAGACGAGCTCGCGAGGCTGAAAAGTCGCGACCAGCGATTTGCCGATATCGACATCGGTATCGGTATCGCTACCGGCGAAGCCGTCGTGGGTAATTTCGGCGGTGAGCGGCGCTTCGATTACTCGGCTATCGGCGACACTGTGAACCTCGCGTCCCGGTTTGAAGGCCTGACCCGCCAGTTGAAGACGCATCTGCTGGTAACCAAGGAGACCTTTACCGAGGCCGATGGTCCGTACATCGCGCGCGATGTCGGCTTCGTGAAGGTCAAGGGCAAATCCGAGGCGGTGGCGATGATCGAAGTCGTCGGGGGCAAAGACAGCGGTATCGATTCTGGTTTTTGCGATCGCTTCGCGGAGGCCCTGGCGCTGGTGCGCGACGGCCAGCCGCGCCAAGCCTGCTCGAATTTCGAACAGTTGCTGAAGGAACGTCCCGACGATCGCGTAGCGCGCATGTACCTGGAGCGGCTGCGCTCTCCTGCAGCCAACACCGATCGAGAGTTCGTGTTCGAATTCGACACCAAGTAATCGGTGCGAAAAATCCGCGAAGCTCAAGCAATAGTCACCTACCTGCCGGATGAGCGAGCAGCCCTCATCGGGGTTCGCACGGAATCGCTCAATAATCAAAGATGCGCATGCTCTAACGCTCGGCTGGCGATGGCGTAAATCTTGCTTCTCATCACTTGCCCTGTCGAGCATCAAAAGACGATTACGCAAACCAGGAGGAGACGTGCAACTCTCTCACGCTGACTTTGGATTCGGGACTGGCCGGGCCTGATGCCGATTCGAGTCGCCCTGCATCACAAGACTGGCTATCAATACGATCGTCTGGTCGATCTTTCGCCGCAGGTGGTCCGCCTCCGCCCCGCACCTCATTGCCGGACTCCTGTCACAGCGTATTCGCTGAAAATCGAACCAGGCGAGCATTTCATCAACTGGCAACAGGATCCGCAGAGCAACTACCTGGCGCGCGTCGTCTTCCCCAAGCAGGTAACCCATTTCACGGTCGAAGTGGATCTGATCGCGGAAATCGCCGTGATCAATCCGTTCGATTTTTTCCTCGAGCCCTACGCCGAGCGATTTCCTTTTTCCTACGATTCTGGGCTTCGCAAGGAGCTCGAGCCATTTCTGGTGCGGGGATCCGCGGGTCCGAAACTCAGTGCCTACCTGAAGGAAATCAATCTTGCACCAAAGTCCAGCGTCGTTTTTCTGATGGCTTTGAATCAACAACTTCAACGCGACGTCAAGTACATCATTCGGCTCGAACCTGGCGTGCAGACCAGCGAAGAGACGCTGACGCTCAAGAGCGGATCGTGCCGCGACAGCGCGTGGTTGTTGGTCGAGATTCTGCGCAATCTTGGTCTCGCGGCACGCTTTGTTTCGGGTTACCTGATCCAGCTCAAACCCGACGTTAAACCGCTCGAGGGGCCAGAGGGGCCCGGGCAGGATTTCACCGACCTTCATGCCTGGGCCGAGGTCTATCTTCCGGGCGCCGGATGGATGGGCTTGGACCCCACCTCGGGACTTTCGGCTGGGGAAGGCCATATCCCTCTCGCTGCCACGCCCGAGCCATCGTCGGCGGCGCCGATCACAGGGTCTGTCGGGCCGTGCCAGGTTGAGTTCCATCATGAGATGTCGGTAACGCGGATTCATGAGGATCCTCGCGTCACGCTGCCTTACACCGACGAACAATGGAGCCGTATCGATTCGCTGGGCTTCCAGATCGATAGCGAGATCGTAGCGGGCGATATTCGGCTCACGATGGGCGGCGAGCCCACTTTCATCTCGATAGACGACATGGATAGTGCGGAGTGGAATACCGCGGCGCTGGGTCCGCAAAAACGCAAGCTCAGCGAGCGATTGCTGCGCCGGCTTCATCGGCGCTTTGCGCCGGGAGGCCTGCTTCACTACGGCCAGGGCAAATGGTATCCCGGCGAGGTGCTTCCGCGATGGGCGCTGAGTTGTTACTGGCGCAAGGATGGCGTGCCGATGTGGCGCGACCCGAATCTCCTCGCCAGTGACGATACGCGGAGCTCGTATGGAGCGTCCGACGCGCGGCGTTTTGCGGAAACGCTCGCGACGCGGCTTGGCCTGGATCCTCGTTATGCCAGCGCGGCGTTTGAAGATCCCCTATACTACCTTCGGCGCGAGCGCGAGTTGCCGATCAACGTCGATCCCGTCGAGAATCGTCTCGATGACCCGGGCGAGCGCGAACGGCTGCGACGCGTCTTCGAGCGGGGCCTGGAGAATCCAACCGGGTATGTGCTGCCGTTGCAGCGCGGCTTCGGCAAGTACGGCCCCGAATGGCAGACCGGCCTCTGGATGCTGCGCGGCCAGCATCTGTTTCTTGTACCGGGAGATTCGCCGCTCGGCCTGCGCTTGCCGCTCACAAGCCTGCCCTGGGTTTCGGCCTCAGAGGCGCCGCAATTCTTCCCGGTCGATCCGACGGCGGCGCTGCCACCTCTTCCGGTTCCCACCCGCGACCCTGCGCTCCAGTCACGCGGCGGCGACGAGCGTGACAAGAAACCTGCGCCGGGCGAATCGGCCCCATGGATCGTTCGCAGCGCGCTATGCGTCGAGCCCCGCGACGGCCGTATGCATATTTTCACGCCGCCGCAATTCCGTACCGAGGACTACCTTGACCTGCTCGCGGCAATCGAGGACACCGCCGCGCATCTAGGGACGCCCGTTGTAATCGAGGGCTACACTCCACCGCCCGACCACCGCCTGAATCGGATTTCGGTCACTCCCGACCCCGGCGTTATCGAGGTTAACGTCCATCCCGCGCATAACTGGAGCGAACTGGTCGGTCTGACGACTTCGCTCTATGAGGATACGCGCCAGTGCCGCCTCGGGACGGAGAAATTCATGCTCGACGGCAGGCATACCGGCACCGGCGGCGGCAATCACTTCGTCCTCGGCGCGGCGACTCCCGCCGACAGTCCCTTTCTGCGCCGTCCGGATCTGCTGCGTAGTATGCTCGGCTACTGGCTCAATCATCCGTCACTTTCCTACCTGTTTTCCGGGATGTTCATCGGGCCGACCAGCCAGGCGCCGCGTATCGACGAGGGACGCAACGACAATTTGTACGAACTCGAGATCGCGTTCAGCCAGATTCCGCTTCCCGGCGGCCACCATTGCCCGCCGTGGCTCGTCGATCGGATCTTCCGCCACATCCTGGTGGATCTCACCGGTAATACCCATCGCGCCGAATTCTGTATCGACAAGCTCTACTCCCCCGACTCCGCAAGCGGACGGCTCGGCCTGGTCGAGATGCGCGGCTTCGAGATGCCGCCCCATCCGCGCATGAGTCTTACCCAGCAACTGCTGGTGCGCGCGTTCGTGGCGTGGTTCTGGCGCGAGCCCTACCTGCACGAACCCATCGATTGGGGCACCCAGCTTCACGACCGATTTATGCTCCCCTATTTCGTCTCGGCGGATTTTCGCGAGGTGCTCGACGATCTCCGGCGTGCCGGATATCCGTTCGAGCCCGAATGGTTCGCGCCGCACTTCGAATTCCGCTATCCGCTCTATGGCCGCGTGAATTACGCGAGCGTCGACATCGAACTTCGCCAAGCGATCGAGCCTTGGTACGTGCTGGGCGAGGAGCCAGCGGGCGGCGCCACTGCACGTTTCGTCGATTCGTCGGTCGAGCGGCTGCAAGTAAAAGTCGACAGTCTGACCAGCGATCGCTACCTGATCGCGTGCAATGGCCGGCGAATCCCTTTGCAGCCTACCAGCATTCGCGGTCAGTGGGTCGCTGGCGTCCGCTATCGTGCCTGGCAACCACCGTCTTGCCTTCATCCCACGATTCCGGTTCACACACCGCTGGTATTCGACGTGTTCGACACCTGGTCAGGGCGCTCGATCGGCGGATGCGCCTATCATGTCGGGCATCCGGGCGGACGTCACTACGAGAGCTTTCCAGTCAACGCCAACGAGGCCGAGGCACGCCGCTCCGCACGTTTCTTCGCCTTTGGCCATACTCCGGGTCCGATGGCCCATCCGGCAGAGGAAAGCAATCGCCAGTTTCCAACGACGCTCGATCTACGGCGACCCTTGCCGTTCGATGGAAGGAAAAACTGCTAGTGTTTTTCGCGCCTCGTTATCCGACGCAGCACAAATCAGGCACCGCGATTGCTACACGGGCGCGAGGCTTAGGGAATCTCGCGTATTTTTAGCTAGAAGCGGTAGTAGTCCAATGAACGTGGCAGCCTCAGAATTGAGCACAATCGTGCCTGTCGGGTCAGCATATAGCTGCCGCGAAGGGCTGTTCGACGAGATGGTCGCGCTTGCGAAGTCGCCGCCCAGTGGATGCGAGGGTATCGCCGATAGCCTGCTCTCGATGCCATTGGGACGGCTGGCGGACCTGTGTTCGCGCGCGGAAACGATGTTTCGCAGGATGGGCGCGACATTCAACGTTTACAAGGAGCAGTTCGGCGTCGAGCGCATTTTTCCCTTCGATCCCATTCCCAGAATTATCGACGCCGAAACCTGGGCTGAACTCGAGGCGGGCCTGATTCAGCGTATGCGCGCGCTCAACGCGTTCGTTGCCGATGTTTACGGCGAAGGCGCGATCATGCGTGACAGCGTCGTGCCGCGGGACCTGGTTCTGAGCTGTCCGCAATTCCGCCGCGAGGCGGTGGGACTTCGCCCTCCGCTCGGCAACTTCATCACGGTCGGCGGCATTGATCTCGTGCGCGGTCCCGACGGACGTTTCTACGTGCTGGAAGACAACGTTCGCACGCCGTCGGGTGTTTCCTATGTGCTCGAAAATCGCGTGGTGATGACGCGCTTGATGCCGGACCTGATGCGCGCGGCTCGCGTGCGCAGTATCGAGCATTATCCGGCCGACCTGTTGCAGTCGCTGATAGAGATGGCGCCGCGGCAGAATTCTCGTCCAACTATCGCGCTGCTGACGCCGGGGCCGTTCAATTCGGCATTCTTCGAGCACGTCTTTCTTTCGCAGCAGATGGGAATCGAGATGGTCGAGGGGCAGGATTTGCTGTGCATCGACCATAAGCTCTATATGAAGACGGTGTATGGGCCGCGCCAAATCGACGTTCTCTATCGCCGTATCGACGACGATTTTCTCGACCCTATGGTGTTCCGTGCCGATTCGATGCTCGGAGTACCGGGACTGACCGCGGTGCTGCGCGCGGGCAATGCCGCGATCGCCAATGGAATCGGGACGGGAGTTGCCGACGACAAAGCGATTTATGCATATACACCTGCAATGATTCGCTACTATCTGGGAGAGACGCCGATTTTGCCGATCGTCGAGACCTACCTGATGCGCGATCCCGAGGCCCGGGCCGAAGTCCTCAGCCATATCGATCGATACGTGATCAAGCCCACCGGCGAGTCGGGCGGATACGGCGTCGTGATTGGTCCGCACGCGAGCGAGAAGGTGCTGGAGGAAACGCGCGCGCGCGTGTTGCGCGATCCCGCCAATTACATCGCGCAGCCGGTGATCAGCCTCTCGGTTCATCCCACGATTATTTCCGACCCCGCGGGAGTTACCCGCTTGGAGCCGCGCCACATCGATTTGCGGCCCTTCGTGCTCCTCGGCGCCAAGCCGCGCGTGCTTCCCGGTGGCCTCTCTCGCGTCGCGCTGCGCAAAGGCTCGCTGGTAGTGAATTCGTCGCAAGGCGGCGGCAGCAAAGATACCTGGGTCCTGGGCGCGTAGCGTGCTGCGGCGAGTTGCGGATAATCTTTTCTGGGCGGCACGAAACCTGGAGCGCGCTGAATGGCGCGCGCGGCTGGTCGATGTCAATTATCGCCTGTTAATCGAAACCCCGCCGCGTGAAAGCGCACCGTGGGAACCGCTGCTTGCGATTTACGGTGAGATCGAACCGTTCGCCGAACGCTATTCCGTCGCCGATGAGCGCTCGGTATTGAATTTCTTCACGCTGGATCCCGAAAACCCCAATTCCATCCGCAGTTGCATCAACGTCGCGCGCGAGAACCTGCGCTCGCTGCGCCATCACGTATCATCCGAATTCTGGCTCGACGTAAACACGCTCTACCTCGCGGCACAGAATTGGACACCCGCGGTCTTCGATTCGCCTGGTGTGTATTCGTTCTTCTCGGATCTGAAAGATTCCTTCTATCGCATCTCGGGAATTCGCCACAGCACGCTGTTGCGCGATCTCACCTACGACTTCATGCGTCTCGGCATCATGCTGGAACGTGCCGAAGAAGTTTCGCGGCTGCTGGATGTCAAGTATCATTTTCTGATGCCGCGGCCGGAGGATATCGGAGGCGCTGCCGACCTGATGCAATGGGCGGCGGTGCTGCGCAGCGCGTCGGCCCTCGAGGCCTATCGCATGCGGTTCGGCAATTCCATCCGGCGCGACAACGTGGTGGATATCCTGGTGTTCGATTCCGCGTTTCCGCGCTCGGCCCGCTTTTCGATCGATTCGCTGGTAGAATCGCTGCGTTCGATCGCGAGCAAGGGCGGCGAGCCGCGGCCGATTCCGCAGACCGCGGAAGAGTTGCAAAAGGAACTGAGTACCGCGAATGCGCCCCCGGTAATTTCGCAGGGCCTGCACGAGTTCCTGTTGCACATCCAGGAATTCTGTGACGGAATCTTCGCGCAGATCTATGACGAATATCTGAAGATCGAATGACGATGCGGCTGCGGATCTGTCACACCACGCGCTTCTCCTACGAGGCGCCGGCTTACCAGTCGCACAATGAAATCCGGATGCGGCCGCTGGACAGTGCGGAGCAGACCTGCACCGAGTTCGCTCTTGAGATCGTGCCGCCCGCGACCGCGCTCGAATTCCGCGATTACTTCGGTAATTACGTAACCGCGGCCTCGCTCCACGAACCGCACGATTCGTTGACGATCACCGCGCGCTCGGTCGTCGAGCACGTCAGCGAACCCGCGCCGCCCAGTGAAACGATGTCATTCGAGCAGTTCCTGCGCGACGATCGCCAAAGAATTCAAAACGAGTACGATTTTTTGAGTGCCAGTCCGTACGCTCCGTTCAGCGATCGGATGAAAAAGTTTTTCTGGCTCGCGCGGCCGCGTGACGACGAAGACGTCGCAAGCTACGTGCATCGCATGGTCGCCTACGTACGCGATCAATTCTGGTATCAGCCGGGCGTGACCAAGGTCCATTCGACCGTCGACGAAGTCCTGACCGTGGGCGCTGGCGTTTGCCAGGATTTTGCCCATCTCACGATCGCGACTCTGCGGCTGGCCGGAGTCCCGGCGCGATACGTTTCCGGTTACCTGGCGCCACCGATCAGCACCTCGGATACCATGCCGGGTGAGCCGCAGGCGACCCATGCCTGGATCGAAGCGCAGCTACCTTATCAGGGATGGGTCGGATTCGATCCGACGCACGGCTGCCGTGCTGATTTGCGTCATATCAGGGTCGCGATCGGGCGCGACTATTCTGACGTCGCGCCGATACGCGGCATCTATCGCAGTTTCGGCCGCCGGCAGACCATGAGCGTCGATTTGCGGCTGGAACGCGAAGCCGACAAATATCCCGGCAGCGACAGTTCCTCGCAGCAGCAAGTACAGCAGTAGCGATTCCGAGCCGCACGATTTCTGACAGCTAATCGGCGTCCTAGCCTCGGCGCGTTTTGCCGAGTGCGCTGGGCCGATCAGACATGACCCCAGCGAGATCCGAAACCGTGACCCGCGGCAGATAAGAGCAGGAAGAGCTTCTTCGGTCCTGTGCCACCCTATCGCGCTGCGCTATAAATGCGTGACTATTGAGCGCGTTACAACGGAGCCTCCAGCTTATGAGCGAAATCACGGGAGCGGAACTTCTCTTGCGCGGACTGGTCGCTGAGGGCGTCAAATTCGTGTTCGGACTTCCGTGTCCCGAGGCCGACCCGCTGCTGGCGAAGCTTGAGCAGTACTCGGTACGGTTCGTTCCGATTCGCCACGAGGCGGCAGCGGTGTACATGGCGGCGGGCCTCTACAAGACGACCGGCCAGGTGGCTGCCGTGCTCGGGAATCCCGGCCCCGGGACCGCCAACCTGCTGCCGGGAGTGATTACCGCGCGCCACGATGGCGTGCCGGTAATGGTCATCACCACGCAGCATCGCCTCGGCCTCGTCTATCCGACGCCGCCATCGACGTTCCAGGGCCAGGACCAACTCGATCTTTTCAGGCCGGCGGTCAAGTGGAGCGGACCCATCCTGATGTGGGAGCGAATTCCCGAGGTGCTGAGGCTCGCCTTCCGTGAAATGTGGTCCGGACGTCCGGGTCCGGTCCAGGTCGAAGTGCCAGCACCGTTGATGTATGAAACCGGCGACGACGCCAAGGCCCGCGTGATTGGGCCGAATCAATATCGCGCACCGAACCCGCAGCCGTCGCAGGCGCAACTCGAAGAGGCGGCGGCGATGCTTGCCGATGCCGAGCGGCCGCTCATCATCGCGGGCTCGGGAGTGGACCACGCCGGCGCCAATGAGGCGCTACTGGGGTTGGTCGACTTGCTAAATT
>JBEKLA010000122.1:0-11642 GCA_050010455.1 Binataceae bacterium (SeqCode) | reverse complement strand
ACTTACCGCGACCGTTGCAAGAGAGCCAGCGCTGCGATTGAACCGTTTGCACTCATCAAGATCCATCGAGACGACGCTCATATCGCCAGACCACCAACGTCACGATGAAGGTTAGCATCGTAATTCCTAATCCGATCACGAAAGCACGAGGACGGTAAACGATCTCAAGATGTTGCCGGCCAGCCGATAAACCCACCGCGATAAGGCCGCCTCGCGAGAAGACTTCTCCTTTGCCTCTGATCAGGTGCCAGCCTTCATCGTAGTTCTGGTTCACGATTAGAACCGTCGGTCGAGGCGCTAGGACATCGTAGCTGAGCTGATTGGGCGTCCACCTGGCAAGAGTTACCGTGCCGGAACCGAGCAAATACTGTTCACCACGATAGCCGGGTTGATCGTAGCCGCGAGGACTGACGCGCGGCCCGAGCACCTCATAGCAGCTGAGTATCCCGGTATTCGCCTTCGCACCCATGAACATATGGCCGAAATACTTTGGCGACGATAGCTGATGGAATTCTTTGGACGAAGGCAATGATGCCTCCTGACCAATGACCGCGTAGCTCAGGTAGGAGGGACTAACAAGCCATGAATCTATAAGCGCCAAACCAACCAGCAAGGGAGCTAGGGTCGGAACCCATCCTGTCCTCGGCGCACACATAACATCGACACCCAAGGCGGCTAGTACTGCTACCGTCAGAGTGAATGGAATAAGGCCGCGGGTTGGCAGTCTAAGGTCTACAAACAAAGGAACCTTATGAATCAGGACCCAAGGAGAGTACGGTCCGAAGTTTCCCGCCGCCAACGCAAGCAGCACAAAAGACACGATCAACCACGGCAGAGCTTGAGCAGTACGCCGAACGCATCCGACCACTGCCAAACCTCCGTAGAAGATCCCGATGTAAGCCCCGTATTCGTAGAACCCCCAATCCTGGCCACGGTGAACAATCGCGGGATCCTGATTGCGGGAAAATAGCTCGATCAAAAGGGCGCTCAGACCATTCGTTTCAATAGGAGGAACGTACCGCGGCTGAAATCCCACGAACGTGATGCTCGGTAAAACCTTAATCGCCGCGAAGCCTGCCGTGGATACTCCCACAACGACCAACGCCACCAAAGGATTCGCGCTCCGCCACTGCAGCGTAAGAATCGCTGCCAGCAGCGCGAGAACCAGGGCCGTCTGTGGCAAGGCGTAGACCCCCCCTTCCATCAAAACCAGCGCCATCAAAAAACCCGCGAGCAAACCCGGCACTAACCGACGGCGTTCAGCACAGAGATAAAACAGCGCGATGATCCACGGTATATACGTATACGGCATCATTACTACGTGCCCTACCGCGAGGTGGTCGTAGTACCAGGAACTGCCAGCAAAGGCCCCTCCGCTGGCGATCGCAGCAAACATGGAAAGCCCCAGAACACGCGCCAGGAAGTATCCGCCCGCAAACGCCACTGCGATATGAGCAATTACCTCAAGGTGCACTCCGATCGCCGGACCGAACAGCAGATGAAAAACAAAAAAAGGCGTCAAAAAAATCGACTGAGGATTAGCGAGTAGAGGAATCCCGCCGCATTTATAGGGATCCCAAAGCGGAAATTGGTGGAAATGCGTTATGCTGTAAAAAGGCACCCACAACATTTCCATATTCAAGTCCCAGTCGTTGAGTGGCCACTGAGAGACGCCTCCATGCGTAAGATGTGTGACGATAGAGAAGCCAAAGTATAGCGAAAACACGAGAGATCCGAGCGCTACCCATAACACCTCGCGCCGTGTCAAGGCATTTTTCTTACGGATGTCGGTGTTCATAGCGCCAGATAATAAGCATTGCTACGAAGGTTATCATAGTGATTGCCAGCCCGATTTCGAAAGGGTCGCTGCGATAGGAAAGCACCAGATGTTGCCGGCCCGCAGGAACCAAGACCGCGACGAGGCGGTCCCGGGGAAAAACAACTCCCTTCCCTGCGCGCACACGCCAGCCTGAGTCATAGTTCTGATTGACAATCATGATCACTGACGACGGCACATCGACATCGAAGTCCAAAGCATTGGGCGTCCAGTTGATCAGCTTTGTACTGCCGTCACCTAACAAATACTGTTCTCCCCGGTAGCCGGATTGATTGTACCCTTTGACGTTCGTACCAGGGGCGAAATAGCAATTCACTGCGCCCTGATTGGACCTTGCAACGGAGAAGGTCTCTCGACCCGAAGGCTCCCAGAATTGCCGGAACTGCGGCGCAGGCGGCGGCGGTCCGCTCATCTCTCCGGCCATCGCAAGCATTACGTTGATATAATTCACCTTCCAGCAGTCTCCAACTGCGGCCGCCAGAATTACGGCTGTAATCGCGGTCCACAGCTTTCCCTTGCTACAGAGGGTTTCCGCACCAATACCCGCAAGCGGCGCCAGCGCCAGAACAAAGATAATCAAAAAACGAGACGGAACGTGCTGGAAGTCGTAAATGGGTAGCCTATGAAGCAGCGGCCAGGGCGCCCACCACACCGGACTGCCGAGACTAAAGACGAACGTGACAGCCGCAGCGACTATCCACGGCATCGCGCGACGCCGATCGCATAAAACTCCGATCACCACGAAGCTCGCAAAAAACGGCCCCACGTACGCGCCGTATTCGAAGAAGCTCCATTCCATTCCGTTCAGTGTTCGTATCGCGTTCTGATTGCGCGAGAACAACTCTTGCGCCAACATGCCCAGGCTCTCGATCTCCGTCGACGCCGTCCCGCGGGAAATGTGTAGCGCCAGCGTGGGCAATAGCTTAATCGACGCAAACCCGACAGCAAACATGCCCATTAACAAACCAGCCACCGCTGGCCAGAGCTCGCGCCTTTGCGCCGCCGCTACCAGCGCGACCGCAGCAAACAACGGCACCGCAAAACTTAAAATGTAGAAAGCGCCCTCCGTGTACATCAGCGCCAACAGCAAGCCGCCGACGGCAGCCGGCAGTAAACGCCGCCCTTCCACGGACAGCATCCACATGCTCAAGACCCACGGAAGATATAACCCTGGGACGAATGTGAAATGGGCCGCCGCGAAATGGAGATAGATCCATGAGCTGCAAGGGAATACTGACGCGCAGACAGCCGCCGGGACATACCTGAGTCCGATCAATCGCCCCAGGAAATATCCACCCGCGAAAGCAATAGCCAGATGAATAGCGAGTTCCAGCTTGATCGCCGCCACGGGACCGCACACCAGATGAAGAAGAAAAAAAAGAGTGATAATACGCGCTTGCGGATCGGCCAGCAGCGGCTCCCCACCGCACTTATAAGGGTCCCAAAAAGGTAGCTGCCAGAAATGATTGATTGTGTGCGCTGCCGCCCACGCAGTCTCCGTAAAGTAATCACGGTCCGCACCTGGAGCGTTTTGCTGCAAGTGCTTCAGCAATGGATAGGTGAAGCTAACCGCAAACGCCGCTGAAGCGAAGGCCACTACCAGCACTTCGATTTTGCGAAAAGCTCTAGCCACTTTGCTGATTAAACGGAAGCAAGTTTACTCTTAGCGCGCCGGCATTCGTAACGCCACACTAGCACCATCGCAGCGAGCGTCAGCACGAAAAGCCCGAGGCCATAGTTGAAGGACTTGCTGCCGTATACCAGCTTCAGATGCTGCTTGCCCGCAGGGAGACGAACGGCAATTAGCCCGTTTTCAGATGATACTTCGCCGACGCCCTCCGCCAGATGCCATCCAGATTCGTAGTTCTGGTTGATAATCAGTTTGGTTGGTCCGAACACCATAACGTCGTAGCTCAACGCATTGGGCGTCCAGTGCGTGAGTTGCAACATCCCCGGGCCAGTCAGATATTGCTCTCCCTTGTAACCGCCCTGGTCGTAACCCACGGCGTTGGTCGTGATATCGGTGTACTCATAACATTCGAGGGCGCCCATATTGGCTTCAGCCACGTGCGTCATATTGAACTTGGCGCCGAGCTGCCTCATCTGGCGGAACTGCAACGACCTGGCCAGACGAGGCGTGGTGTCTCGGAAGATGAGCTTGAGGTTGGGCGGTCCTACCAACCATGAGTCGATCAGGCCGGCCGCCAGCAGCGCGGCGGCAAACCAGGGGCCCGATCGGCGCAGCTTGGCGCAAAGCAATTCAGCGCCCAGTCCCGCGAGGACCGAAACCGTCATGACGAAGGCGATCAGAAGCCGTGTAGGCAGCCGCATCGCTGTCACCAATCCTCCGAAAAACCGCACGCTACGAATCAGAACCCAAAGCGAATGAGGGCCGGTGTCGCCGCGCGCCATTTCGAGGAACAGAACCGCTGATATCACCCAAGGCAGCGGGCGTCGCCATCCATAAATCGCGCCGAGGACCGCAAGGGCTACGAAGAAGACCGAAATGAACGCCCCGTACTCCTGAAATCCGAACGATCCGGGTCCGTTGCGCAAAATGTCCTGATAGTGTGAGAAGAGGCAGATCTTGATTACCCACCAGGGATTGGATTCACCGCCCATCGCGCCGCGCGGATACATACGAAACACATCGACGGTTGGCAGCAACTTGATCGCGGAGAAACCGCCAGTGAAAACTGCGACCGTCAGCCCCGACCACAGCGGCCAAAGACTCCATCGAGTCAGTATCATCGGCAACGCGATGGAAGCGATCATGATGCCGGCGAAGATCCCCAGATAGAGCCCGCCCTCGAAGAAAATCAGGGCAATCAGTAATCCAGCCAGGGCCGCCAGCAATAGTCTCTTGCGGTCGACGGCCATATAGAACAACGCCGCAACCCAAGGCATATACGCAGCCGGCAAAAATACGAGGTGCCCCTCACCGATGTGCAGGTAAAACCACGAACTCGCGGGAAAGATCGAAGCGCATACGACGCAAGCCAAAGGCCCCAGTCCGATCACGCGGCCCAGCACGTAGCCGCCAATCCAAGCGACTACCAAGTGAAGAATAACTTCCAGTTGCAATCCCAGCACCGGCCCGGCGAGCAGATGGAGCAGGAAAAACGGAGTGAGTATCCGCGATTGCGGATTGCCGAACATCGGCATCCCGCCGCACTTGTACGGGTTCCATAGCGGAAACTGATGGAAGTGAGCAACCGTGTAGTACGGCACCCAGTGAAGTGAGGTTATGAACTCCCAATCATGAAAGGCGCCGAACTGCCCGAGATGGTCCAGGATCGGCCAAGCGAACGCCAAGGCAAACGCGATCGAGCCGATCCCAACCCAAAGAGCCTCGCCCTTAATCGCTGACAGATCGCGAATCGAGCGAGCTAAATCACGCACCGACGAAATCACCGGTGATCAGGCGCCCTCGCGGGCAATGGCCGGCTTGGCCCCACAACCTCATACATCGATTGTCCGAAAACAGTGAAGTTCGCGGCCAGCCGCATCTCATATTTCTTTTGTATAGAGTCGAGCTGATCCCCGTAGGGAAGCGAGTAAACCGGCCGCGCGGGATAAAAGTGGCCGATGGCCGGCGTCACGCCTCCCCAGCCTCGGTCGACGGTAGTGCTGTCGTCGTAAACCTCGACGTCCGGGCGAAGACCCTCGACGTAATGTCCGTACCATAGCGCGTTACTCGGGCCCCACCAGCAGAAAACCACCGCGTTCGGTTTGACGGCGCGGAATACTTCCCGCGCGAGAATGTCGGCATCATGGTATCCGTGCATATCGGCACTGCTCCAGTTGGTTTGGGCCAGAGCGAACGGCAGCCACAACAGAACCGCGCAGGCTATCGGCGTCAGAGACTGGCGGAAGGAGCCGTACTTGAGGTTCCGGATGGGGCCCATAACCAGGACCTCCGCACCAATCGCCGCCACGAAAAACAGCAGCCAATTAGAGATCAACACGTAGTGCGTGGTGTCGTTAATCGGCATCGTGAGCGTCGGATAGACAGGAGTTATCAGGCCAAGCGCGACGCATAAGGCCAGGCGCCATTCACGAACGGCGAGCGCTGCCAGACCGATCACAGCCAGCAACGCCACCAGCGCCAGCCCAACGGGAGTAAGCCACTCGCTATACCAGTCGACAACCCGAGGCAACGCGTTCAGGAACATCCGAAGACCTGCCCAGGTCAGGTAGTTGATGATTCCGCCGACCTGACCGCCCAGCGCGACGAACTGGAAGCCTTGCCAGGTGTACGTGTTCCCGTAGTTGAGCGGCGGATGCATCGACGCGCGAAGCGGCAGATAGAGATAGATGCCGACCAGTCCGACGACGCCTAGTAATCCCGCCACGATCATGGTCGGCGGCCAGAAGAACTTTCGCGGCTGCGCGATAAGCACGTACAGAATGATGGCCGGCAGCTCCATCGACAGCACTCCGGCACTGCCCAGTCCGACACCGGAGAGCAGCGCCATCGTCCACAACCAACGGCGCTCTCCGGTTTCCTTCCACTTCACGCCCATCAACCAGAGCGCCGCGCCGATCATCACGGTCAGAGTGTAAGGATCGGCGTGATCGGCTGCCCTCCAGGTGTTCAGCGAGCACACGAAACCGAGCGCAGCGACCACTGCGACGAGCGGCGAGACGCGATAGCGAAGCGAGAGCATCGTCAGCAGCGCGCCAGCTATCGCCACGGACAACGCCGACAACAAATTCATGCGGTAGGCCCAGGATCCAATTGGCACTAACGTACCGAAGATTTTGCCGACGATCGTGTACAGCGGATAGCCGGTCGGATGCGCGACACCGAGAACGTAAGTCACAGTCTGAAACTCACCGGTGTCCATAAATGCCGGTCCCGGCATCATGGTGAAGAGGTAAATCGTCATCGCGGCGGCGAAAGCGATCGAACCAGCTATCGCGACGCGCCAAGCCTTGACGAGCGGCCAGACACCGTCGAGGGTGCACGCACCTTCTCGGCTTTCACCCTGTGCGACGCTGGCTCTGTTCATCTTCCGATGCCCTTTATCACTTCGAGTTTGTGCCGCTCACGCGGATAGTAACACTTTGCAAACCTCAGGACGGGCGCCGACGGAACAGCCGAAGACCGTCTCGATGAAACACTTCGTCGTAGCCGTCGGGCGGTTGCTTCATCCATGGCGGGGGTGGCGTCTGCTCCAGGATATAGGGCGGATGTTTGGCCAAGGCCTGCTGCAGCTCTGTAATCGGTCTCACTCTTCCGCCCGCAAACCATCCCAGGTCAGTGGCCGGGATATCGTAGACAATCGGGTCGTCGTCGATACCGGTGAAAACGGAATAGCGGTTAAAGTCGTTGAACACGTTCGCGTTGCGCGCGACGTGAAGGATGTGGGTGCCGGTAGTAATGCGCCCATCAGCTTGTTCCTTGCGTAAGAAATCCACCAGCGCGAAATCCGCCGGTCCCATCGTCCAGCGACTATCATGAGTCGTGAACCAAAACCCGCCTTCAGCGGTGGAGAGCCCGATTCCCCATTCTTCCGAGATCGAGTGCTCGGTGTAATCGTCGCTGACGTCCGACCGCTGGTACCACGGATAAATAAGAATCGTCAGCAGGGCAAGCACCACCACCGGCCTGGTGCGGCGTCTAAGGCCGTATAGGAGCGCGAAAAGCATCGCGGCAGGAAAAACCAGGAAATATGGACACCAGTATTCTTCGAGCTTAAAGCCGATATCATTAACGCCCGAGCTAAACGCTTCGCCGATACCTAGTTGCGCAAGATAATCGAGGATGCGTGGCAAGCTTGCCCCGAGCAACAGAGCAAAAGCCAAGAGCGCTGCCCCATTTGACGGCGGAAAATACTCGATAAATGCGGCCCAGACAAAAAGCCCTACCACCGCAAAAAGGAACAACAGCGGGAATTGGTTGATCAGTTGTTCGAAAAGTGAATTGTGCGACGTGGCATGCGTATAAACGATGGCCGCTATCAGCAAGCCGATCAGCGCCTTGCTCGGCCAGGAGCCAAATCTCAGCGCCTGAGCCTCGCTGTCCATCACATCACGCACCGACCACAGGATCAATCCGATTCCAGCGATCTGGGCAATCGGCATCAGCGGGTAAGGAATCGGCTTGGCAAGCGCGATCGCGAATTCAGGCGCAGCGAACAGGACCGCGCCTGCCAGGCACAGGACGCCTGCAACGAAACGTTCCCAGTCGCGATCAGCGAGCCAGAGCAGTGCGCCGACGGCGCTGACGAAAATCGCAAGACCGCCGTCGATCGCATGTACGGCTACCGAGGTGCCCAAAATAAGCGCCCCGATCGCCATCAGGCTGCGGCGCCGGCGACGATCAAGAAAAAAGGCGAGGCCGAGCGCGACCAAGGCGAAATCGACCGCGGTCCCGCGCATCCCGGTCGACCTGCGGAAGATCGTGGTGAAAAACAGAAACAACGCGGCCATGCCTCCCGCGATGTCGTTGGCAAAAGTTGCCCCAAAGCGATAGGTCGCCAGGATCAGCAGCGCCATCACTGGCACGGTCAATCCGCTTTGCGCGAGAACGCCAAGCTTCACGCGGCTGCCCATCCCGAGCATCGCGAAGAACAGTTCGAGGCCCGGGGTCTGGGTGCGCGGCCCCCAACATCCATACGGATCGTTGTCGAAAGGAAGGTAAACGCCGAACGAAAGGATTCGCTGCACGGAAGCCGGATACGACAGAACGTCCATATACGGCGCCACGGGCGAACCGAGCTCGAGCGGGAGCATGGCGATCGTGAGAAGGCCGACGCCAAGCAGCGCCAGCTTTTGTCCCGCAGTCAGCGGCGTCCGCCGCAGCGTGGGTGGTCTTCGCCATATCTGGAAGATACCTGCGGCAAGGATGATCCAAATCGTGACGGGTCGGAAAAGACCGATCGGCCCAAGCAGATGACCGAGCAGCCACGCGACAACCCAGACTCCGCCCGCGCCGGCGAGGATCACGTCGAACAGTTCCATCTCGGGAGCGAATTGCAGTAGCAGGCCCGCAACTACCGCGGCGCTCAAGGCCCAAAACGACCACAGTTTCAGCAACGCGACGCCGGTTTCCGGAAGGACTTTAGTCAGGCCACGCAGCCCCGCCGTGAAATTGACCGCATGCGGCGTCCCGTCCAATCGGCGGATAGCCAGCATCGCCACGCAAAAAGCCGCGACGGCGACGGCCAGCGTCGGCAGGTAATTCGTCCGACTCCGCTCTCCCGGCTCCTCTACCTCTTGCGGAAGCTCAACCTCTTCCTCGATGGCAGCCTCTTCTTCAACAGGAGCCTCTTCGGGCCCGGTTTCCTCTAGCGGATGCTGCCGAGCCGACGGTGCGCGCTTCGGCCACGATCGCGTCCGACGTCGAGCCGACCCGACCGCTTCGATAGCTCCGCCAAGAAATCGCTTTCCTTCGATCAGTCCCACGACCAGCAGCGTCGCGAGCGCAATCAAGATCATCAGGACGGTGTTTGACGCGTGCGACGCGGCCGGCGCCGGCGCGGTTCCACCGCCTCGAATCTGATCGAGATCGTATTCTTGAGCCGCGTTCGCCGGTGGCGCCGCGATCTTGACCGCCTGGAGATTACGGCAGAAGACATTGCCGGTGTTGAGGGATGCGTATCCACCCAGCCGGCATCCAACCTGAAGGTCGGCACTGGAATTGCCCACCTTCAGGTATAATCCGACCGTCTGCCAGTTGTTGGTGCCGCGCAGTTGCTGCGAGACGATTCCGTCTTCCAGGATGGCCAGGCAGGCGCCGCCAAGATTCGGATCCTGGCCGACTCCTTCGGTGCGAATGTCAGCCGTGAAATGGTACCAGCCCGGATCGAGGTGCATCGACTGCGCCCATCGCGCGTCGTTAGGCTTCGTGCTTGAAATTTCGAGTTCGTTAGTAGCGCGGTCCCAATGATAGGTCGTATAGGAGGGCTCGTTTTTCCAGGCGTCAGTCTTCCAATGATCGGGCTGATTGCCGGAGCCCTTGGTCAAATCTCCGTTGACTAGAATGTTGTCGCTGGCTTTGGCGTGGCCGCCAATCGCGAACAGGCACAAAAGCGCAAAGATCGGTATGACGCGAAGCGTCCGAAAGGCCGCCGTTGGAAACGGCGCGGATCTCCCCTGGACATCGATCATGGAGATCCGGCTGTGGCTCGCAATCGATTCAATGCTTATCCCCGCAAATTGTATATCGCAAATTGTCATCCGCCGCAGCTTCGTTCAAGGGCCCGGCAGGGGCGGCGCCCGACAATGTTCTTGCCCCGTTTGTGCCGGACGCTAGTTTTCAGCATCATCTGATACGATGCCGACCGTGCCGAGAATACACCCAAAGCCTCCTAGGGCACGGCATCCGAACGGCCGTCCTTCTGCGTCGCCGATCGAGCGCCCCGCTTCTCGTCCGTTCGCGATCGAAGCGATTTGCGTCATCGCACTCCTGGCGGTTTGGATCCTTGGCAGCGCAGGTCTGGTGCGCGCCGACACTCAGGAAAATGTCCTTCCTAACGGGGATCTAATCCGCGGTTCCGGGAACCGGCCGGATAAGTGGCGAACCGCGGGATGGAAGAGCGGGCCCGAGTTCACGACTTATCGATGGAATCATCTTCCGGGCAAACCGAGCGAACTCGAGGTTTCCAGCACCAAGGCCAACGACGCCTATTGGGCACAGGATATCCATCTCGCGCCCGGCTGGTATCACTTCACGGCAAGCGTCCGCGCCGAGGGGATTCCGCAAGAAAGCAGCGGTGCGAACATAAGTATCCTGGAAGACGGGATCACTTCTCCGCATCTGCGCGGAACCGTCGATTGGCAGACGCTAGGGTTTTACCTCAAGGTCGGCGACCCCGGAGCTGACGTTTCGCTGGCCTGCCGTCTTGGCGGATTTTCTTCGCTGAATACCGGCAAGGCGTTTTGCCGCGATCTACGGGCGGTCAAAATCGAAGCGCCGCCCGCGAACGCGGATGCGGCCTTCACGTACGATCTCGACGTGATCCGCCATCCGGCGGGCGCGCCGCGGCCGGCGACACAGGCGCCATCAACGGGAGGGAACCCGATCCCGATCGCTGTCGAACTTCTCATCGCCGCGGCAGTAATCGGCTTTGTGGCGTGGCGGCGGTTTAGCGGAGGAGTCCCGACAACACTAACAACGACGCTGCGCAAGTTCACCGACGCGATGCGCCGGCTGGCGCCGAAGCCCACTCCCGTGACCTGGGAACGGCACCCCAATTGGCGGATCGAGGTCGCCCTCTTCCTCGTAACGTTTATAAGCTTCGCGTATTTCTACCAGGCGTCCGACCACGGCACAGGCGCACGATTCGATCTGATGCGCTCGTTGATAGAGCGCCGCACGATCTGGGTCGACGGCTATTGCGGCTACAACACCGCCGACATTGTTTCGGTAAGCGCGAAGGCAGGCGCGCACCTCTATTCGGTAAAAGCTCCTGGAGGAGCGTTCACCGGGATACCGGCGTGGTTTTTCTTCAGCAACACGCTGAGCCCGATCGAAAGCCGCAACGAGCCGCTCTACTGGGCGCTTACGACATACCTGACGATCGTCTTCTCCACGGGATTGCTGGTCGCGATGTCGTGCGTCGTGATGCATCGCTTCGCGCTGTTCGTGGGCGCGCCTCCGGGACGCGCGGTGGCGCTCGCGCTCATCCTGGCGTTCGCCACGATCATGTTTCCCTATGCGACCGAGATGACGGGCGAACCGATCGCGGCGGTGTGCATATTCGTGTCGTTTTATTTGCTCGCGACCGATCGGCTTCGGTTCGACGCTGGGCGCGCGGCAGTCGCCGGAGTGCTCGCGGGATGGGCGGTGCTTTGC